>VYCW01000091.1:0-16912 GCA_009843735.1 Acidimicrobiaceae bacterium | reverse complement strand
GCGCGGTGGGCCTGGAGGGCCCGTCGATCTACGCCGGGTCCTCAACCGGGCTGTTCGTGCACGAGCGCCTGGGGCGCTTCTTCCGGCGCGACGAGGCCCGGATACTGCTCACCGCCGGGGCCGCAGCCGGGGTGGCCGCGGTGTTCAAGACACCGGCCACCGGGGTGATCTTCGCCATCGAGGCCCCCTACCGCGACGACGTGACCCCCCAGGCGCTGCTGCCGTCGCTCATCGCGTCCGCGGCCAGCTACGTGACCTTCGTCTTCCTCGTTGGCAGCACCCCGGTGGTTCCGTTCCTCGGCGAGGGCGGGATCGGCGCCGGTGGCGGCTCGGTGCTGGATGTCGAGATCGGCGATCTGCTGGGAGCGCTCATCCTCGGGGTCGCGGCCGGGCTCGGCGGCCGGGGCTTCGCCTGGCTGGTGCGTCGGGCCAAGCACGCCACCCACACGATCTCCTGGCCGAGGCGGGCCCTCGCGGCGGCTGCGGTCATGGCCGGGCTGGTGCTTCTGGCCGATGCCGCCTTCGACGAGGTCCTCAGCCTCGGCCCCGGCATCAAGGCCATGGAGTGGGTGGTGCAGCAGGACGCCCTGGGGCTGATAGCGCTGCTGTTCGGGGTACGGATCGCGGCCACGCTGGCCACGATCCTGGGCGACGGGGTCGGGGGACTGTTCATCCCGCTGGCGACCCTGGGCGTGATCGTGGGACAGTTCGTCGGGGTGGCCCTGGACGCGGAGTCCACCGGCCTCTACGCCACCCTGGGCCTGGCCGCCTTCCTCGGGGCCGGGTACCGGGCCCCCATCGCGGCGGTGATGTTCGTGGCCGAGTCCACCGGAGCGGCCGCGTTCGTGGTGCCCGCGCTGGTGGCCGCCGCCGTGAGCCAGGTGGTGGGAGGCCCGTCGTCGGTGGCCGAGTACCAGCGGTCCAAGCGGATGGGCCACCTCGAGCAGCGCTTCACCCTGCCCCTCAGCTCCATACTCACCACCGACGTCCTGACCGTCCCGCCCGACGCCACCGTGTCGGAGTTCGTGTATATGCACGTCCTCGGCCGCCGTGAGCGGGTGGTGCCGGTGGTGTCGGGGAGCCAGTACCTGGGAATGGCCGAGCTCTCAAGGCTCTCGTCGGTGAGCAGGGACGAATGGGAGACCACCTCGGTGGAGTCGATGATGGCGACGGACCTGCCGGCCGGCTCCCCGTCGTGGACGGTGCGCGACGCGGTGGTCGCCATGGAGGGCGCCGACATCGAGGTCCTGGCGGTGACCGACAACGCCGGCAACTTCATCGGCGTCGTCACCGAGGACGACGTCGTACGCCTCGGCGAGATTCTGGACGAGACCGAGGGATGACCAGCCCGAGCGGCTGACTCCAGCGAGTACCGGAGGCAGCGGGCGTCAGTCGTCGTCAGTCGCCAACTCCGCCTCGGCCAGCTCCTCGTCCTCGAACTCCTCGGCCCAAGATGCGTGCTCGGGCTTCACGTAGTCGTCCGGTTCGTTGAACGATTCGATCAGACCCTGGAGGTCATCCACCTGCGAGCGCTTGAACTTGCGGGCTTCCTCATACCTTCGGTGTCGACCCTTCTTCACGGTCCCAACTCCCGGTTTGACGATTTCGCAGCGTCCGGAAGTGTATCGGAGACCTGCGACCGGCCCACGCACACGCCTCTCCTCCAGGTCAACGATCAAACGACCGGTCGGCCGCTGCGCTCCTCCAGCACGAGCTTGCCGTCGTCGAAGGCCAGCGCGGCCTCGCCGTCGACAAGTCGCCGTATCGGCTCACCCACGATGTCGGATCTCCATCCCGTCGACAGCCGGGCGTCGGCGTCTCCGCGGATCAGGGCTTCGATGTCGGCGCGTGTGGCCAGCAGCGAGGGCTCGATCATGCGCTCCCGGGCGAGCTGGCCCACCCAGGAGGTGACCAGGCCCACCGCGGGACGGAGGCGGTCGGCTTGATCGGAGCGCCTCCGGGGTGCCGGAGGCGGTCGCCAGTCCGAGGCGAGCCCGTCAGCGACAGCCTTGAGGATGGCCGGCCCCAACCGGCCGCGGGCCATCCCCTCGCCCACCCCCCGCACCGCGGCCAGGTCTTCGATCGTGCGGGGTGCGGACCTGGCGATCGAGACGACGGCCATGTCGGGAAGAACATGACGGACGGGCTGGTTGACCCGGGCCGCCCTCAGCTCGCGCCACATCGCCACCGATCGCACCACCGGCAGATCGCGGCGCCTCAGGTGCCGGACGTCCTTGAGCCTGGTCCAGGCGTCCTCGGGTCGCTGGATGCGGCGGCTTCGCTCCAGCAACAGATCGAATTCGGCCTCGGCCCAGCCGAGCCGGCCCAGCTCTTGCAGCCGTGACGACAGCCGATCATGGATGTCGAGCAGGTGCATGACGTCGCTGGCCGCGTACTCGAGTTGCGAGGTCTTGAGCGGCCGCACCAGCCAATCGGTGAGCCGGTCGGCCTTGGGGGGCCGCCAGCCGATCTCGCTCTCATACAGCGACGACAGCGCAGGCGTGCCGTGGCCGAGGAACCCGGCCGCGATCTGGGTGTCGAAGATCCGCTCCGGGACCGTCCCGCAGCAGTGCTCGAGGACCTCCAGGTCCTGACCGGCGGCATGGGCCACCATGAGCCCGTTCCCGGAGAGCACCTCCGACAACGGGCGGACATCGACGGCCAGAGGATCGATCAGCACCAGGTCACCGGGCCAGGCGACCTGGATCAGGGCGGCCTCAGGGCGGTAGGTGCGCTCACGGTGGAACTCGGTGTCGAGGGCGTAACTGGGCTCGCCGCGGAGCGCGGCCACCGCGGTTCGCAGCCCGGCGTCGGAGTCGATGTAGCGGTAGTTCCCCACCGCTCCTGCTCGGCCTCTCAAGCCGGCACGGGGCCCGTCTCGACCGGCTTGCCCGACTCGTGCCAGGCCTTGGTGCCGCCGGCGACGTTCACCGCGTCGACGCCGAGGGCTCGCAGGAACCCGACGGCTTGGCCGCTTCGCCCCCCCACGGCGCACACCACGCACACTGCCCGGCCCGCGGCTGCGGCCCGGAAGTCCTCGACCGCCTCGGGGACCGTCGCCAGCGGCACCAGCACGGCGCCGGGTATGCGGACCTCCTCGTACTCGTCGGGCTCGCGCACATCGAAGACGGCAGCGCCCGCGGCTCGCCTGCGGTCGAGCTCGTCGATATCGATCTCAGGAATCTCAGCGGCGTCCATGCCTGCCTCTTTGGTGGGGTAACCCGCAATCGTAGTGCGACGCCGGTACCTGGCTGTGTCGCGGTCAGGCCCGGCCTCCTGCGGGAAGGTCCTCGGGCCGGTCGGCGTCGCGGAACCAGCCCTCACCCGGCACCTCCACCTCCACCGCGTGCAACTGCCGGGCGACTGCGTGGAGCGCCCTCACTCCCCTATCGAACGCTTCGGTCAGCGGTCCCAGGCAGCGGCGCCGCCAGGCGGCATGGGCCCACTGGGGAACCCCGGCGCCAATCGGGACGATGAGGTCGGCGGCGGCCGAGCCGTCAGCGGAGTCGGCGGCGGCCGCTAGTCCAGCCAGAACGCGGCGCACTGCGGCCGCGTCGGGCAAGATCACGTCGCAGGGCATGGTCACTACCGCGTCAAGGGCGTCGCTGTGCAAGTCGAGGGCCCTGAGGGCGGTGATCACTCCTCCCAGCGGGCCCTCACCCGGAAACAGGTCGCCCAAGGCGTCGAGACCTAGGCCGTTCACGCGGACGGCGTCGCCGCCCACCACCAGCACGGGCGCGGCTCCCGCGGCCCGCAGTGCCTCCACGGCCCGCACCACCATCGGCACACCGCCGATCTCGATGAAGGCCTTGTCCATGCCCATCCTCGAACTGGCGCCGCCCGCAAGCACCGCACCCAGACAGCGCACGGCCTCGGCCACGGACTCCCCCGCTCCTACCGCGCTCAGACCTCAGCGTCCGGGCCTGCCACTGCGTCCGGCGGCGGCCAGCCAGGGTCGAGCTGCATCAGGAACACCGCGCAGCGCTCGGCCTCGCCGGTCTCACCGATTCTGGCGGCGACGCGCTGCAGCCCGCTCAGGGCCCGCAGGAAGCCGCGGTTGGACTCGTGGACCCAGCGGACGTAGCCGGAGCCCCGCCAGCCGCTGGCCCGTAGACGGTCCAGGCCGCGGTGGTAGCCAGTTCGGAAGGCCGAGTAGGCCAGCGCCGGGACGGCACCGCTCGCTTCCAGGGCCTCGCCCAGGGCGGCCCAGGCCTCCAGGCTGAGCGGCCAGCGGACGCAGGCCGCGCCCACGGCGCCGACCGGGTCGTCGCTTTCGGCCGCGGCGGCCAGCGCAGCCCGCACTTCGGAGGGCTCGGGCTCCAGGACCGTCTCGGGCGGGCCGTGAGAAAGCAGGGGAACGGGAGCGTCACTCATCGCCGCTGAGGCTACCGGTACCCTGCGCGCCGGTGATAGGAGACTGGGTCGACGCCGAGTCGTTGCAGCAGATCATCGTCGTCGCGATGGTGGTTCTGGCCGTCGGCGCGGCCCTGGTGTGGCGCGTAGTGCGCAGGCTCCTGCTGCGCTTGGTGCTGGTCGCGCTCATCGGGGCGCTGGCCGCGAGCCTGTGGCTCCAGCGGGCCGACCTTCAGGACTGCGTGGACACCTGCTCGTGCAAGCTGTTCGGCCAGGAGGTCGACGTCCCCGCCAGCGCCAACCCCAACTGCGGTTAGGGAACGCGCTCTAGGCGCAGCACGTTGGCGCTGCGGGACCGGTTGTCGGAGCCGGCCAGCACTGCGACGATCTCGCCGGAGCGCACGAAGTCCCGGTCGCGGGCCACCTCCACCGCCTGACGCACCATGTCGTCATTGGAGCCCCGGTCCTTGACCAGCACCGGGGTGGTGCCCCAGCTCATCGTGAGCTGCTGCACGGTGCGCTCGTTGTGCGACATGCCGATGATGCGGGCCTGGGGCCGGAACCGGGCCATGGACCTGACCGTGAAGCCGGTGCCGGAGATGGCCAGGATGGTCGAGATGCCCAGACTGTCGGCGGCCCGCCACGCCGCCATGGTCATGGCGTCGGTGATGGAGGCCGCATCGTGGGTGGTGTTGTCGGTCATGCGGAGCTCGGCCAGGCGCTCGGCCCACAGCTCGTAGTTGAACTCCTCGTCGGCCCGCTGCGCGATCCGGTCCATGGTGCGCACCACGTTGGGGGGGTCGATGCCTATGGCGGTCTCGCCCGAAAGCATCAGCGCCGAGGATCCGTCGAACACCGCGTTGGCGACGTCGCTGGCCTCGGCCCGGGTCGGCGCCGGGCGCGACACCATCGAGTCGAGCATCTGAGTGGCGGTGATGACCGGCCGGCCGCCGGCGATGCACTGCTGGATGATCTGCTTCTGGAGGTGGGGCAGCTCCTCGATGCTGCACTCGCTGCCGAGGTCGCCGCGGGCCACCATGATCGCTCCGGCGGTGTCGATGATGCCGGCCAGGTTCTGCACTGCTGCCCTGGTCTCGATCTTGGCGATCAGCAGCGGGCCCCGGGGATGGGGCTCGGTGCCGACCCGCCGGATGTCGTGGGCGGAGCGCACGAACGATATGGCCACCATGTCCACGCCGAGTTCGATGAAGGCGTCGAGCGCCACGAAGTCGCTGGGGGTCGGCGTGGACATCCGCAGCCGGTCGGCGGGGATGTGCACGCCGGGGCAGCCCGACAGGACGCCGCCGTGGATGACGCGGACCTTGAGGCGGTCGCCGCCCTTGTCGATGACGTCGAGCACCACCCGCCCGTCGCCCACGTCGAGGGTGTCCCCCACCAGCACGTCGTCCATCAGGCCCTCGTAGTCCACCTCCACGACGCTGTCGGTCGAGCGGTCGCTGCCGACCACCAGCTCGACGATGCTGTCGGAGTGGAACCGCACGGAGTCCTCGCCGAAGCTGGCGGCCCGTACCTTGGGT
The DNA here is from genome assembly GCA_009843735.1 of Acidimicrobiaceae bacterium. Classification (GTDB taxonomy): domain Bacteria; phylum Actinomycetota; class Acidimicrobiia; order Acidimicrobiales; family Aldehydirespiratoraceae; genus Aldehydirespirator. Next base: position 11,021 of record VYCW01000091.1, on the reverse strand, counting down.
CCCGGAAGGTCCACCAGGATCCCCACCGGTCGGCCCTCCTGCTCGGAGACCGAGCGGATGCGCCGGTAGCGCTCGATGGCCTCGTCGAGCGTCCCGTGGGCCAGCCCGATGCGGGCCACGTCCATTCCGGCGGCCATCATGTCGCGCAGCGTGGACTCGTCCTCGCTGGCCGGACCGATGGTGGCGACGATCTTCGTGCGGCGCTGCATTTCCGAAATGCTACCGCCGGCGGTGGACGCCTGTGGATGACTGCCTGCCTTTGCTATGCGCCCACTACGGTGCACCCATGGCGCGCCACCCGTACCTGGACGTGGACGGGCCCATCGCCTTCGCCCACCGGGGCGGGGCCGAGGAGTTCCCCGAGAACACGCTGCGAGCCTTCCGCCACGCCGTCGAGCTGGGCTACACCCACGTGGAGACCGATGTCCACGCCACCTCCGACGGGGTGGCGGTGGCGTTCCACGACGACGCCCTCGACCGGGTCACCGACAGCCGGGGCGTCGTCGAGGAACTGGCCTGGAGCGACCTCCAGCAGGCCCGGGTGGCCGGCACCGACCCGATCCTGCGCCTCGACGAGCTCCTCGAGGAACTGCCCGACACCAGGATCAACATCGACCCCAAGAGCGACGCCGCGGTCGAGCCCCTCGTCGAAGTCCTCCAGCGCCTCGGTTCGGTCGAGCGGGTGTGCGTCTGCTCGTTCTCGGACCGCCGCACGCAGCGGGTGCGCGACCGGATCGGCGAGAGACTGTGCGTCGGCGCCGGCCCGCGGGGCATCGCCCGGCTGCTGGCCGCGTCGGCCCGGCTCCCAGCACCGGGGTCGCTGGACTTCCACGCCGCCCAGGTCCCGGTGCGCTCCAAGGGCCTGACGGTCGTGCGGCCCGCCGTGGTCTCGGCGGCCCACCGCCACGGCATCGCCGTCCACGTCTGGACCATCGACGAGCCCGCGGAGATGCACCGCCTGCTGGACATGGGCGTCGACGGCATCATGACCGACCGGCCCGCGGTGTTGCGCCAGGTGATGATCGACCGCGGCCACTGGACCCAGTGACGGGCATTCTGGGGCGTCCGGAGCGCCCCGAATTGTGGTCGAGCTGTGCATAACTGGGCACTGGCTGGGGATTTCTCGCCGATGCTCGGGATTTTGGTGGGGATTTCGCGAATTCGGGTTGACAACCTGGTTAAGACCCCCCATGATGCCCACCGTCCGAAGTGAGCAGCGATAGCGACACCAAACCACAGCAGAGGGTCTCGGCCCGAAGCAGCGGAGCGGAGTCAATGGAGCGGTCCGCAGAGGACACCCAGCCAACCAGGCCAGTTCCCTAGGGAGCAGGTGGGTCAGCCGGGGACACGGAGGTTCTGCTCCGGGTGAGCGGTAGGAATCCCCGACGGGGGAGGACAACCGCAAAGCCGAAGGAGGATCGCCTCACCGGGAAGCCCGGTGACAACCGAACACACCGCCGGGTGCGAGAGGGAGTCACCGGAAACCGCCTCCAGGTGAGGGTGTCGCACAGGCATCGGAATCGAATCCGATCCCGACGGGGATAGGAGCGGAGCCGGAGCCAGGTGCGGTGCCGACGGGCACCACCGGAGGATTCGGATTCACGCCACGGAGCCGTCCGGGGCGGGGGTCAGGGCACAGGACCGGATACGGGAATGGGCCCCGGAGTACCGCAGACTCCGCCGGGAGGATGCGGTCGGTGGTAAGGCGCTCTCGGAGCCCCGAGAAGTTGAGCGGCGCAGGTCGCGAGGCTACTCGGGGCTCCGTCGCGTCCCGGCCCCGGCAACACTCCGGCCCCTACACTCAGGCCGCAGATGGTCAGTGACAACGCAACGGAAGCCGGGCCGGTGATCATCGGCGCCGGACCGGCCGGGCTGACCGCGGCCTACCAGTTCGCCAAGCACGGCGTTACCAGCACCGTGGTGGAGGCCACCGCCGAGCTCGGCGGCATCTCCCAGACGGTGCAGCGCGACGGATGGCGCTTCGACATCGGCGGGCACCGGTTCTTCACCAAGGTCGGTGCGGTGCGGGACCTGTGGCACGAGATCCTGGGCTCCGAGGACTTCCTGGTGCGGCCCCGGTTGAGCCGCATCTACTACGGCGGGAAGTTCTACGACTACCCGCTGAACATACGCAACGCCCTGTCGAACCTCGGCCCGGTCGAGGCCGCCCGCTGCGCGGCCTCATACGCATGGGCCCGGCTGCGGCCGCCCAAAGACCAGAGCTCCTTCGAGGGCTACATGGCAGCCCAGTTCGGATGGCGCCTCTACCGGACCTTCTTCAAGACCTACACCGAGAAGGTGTGGGGCGTCCCCGCCACCGAGATCCAGGCCGACTGGGCGGCCCAGCGCATCAAGAACCTCAACCTGATGAGGGCGGTCACCAACGCCCTGCTGCCACGCCGCCGGGCCACGTCGATCACGAGCCTCATCGACTCCTTCGAATACCCCCGCCACGGCCCGGGGATGATGTGGGAGACGTGCGCCGGCCTCGTGCAGGCCCGCGGCGTGCCGTTGCTCATGGAGCACCCGGTCACCGCGGTGCGCCACCGCGGCGGTCGGGCGGTGTCGGTGGTCGCCCGGACCGGCGACCGCGACGTGGAGATCGAGTGCAGCAGCGTGATCTCGTCGATGCCGCTCCCGCTGCTGGTGGAGTCGATGGACCCCGCGCCCCCGCCGGAGGTGCTGGAGGCGGCCAGGGGCCTCACCTTCAGGGACTTCCTGACCGTCGCGCTGGCCGTGCCGGCCGATGCGGCCTTCACCGACAACTGGATCTACATCCACTCCCCCGACGTGCGGGTGGGCCGGGTGCAGAACTTCCGGTCGTGGTCGCCGCACATGGTGCCCGACGCCGACATGACCTGCCTGGGTCTCGAGTACTTCGTGTTCGAGGGAGACGACCTGTGGACCGCGCCCGACGAGGAGCTGGTGTCGCTCGCGTCCCGCGAGCTGGAGACGCTGGGCCTGGTTCCCGCCGGCGCGGTGGCCGACGGGTGGGTGGTCCGGATGCCCAAGGCCTACCCGATGTACTCCCGGGGCTACCAGAGCCACGTCGAGGTGCTCAGATCCTGGCTCGAGGCCAACGTTTCCAACGTCTGGCCGGTCGGGCGCAACGGCATGCACCGCTACAACAACCAGGACCACTCCATGTTCACCGCCATGCTCGCGGTGGAGAACATCGTGCTGGGCACGGCCCACGACGTGTGGAGCGTCAACGTCGAGTCGGAGTACCACGAGGAGCTCGACGAAGCCTCAGCCCCCGCGCCGTCGCCCCAGCCCGGCTAGCGGGCCAACTACCATCCGGCGCCGTGGCGACTGTGGCCAAGATCGGCGATCTGGCCGCCGAGGCCGGGCTGCGCCGCATCCATGTGCTCGCCTGGCGCGATCTCGACGACATCGAGGCCGGCGGCTCCGAGCTCCACGCCGACCGCGTCGCCCGCCTGTGGGCCGAGGCCGGCATCGATGTGACGATGCGGACCTCGTTCTCGGCCGGTTCACCGTCGGTGGCCGTACGGTCCGGCTACCGGGTGATCCGCCGGGGCGGGCGGTACATGGTCTTCCCCCGAGCCGTTTTGGCCGAGTTGGCAGGCGGCCACGGCGCCAGGGACGGGCTCGTCGAGATCTGGAACGGCATGCCGTTCCTGTCGCCGGTGTGGGCCCACCGCCCCCGCACCGCCTGGGTGCACCAGCCCCACACCGAGCTCTGGGACCGGGTGCTGCCCCGCGGCCGGGCCGCCGCGGGCCGGGTGTTCGAGCGTGACCTCGCGCCCCGGCTGTACCGCAGCACCCCGGTGGTGACCCTGTCGGAGTCGGTGCGCCGCCAGCTGGTGGACGCATTCCGCCTCCGGCCCGAACGTGTCCACGTCGTGCCGCCCGGGATCGACGACCGGTTCGTGCCGAACCCCCGGGCCCGGGACCCGGAGCCGCTGCTGGTGGCCGTGGGCCGGCTCACCTCCGCCAAGCAGTTCGACCGGGTGATCCGGGCGGTCGCCAGACTCCGGGAGCACGCTCCGGCCCGGCTGGTGATCGCAGGCTCGGGCACTGAGAAGGACCGGCTGGCGAGCCTGGTGTCCGCGCTGGACGCCGAGGCCTGGTGCGAGCTGGCCGGCCACGTCGACGACGCCGCGCTGGCCTCGCTGTACCAGCGGGCGTGGGTGCTGGTCAGCGCCTCCTCCGCCGAGGGCTGGGGCATGACCATCACCGAGGCGGCCGCCTGCGGAACCCCCGCCGTCGTCTCGGACATACCGGGCCACGCCGACGCCGTCAGCGACGGCGAGACCGGCCACCTGGCCGCCCGCGACGGCGACTTCGTCGATGCCCTGGCGAGGATCATCAACGACCCGGCGCACCGCGCCCGCCTGGGCGACGCGGCCAGGGCCCGGGCGTCCAGCCTGACCTGGGAACGAACCGCCCACGACACGCTGGCCGTGCTGGCCGGCGAGGTCCGCCGCCCCACCCGATGACGCCGGACTCTCGATGACATTGGGCGCCCGGGCGGTGACATTCGCCGCCTCTGTCCGGCGCCGGTTCTCGGCGTGGTGGCGCCACCAGCACGGCTGGACGGTGGCCGTGGCCGCCGCGGTCGCCTACGGACCGCTCCTGGCCTCCAGCCCGGGGCTGGTGGGCGCCGACACCAAGGTCTACCTCTATCTCGATCCGAGCCGGCTCCTGAGCCAGGCCGGCGTGCTGTGGGACGCCGACCGGGCGCTGGGAACGGTCACCCATCAGAACATCGGCTTCCTGTGGCCGATGGGTCCCTTCTACTGGTTCTTCGAGGCCCTGGGCGCCCCCGACTGGGTGGCCCAGCGCCTGTGGGTCGGCACGCTGCTGTTCGGGGCCGGGCTCGGCGTTCGCTACCTGCTGCGCACCCTCGGCTTCGACGGCCGGGGCCTGCTGATCGCCATGCTCGCCTACGAGCTGAGCCCCTACGCTCTCCACTACTCGGCCCGAATCTCGGCGGTGCTGCTGCCGTGGGCCGGGCTGGGCTGGATGATCGGACTGACCGTTCGCGCGGCCCGCACCGGCGGCTGGCGCCACCCGGCGCTGTTCGCGCTCACCGTCGTCACGGTGGGGAGCGTCAACGCCACCAGCCTGGTGCTCGCCGGACTGGGTCCGGTGCTGTGGCTCATCCATGCCGCGGTCACCGACCACAGCATCGGACCGCGCCGGGCGCTGACCACCGCGGCCCGTATCGGCGTTCTCACCGTCGGGGTGTCGCTGTGGTGGATGGCCGGGCTCATCCTGCAGGGCGGTTACAGCCTGAACGTGCTCCGCTACACCGAGACTCGGGAACTGGTGGCGGTGGCCTCCACCGCGCCCGAGGTACTGCGCAGCCTCGGCTACTGGTTCTTCTACGGCAACGACAAGCTCGGCGCCTGGATCGAGCCGAGCGTCGCCTTCACGCAGGGAGGTTGGCTGATCTTCGTCAGCTTCGGCCTGGCCACGCTGGCGTTGGGCTCGGCTGCACTGGTGCGCTGGCGTTACCGGAGCTACTTCGTGCTCCTGGCCGCGGTCGGCGCTCTGGTGGCGGTGGGGTTCCACCCGCCCACGGACCCGTCGCTGCTTGGTGCGGCGTTTGAGCGGCTCTCCCGCAGTGGACCCGGACTGGCCATGCGCTCACTTCCCCGCGCCGGGCCGCTGGTGGCGCTGGCGGTGGCGGTCCTGCTGGGAGCGGGAGTCAACGCCATCGGTAGGCGGCTGCCCCGCCTGGGCGCCGTGGCCGGAGTCCTGGTGCTCATTGGGGTGGTCCTCAACAACCCCGCCATGTGGCGGATCGACATGATCGAGGAGCATCTCAACCGGCCCGAGGAGCTGCCCGGCTACTGGCTGGAGGCGGCCGCGGCCCTCGACGTCGACGGCGGGCCCGACGGCGGGACGCGGGTGTGGGAGATCCCCGGGTCCGACTTCGCCTCCTACCGCTGGGGCAACACGGTGGACCCGATCACGCCGGGTCTGATCGAGCGGGGATATGTGGCCCGCGAGCTGGTGCCCTTCGGCTCGCCGAAGTCGGCGTCGCTGCTGGCAGCGTTCGACCGCCGGCTCCAGGAGGACACGCTCGACCCCGTCAGCGTGGCGCCGGTGGCTCGCCTCATGTCGGTGGGCGATGTCGTGCACCGCGCCGACCTGATCTTCGAGCGGTACCGCACCCCGAGACCGGTGGAGACCGCTGAGTTCCTGAGCCGGGCCCCGGGCCTGCTGCACGCCGAGGCGTTCGGCGCCCCGGTGTCGAACGTGGCCGGGCCGGAGCAGACCATGATCGACGAGATCCACCTGGCCCGGCCGGTCGATGCCGCGCACCCGGCGCCGGTCACCCGGTTCGCGGTCGCCGATCCGCTGCCGGTGGTTCGCACCCGACCCGTCGCCGGGGCCACCGTCCTGGTGGGCGACGCCGACGGGATCGTCACCGCGGCCGGCGCGGGAGTGCTCGAACTCGACCGGCCGCTCGTGTACGCCGCGGACATCGTCGCCGATCCGGCTCTCGCCGACACCGTGCTCTCGCATCCCGCCCACATACTGGTGACCGACACCAACCGGAGGCGGGCCCAGCGCTGGGGGATGCTGCGCGAGAACCGGGGCCACACCGAGCAGGCCTCCGAGCTGCCCCTCGAGCACGACGAGACCGACAGCCGCATGGACGTCTTCGACTACGGCGCGGTCGAGGCCCACATCGGCGCAGCCGACGACGTCCGCACCGTGAGCGAGCAGCGCGGCCCGCTCGCAGCCCACGCCAGCGCCTACGGCAACCCGGTGAGCTACACCAACGACGACCGGCCCTACAACGCACTGGACGGCTCCCTCGAGACGGCCTGGTCGGTCGCCGCGTTCAGCGAGGCCCGCGGCGAGAGGCTCCGGCTCACTCTGGCCGAACCAGCCTTTGTGGAGACGGTGCGCCTGGTGCAGGCCCTCCGGGGCTCCGAGCGCCCAACAACCGAGGTCGACCGCCACATCACGGAGATCGCGATCCGCGTCGACGGGCGCCACCTCGCCACCGTCGACCTGGACGGCCGGTCACGGTCGCCGGAGGGCCAGCCGATCCCGTTCGGGCGCACCGCGTCGGAGATCGAGATCGAGATCACCGGCACCAGCATCGGCGGCCGGATCAACTACGCCGGAGTAGCCCCGGTCGGTTTCGCGGAGGTCGACCTGGGCCTCGGCCCGGTGCTGGAGGTGATACGCACGCCGCGGGGGCTGCTCGACCGCATCGGCGACGACCTTGACGACCACAGCGTGACCGTGGTCCTCACCCGGGAGCGGTCCAACCCCCGCGAGCCGGTGCGGACCGACCCTGAGCTGCAGTTGGTTCGGGCCGTTCCGCTGCCCGCAGGCATCGAGGTGGAGCTCTCGGGCACGGCCCGGCTGGCGGCCACCGCTCCCGCAGGGCTGATCGACTCTCTGGTCGGGTTGGACGCCGCGGGCGCGGTGTCGGCCACCTCGTCGGGCCACCTCGCCGGGAACCTGCCCAGCCGGGCCTCGGCCGTGCTCGACGGCGACCCGGCGACGGCGTGGACCGGCCGCTTCGGACCCCAGGCAGGCCAGTGGCTCGAGCTGAACCGCGCTGCGCCATTCGACCCGGGCGTCATCGAGATCGACTTCGTCGTCGACGAGCTGCATTCCACCCCCAAGGCCGTGGAAGTGCTCGTGGACGGCTACGAGGTCGGCTACCTCGAACTCGACCTGTCGTCCGCCGCGGTCGGAGCGGAGCCCGGCAGCACGGTCACGGCCGCGGTGACGATGCCCATGACCGGCGCCAGCGTGCGGATCACTTTCGACGAGGCCGACGAGCGGATGACGCGGGAGTGGTACAGCAACGGGTTCGTGGCCCTTCCCGTATCGGTGGCCGAGGTGCGCGTGGGCGACGCGTCCCGCCTCGACCCGGCCGCCGACATCGACACCGGCTGCGTCGACGGGCTCGTGTCGGTCGACGGGCAGGACGTAGCGGTGCGAATCACAGGCACAGCCGCCGACGCGCTGGCCCGGCGGGAGTTGAGGGTCGAGGGTTGTGACCCCGTCGCCGTGGGGCCTCCCGAGAGCCTGATCGTGACCGCGCCCGGATCGCGCACCGGCTTCGACATCGATCAGCTCGTGCTGGAGGGCCCGCGGCTGGACCCGCCGCCCACCGACGGCGTCGACGATGTGGACGCGGTGCGCCACAGCGACACCGCGTACACCGTGCGGGTGCCCCCCGGTGGCAGTGACCGCTGGCTGGTGCTGGGCCAGAGCCACAACCGGGGCTGGCATGCCACCGTCGACGGGACCGACCTGGGACCGCCGACGGTGATCGACGGCTTCGCCAACGCCTGGCTGCTGCCCGCTGGCGAGGGCGCGGTGGTGGAGTTGCGCTGGACGCCCCAGAGGCTGGTGGACTGGGCGCTGCGCCTGTCGGTGCTGGCTGTGGCCGCTGCCATTCTGATCGCTTGGAGGGGCAGGCCCGACCGGCCCGGACCGGCCCGGGCCCGGCCGGAGCCCCGCCTTCCGATGCTGCGCCTGCCCTGGCAGACGGAGTCCTCCCCTCCGCCGTCCACTGCCGCTTCTGGTGTGGCGGCCTTAGCAGTGACCGCGCTGGCCGCGCTGAGCCTGCACGACTGGCAGGTGCTGGCGCCGGTCGCGGGCGTGGTGGTCGTGCTGGCACTGCACCGCAGACGCCTGCGGTGGCTCGCGCCGATGGTCTCGGCCCTGTCTCTCGGATGCGCCGCCCTGTTCGTGCTGGTCCAGCAGTACCGGTTCCGCTACCCGCCGGACTTCTCGTGGCCGACCCGGTTCGAGTCGGTCCACATCCTGGGAATGGTCGCCATACTCGCTCTGGCGGCCGACTACGCCGTCACTGTCGCCCGGGCCTGGCCCGAGCGTTCCGCCTCAGCCGCGTCGCGGCGAACATGAGCCGGCAGCGCTTGCTGGAGACCGGGGCCGGTCTCGCCCACCGGTACCGCCGGCCCCTGTCGGCGCTGGCGCTGCTGGTCGCAGTCGTGATGCCGCTGCCCACGATGATGCGGTTCGACGCCAAGACGATGGAGGAGGCACTGATCCTCGTCGGGGGCGAGCTGGTGCTGGAGGGCATGACCCCGCACGGCGACTTCGAGACTCTCTACGGTCCCGCCGACCTCTGGGCGGCCGCAGCCGCATTCCTGGTCGTCGGCGCGTCGGTCGCGGTCGAGCGGGCCGTCGGCCTGGCGTACCGGCTGCTGCTGCTGTGGGCCGTTCACCGGATCACCCGCCGCTGGGGATGGGGCGTCGCGACCGGTGCGACCGCCCTCGCCTGGGCGATCATCGCACCCTTCGGACTGATGGCGTACTCGTGGATCGGTGCTATCGCCTTCGGCGCCGCCAGCCTCGCTCTGGCTCTGGATGCCGGCGAGAGCCGCCGGCGCTGGCTTGCCGCCGGGGCCCTGGCCGGGGTCGCGCTGCTGTTCCGCGCTGACCTGGTCCTTGCTCTGGCCCTCGGCCTCGGCCCGCTGCTCCATGCCGCCGGTCGTGCCCCAACCAAGCGGTTCGCGGCCGGGCTGTCGGTGGCGGTCGCCGGCTACGCGGCCCACCTGCTGACCGCCGGCCCTTCGGCCGTCGTCCGGGGCATGTTCGTCGACCCCGTCCTGAGGCTGCGGTCCGGGCGCCGGCTCCCGGTGCCGCCCAGTTGGACCGACAGCGCGGAGCATTTCGCCCGGCTGGACCCGATGCAGGGCCAGGAGACCCTGTTCGGACTCGATCACGCCGCGCAGTTGGCGGCGCTCTTCTGGATCGTGCTGCTGGCCTCGGCGACAACGGTCTGGCTCGCCTGGCGAGCCCGCAACGGCCCGCTCCTGGCCCTGGCGCTGTTCGCCGCCGGAACACTCCCCCAACTGCTGCAGCGACCCAGCCACAACCACGTCAGATTCGTGGCCGTGCTCATCCTGCCGGCTCTGGTCGCCGCCATCGCTTGCCGTGTCCGGTGGCGAGCCGTCGGCGGTGTCCTGGCGGCGGTACTGGTCCTGGCCGGTCTGATCGCCGTCGCGCCACACCACGTCGGCCGGGCCGGCTACCGGACGTTCCTGGACCGTCCCGAGAGCATCGTCGTCAGCCACGCGGGACGCACGATCCCGGTCGACAACCGTCAGGAGGGTGCTGACATCGAGCGCATCCTGGCCGCGCTGGACACCGTCGGCTCGCCGGCAGACCGGGTGTTCGCCGGACCGGAGACGCTGGCTCGCACCAACTACTCCGAAACCTACCTCTACCACCTGATGCCCGACTACGAGCCCGGGTCGTACCACCTCCAGATGAACCCGGGCCTAGCCAACCGCGAGGGCGGCCAGCTCGCCGACGATGTCGCATCGTCCGACTGGCTCATCCTTACGGACAAGTTCGACGACTGGTCCGAGCCCAATACCTCGGTCGAGGACGGCGACCCGAGAGCCGCCGCGGTGGTCGAGTCCTCGTTCTGCGCCCTCGAGACAGTAGGAGGCCGCACCCTCTACGGCCGCTGCTGAACCGCCAGGCCGGGGGGTGGCGACGGAGCTCGGCGACAGGACCCGCCGGCCGGAACAAACCACCAGCGGCCGTAAGAGCGCGTTACCTCAACGGCATCGAGGCGGGAGTGACCACCGCGGGCAACTCGGTGGCCCCGGTCAGGTCGGCGTCCACCGCGGCCGCGCAGGCCCGGCCCTCGGCGATGGCCCACACGATCAGGCTCTGGCCCCGCCCCATGTCGCCGCACACGTAGACCCCGTCGACGTTGGTGGCCCACCGCTCGTCGCGGGCCACGTTGCCCCGACCGTCGAGCTCCACCCCGAACTGCTCAATGAGCGGGCCCTGCTCAGGACCTACGAAGCCCATGGCCAGCAGCACAAGATCGGCACCGATCTCCTGCTCGGTTCCCGGGACCGGGTCGAAGCTCATCCGCCCGTCGGTGATGGTCTGTTCTACCCGCACGGTGGCCAGCGCGGCCAGGTTGCCGTTCCCGTCGCCGAGGAAGGAGGTGGTGTTGATGGCGTAGTCGCGATCGCCGCCCTCCTCGTGGGCCGACGACACCCGGTAGATCATGGGCCAGGTCGGCC
>VYCW01000137.1 GCA_009843735.1 Acidimicrobiaceae bacterium | reverse complement strand
GTGTAACACAGCTACCGGAGCCAACCCGTAACACGGGTACCGGTACTTGACATTGCGGATGGAGCAGTGAGGAAGGGTGTCAACCGCAGGATGCTGTGACCCTTGCAGTCATCTCGTCGCCCGGCCGTGGAAGGTTGCGCCACCACACTGGAGGAGTTGCGGCGGTCACCGAGCAGCTATCGGCCCATCATTCGGTCGAGGGTGGCTAAGGACAGCTCGGCGACCGAGCACGCCTCACGCACAACTAGCAGGGCCATCTCGGGCGTGACGCCGGTGGGCAATGTTCGCCCGTGACCGGTCCCCTCGTCATTGCGGATCTCATTGGTCGTCTTGGCGATAGTCCACGCGGCTCCCAGCATGGCCCGAACCTGCGATCCTCCGGGCTTCGAGGTGTCAACCTGCTCGGGGAGAAGCGCTAGTCGGTCCCGGGCGTGATGCCATAGCTCGTCGAATGACGTTCGCGTGCCGTAGGGAACGCTGAAGACCTCCAGCACGTACTTCGCTGTTGACTCCAGCATCTCCTTTGCTGTACCGAGCAACAGGGCCGGGTCATCTGAGGCTCGACGAAGCCTTTCGAGTTGATCCTCGATTGCGGGTCGACCCTCAAGGGAGCCAACTGTGCCCACACCTGCGGGTCGAAGATCGCCTTCATCGTTGAGTTCCCAATCGATGCGGGCGAACGCCCGCTGAAGGGTTCGCACCTTGGCGCGGCGCTCGGTCTCGGCTCTTGGGTCTTTCGCCGGGGCGAAGAACCCGAAGGATCGGAACTCGACGAGCAAGGACTCGATCAGTTCGCGGGCGCGGTGTGGGTCGCGTACGGCTGCCTCAACCGTGTCTCTGATCCTGTTCTCCTTGTTCGGCTTGGCGCGGAAGTCATGGCTTGAAGCGTCATAGGGTCGAACAGATCCGTAGCCGGCCCTTGAGAAGGCACGGGTCAGCGCTGTGTGCGTGGGCCCATCGCCGCCTCCGACGAACGCACCGAGCGCAGCCGCGACCTCATCGCTCGCTGGATGCTTGCTCACGTCTACTCCGGTGTTGAATCACAAGGTTGACATTCTACCGCTACATGATCCGTCGACTTCTCGGAGTGTCAAACCAGGAGCCCGTCGATCACTGCCGGGCAGACGCATGCGGCTTCGGCGGAACCGGGGAAGCCGCAGCCGTAGTCTGTCGATGGCGACTCGGGTGGAGCCCGATGCCGAGTCCCTGGCATTTACGGTCGCGGGTAGTGCTGGTTGTCGCGCGGCAAGCTGGACTGGTGACGCGCAACGACAGGTACTGGCCGAACGGCTTCTTCGCCGATCTGATCACCCTCTTCGGCGACGACTCTGACGAACACCGCCGACCGGCGGAACTCGAGGAGATCGCACGCCGCGCCGCGGAGGAACTGGCGACAGCCCTGGTCGTTGATCCCCGTCGTGTGCTCATCACTGAAACAGGACTGCGAGCGGCCTTCGAAGCTCGCCTTGAGGCCAGGTGGGGTCGCGCGCTTGATCTGGCTGATCTGATGGTCCACGAGGCCTACGAGTCTGGCAAGTGGGTGAACGACTCGTTGAGGCCCGCAGCTGCGACTGGCTCAACCGAGAAGTTCGAGGTGCTCGTGCGGCTCCACGCCCGAGCAGTGATGACCACTCGCGAGGTGCTGGTGTTGCTTCGAAGCGGGTACTCCACCGCGGCGCTGGCGCGTTGGCGGACTCTGCACGAGGTCCGGGTCGTGTTTCTGCTGCTGGCTGCCGAGGGCGAGCAACTGAGCAGGCGCTATCTCGCCCACGACAACGCAGAGCGTCTCAGGGGGCAGAGGGAGTACGAGGGCACCTGGGGGACTCTTGGACTTGAACCACCTGCCTGGACGGTCGCTGAACGCGAAGACACCAAAGCACAGCTGGCGGCCGAGTTCGGCTCCGAATTCTTGAGCGACTACGGGTGGGCTGCTGAGGTGATCAACCGAGCGCCACGGTTCAAGGATCTGCAAAGGCACGTCGGGCTAGATGATTGGCGCGGCTACTACCGGATGGCCTCGCATGGGACCCATGCGAACCCGATGGGAGTCACCTGGAACATCCAAGACCTTGGGGACACCAACATGGCTTGGGCGGGACCATCGAACGCGGGCCTTGTCGATCCGGCACAGTGCTCGCTCATCGCGCTCACGGACATCACGGCGGGATTGTTGGCCTACGCGGTCTGTGAACTGCCAGATCCAGTGGATCCTGAGATTCTCTACAGCTATGGCTTCGCCTTCGTGCAACGGCGAAAGATCGAGATGCTGAGGGACCACGCGATTGAGACCTTCGGCGAGGCGCACAATCAGCAGGTGGCCGAAGAGGAAGCCCTCGCCGATCTCATCAGCCGCGCCACCGCGATTCTGCAAGACGGCATAGCCAGCACCATTCCGGACCTAGCCGCCGAACTCGACATCGCCGCTGAGGACCTCCAAGTCGCCCTTGATGCGGCGGTTGCACGTGGCGAGCTGTGCCAAGAGTCGCATTACCGCCTGAGCCAAATGGAGCCAGCGAGTTCGCCGGCACCTGCCATAGCCAACGCCGTGCGGTCGCTTCTGGCAGGCCTGCGGAGGCCGCTCTTGAGGCGGAGCTAGTCACGTCGACGATGCCGCTGACACTTTGGCTGTGATGCAGCAACATCGGCATCCGCGGACTTAGGGCCGACTTGGCCATAAGGACTGGGCAGCACCATGTCCCCTCGGTGGCCCTCCGGTGGCGTGGACGTAGCCCAGCATGGTCAGCCGCCCGTGGGACTCTCACTCGTCGCCGGTCGCCCGCTCACAACGGTGCCTTCCCGCTTGGGCTCCGTCGCGCTGTCATGGCTCAGTTCTGTGAGGGGCCAGCGCTAAGTACCTTGACGCCACTATTCCATGCCGTGGACGCTGGGGCGCTGCTAGCAAGGGCCACTGCGGCGTCCGTCTCGTTGCTAGCGAGGTCCTGTCCGATCACGATCCGAGCTGGCGGGAGACTGAACGCCGCGCGACGCGTGCTGAGAATGAGTTCGCGGCGGTGCAGACTCACATTGTTCCGCTGGTCGTACAGCCGCCAGTGGAGACGATTCTTGTGCTCTTGCGAGATCCCCGCCTGTTGGAGGGCGGTCAGGATGTCGGAGGCGTACACGCGGCGACCGTCCACCCAGTTGCGCGACAGGACGCGGATGTAGGCAACCCTTGGGAGGTTGGACAGGATCATTTCGAGAAACTTCACCAGCTTCGTGAAGTCCAGCAGACTTGTGTCTGACAGGTAGTTGTCCACCCATAGCGGAGTGGGATCATTGCCGCATCGAGCACTGAAGCGGTTGGCGGAGGCTTTGAGGTCGCGCTCTGGCCAGGGCTGGCCTACTAGGAGTCGCCTGAGGTCCTCAATCGCGATGGAGTTGGTGATAGCGCATCGGGGTGGGTCGTCGGAGCGTTTGGCGACGACGATCGGCGTGAGTGAGGGGTCGGCATCGTCGTGTCGCCACTGTGGTGGATGTCTGCGATCGAGTATTGCTCCGAGCCGGCTCTGGTGACCGGTGTCGAGTTGGCCGATCCAGCGGGGTAGCCATTCTTGGGCTTTCGACTTGGCTAGGCCCCGCCGAGCACTTGGGGTTTCGCCTCTGACGCCGAGTAGGTGGTTGTTGTGGCCGGTTAGGAGGAGCAGTTCCTCGGCGCTCGTGCAGCCGAAGTCGGCTAGCTCTTGTGCCGGGGGATCTCTTGGCGGAGGGTGGACGTAGCGGGCGCGCTCGCGGAGACCAGAGCCCGGGCCCACGATCTCGTGATCTCGTGGGTGGGTGACGACGACACATCGAAGGGAGGGGCGATCGTGGCTGTGTGCCTCGAACACGTGGCTGAAGAGCGTCCGTTCGAGCCAGGGGCCGATGGATGTCATTAGGAGTTCGCCGAAGTCATCGATGAGAATCGCGGGATATCTGTCGTCGTGGTTGAGAACGTCGATCGCTGCGCTGATCTCTCGACGTTGCATCGTGGCGAGATCGCTGGGACTCCAGACGAGATGCGTCCAATCCGACGGGTCCAAGGCGTCGGCGATCATGCGAAGACTGTGGGAGCGGCCTGATCCATCGAGGCCTACAAGATTGAGTGCTCCGCCGCCGATCAGATGATCGACACAGTCGTCAGCCCAGTCCACGACGGGCTTCTCTGTTGAGCGCGCCGAGTCTGAGCCCGCCTTGACCATCACATATGCCGAAGTCAACGGCATGCGGGATCAACTCAGTCTCGGGTGCCTTCCCGTCGCGGATGAGTTGAGACACGATCTCACTTTCTTCTGGGTACCAGCGTTCGAAGCTCAGGAAGGTCTCCCAAGCTGAGCGAGCAGGCGAGCCGTCGGCCGCGGACGCGTACACGCGCGACAAGTCCTGGAGCGTCACGTGGTACGGCACCGTGTCGATCTGCCGGTTGTGTACTTCCTCCGCGACGCGTGCGCAGGCTTGGCGGGTGAGGTGGGGATGCCCGCCGTACTCTGCGAACAGACTGTCGAACAGCCGGTGGTCATCGAAGCGGAGACCGCTCCGCTTGCCGAGAACCCTCACCATCTGTCGCATCTCATCACGATTCATCGGACCCAGGGGACGCGCTGAGGCGAACCCGAATAGTTGGTTGTCGCGTCCGAAGCGAACAGAACTCGTGAATATCGATGCTGCAACGCCAGCAGCCAGGAACGAGAGTCTTCTCTTGGCTCGTTCATTCCTGATCTGTATGACGCCTCGGAGTTGCTGGAGCACTCGGTTCATGGCCTGGCGCTCGTCTCGGTCGACCGCGTCAAGGTCGAGGGACTCCTCGTTTGCGAGGTCAGTCTCATCGAGGAGGACCACCACGTCAGTGTCGATCTGATCGAGCAGAGCATCCATTTCGTACACCCAGCGCCTCTCGACTCGTTGAGAGCTCCGGATGGTGAAGTTCTTGTTGAGCATCTCGGAGTTCGTCGGTACCTGGCCACCGACTCGTTGAAGGACTCGGGCGGTTGTCTCCACCAAAGCCTCGCGAAGGTGATCCGCGTCGGCTAGTGCGTTGAGCTGGACGTGGGTCGACTCGATGCCTCTATCACGTAGCTTTTCGGCCACTCGATACAGCAGGGAGGTCTTGCCGGCGCGGCGCAGACCAAAAACGCCAACGCTCTGCCCGCTCGCAGCGAGGGCGGTGAGGGCCTCAATATCATCGACCCGGCCGAAAAAGTCGGCGGCTGCCCGGATCTCGTTGCTGTAGTCGAAGTGGTTCATGGACCGCATCAGCTTGGCAATCTCGGCCCGAAGCGAGGTCTGGCGGTACTTTCCTGCTTCTAGATCATCGGTGTAGATCGTGAGGATCGGATACGAGAAGCGCTTCCGGTCCTTGACGAACCGGTCCGCACTCCTATCTGCGGCAACAAGAATCGCGAAGTCCTTGTCAGCTGAGGTGCTGTTGCGAAGCGCCGTGGAAGTCTCCAACTGGCGCAGGACACGAGGCTCCAACCCAGCCTTGCCAGCGAAGGTTGCGATGAGCAGCGGAATCTCAAGAGCGATGTCGAACTGATCGGCGATCGCCTTGGAGGGACCGATTCGCATGGCGCTCAAGTGATGCTGCCACTTCTGCGCGAAACAGATCGTCGATTCATCGCGCTCCAGAAACGAGAAGAGTTCAGATGCGAACGCGGGGTACCGGCGGGCGATCTCGGCTTTGGACTCTTCCAGTACCGCGAGGTTGATGCTTTGGGCCATTAGGAACTCTTCGGATTGCTACGGGGCCTACGCGGATGTGCCTGCCAGACGCCCTGAGCAGGCCTGTTGGCAAGAACCCTCTGTGGCCGTCAGAACTCCTAGCTTAGGCAGCGTCAGATCGAGCGGTGGCTCCTGTTGCCAGCGGTCCATGACTAGAGAGCCGTTGGCGCTACCTGTCGGCGAGATGCGAGCCGTCGTTATCGGGTATCGCGCCCGCCCGTCCACCGACGTGGGCGCCATGAACCATGCGATGGTGGACCGGTGGAACGACGTCCCGGCTGACGGCGACGAGGTGTCGATGGACGAGGTGTGGATGAAGGAAGGTAGATACTGACGTGTGTAGCCAAACCGCAGGTCACAGCCGGCAAATATCACACCTCCTCACTACTGTGACGGGTGTGAACAAACCGCATGACATCGTGCAGAACGGGATGAGCCTGCCGGGGTTCTTCCGCCGCTACTCCGACGACCTGGCTGCTGAAGCGCAGTTCGAGAAGTGGCGCTGGCCAACCGGGCCGGAATACCCCCACTGTGCGAGCACTAGGGTGTCGGTTGTGAAGTCGCGTCGTCCGCAGCCGTCCCGCTGCAAGGATTGTCGTCGTCATTTCAGCTTCAAGACCGACACCCCCATGCACGACAGCAAGCTCAGCGCACAAACCTGGCTGCTGGGACTGTTCATCGTCGTCTCCAATCCAAAGGGCCGCATCGCCACCAGCAAGGGCGGCACCGATCACATGGAGAATCTGCAACTGTTGTGCGGTCACTGCAACAGGGTCAAGGGCGACCGCGGGATGCCCTATCTGCGGGCCAAGCTCCAACTCGCCGCCTGATGGCCGTTGGTGCTGTCTGCCCTGACTGTGGCTGTCCGCTCACCGGCAACGAGTCCCACGCCCCCTACGACGACGATGGGTTGTGCTCCGACTGCTTTCGGAGCGCTACCGACCCCGGTCGGCGCTGCCCCGACTGCGGTGGGCCCATCGGTTCGAACCCGCGGCGCGTTCACCGGGATGGTGAGGAGGTGTGCTCTGACTGTTTCTGGCAGAGTTCCAGCGCGCGGTGACCTGCGGTTTGGCTACACACGTTAGTAGCTACCGGACACACGCTCGGTCTACGGCGACGACCGGATGCTAGCGCTCGCTCCGGAGAACTCGTACCCCCGTCGTCAGCCTCACTCACGCGGCCAGATCTTGACGATCATGTCGCCCATCCAGCGTCCGCGCTGCTCAATGTCGTCCTCGGTCCACCGGTCGCCGTATTCCTTAAGGAGCCGCCGGTTCAAGAACAGGTTGTCGGACTCCTGTATCTTCTCGCGCTTTACGGTCCACGCCCTGTTGCTGACGGACGAGTTCAGTGGCGCGTTTAGCAGAGTCAGGTTCCCTAGCGTGGCGAGCGCCTGAGTTCGTTCCTCCTGTGCCTGTGCCGGGTCGATCCCGCTCGGCAGCGGCCACTCTTGCGGCCCCCATCCTTGGGGCAAGAGGTGTTCCACGTGGAGGCCGGCGGGAACACTCTGGTTGCCCGCCTGCGATGTGATCAGGTGCCTCTCCAAGGCGGTCAGCACTAGGCGTCGTGCGTACAACGCGAGATGCCGCTGCGAGACAGCCTGGATTGTGGCCGCGTCGTTCGGCCACAGATTCGCGTTCTCCGAGTAGGCCAAGAGGTGCGTGCGTATTGCCTTGCTCGGCCCCTCGGGGGTCAGAGCCTGTTCGGATAGGGCTTCGATCAGCTCCAGGGCGACCTGGTCGTAGCTGCGCGCCTGGTACCCGGCTATCAGCCTGCGCACGAGGTAACTCTCGAGGGCTTCGAAGCACGCCTCGCGGTCATCTGTGTCGACATCCAGGTGTCGCAGCTTCAGCAGTAGCGGCCATACCGCACGAGCTCCCATCGCTAGGCGGCGTTCGTGGAACAGCGCTTCGCGGCCGCTTGCCCCAGACTCCACCGTCTCTGACTCCCTGAAGTAGCGTGCGTCGTCCAGCAGCTGTTCCATGATCTCTTTGAGGCGATCGTCTCTCGGATCCACGTAATGCTGGAACTCGCGGAACACTCGCCGCACCGCAACAGACGTGCCGGTCTGAGCCTCGAGCCAGTAGTCGACGAAAACATCGACCCGAGGTCTCTGGACGCCGTGCCCGATCAGTTGACGCCACCAGGGATCATCGAAGGCATCCAGATACTGCTCGAAGAACGTCTCTTGGCTCAGGTGGCGGTCCTCGTCCGCCTTGTACAGCAGATAGTTCTTAATCTTGTCCCATTCAGTCAGCGGCTCTCCGCGAGCATTCAGGCTCTCGAAGATCGCATGCTCCTTCTCGTGGGGATCCAGATAGATGGCGACTACAAGGAGCTTCAGAGCGAGCGTCCGCACGAGCGCGGTGCCCGCCACGTTGATCCGGTCGCCATGGAGGCGGAGCCACTTGTGGATCTCGTTCTTGAAGTATCGATAGCAGTCGGCCATGGGACCATCGATACTGGGATTGCTATCGCCGTCACGCGCCGCGTCCATGACATCGGGGAAGCGTTCATAGTCATGGCCGCTCCTGTGCCTCTGGTATTGAATCTTCAGGGGCTGAGTCGCTGAATCATTGATGGTGTAGCTGCGGAGGTTGTCGGCGGGCTCGGTAAGGCCGGCCACGTCGAGGGCGGACGCCGCCGCGGCCATCAGAATCTGAAGCGTCGTCAGGCGCTGCTGCCCGTCGATGACGCGATATCTCTTTGCTAGGTCGGGGGTGGCCCCACTTATCTTGAACACGGCCGCACCCATGAAATGGGGCTCTACTACGTCATGGTCGTCATCAGCGAGTTCAGTCCCAGCGGCGTTCTCGATGATTCTCTCAGCGATGTCTTGGACGTCAAACCACAGGGGTTCCCACTGGTTGTCGCGATTCCAGACGTAGAGCCTCTGGTAGTTCGGGACGATGTAGACGAGCTTCCCGTCGAAGAGCTGAGCCAGATCTTGGTCTTGTGGCGTCAAAGCGACGGACCTCCTGCTCCGGTGCCGGGCTCATGTCTCTGACGGCTGGGCCCAGGCTGGCTGAGTTGATCGCTCAGGTTAGAGCGGGACACCGGTGTCCACTCTGGCTGGGAGCATGGGCTCAGACCTGCGTGTGCAAACCTGCCACAACGGCGACAAACCGCCCGTACCAGTGCCCTGGTGCGAATCCCGCAGACGGCTGCCAAGACGAGCGACTGTGCCCGCAGGCAGGCCACCTAGGGATGTTGAGCGCCCGCGGGGGGCCGGTTGGCGAGCCACTCGTCGACGACATGGCGGGGCCAGCCGATGGAGTTCGTCCCCAGCCTGAGGGCTTGGGGGAATGTGCCGTCGGCGCGCCATCGACACAGCGTGCGTCGGCTGACGCCGACGCGGTCAAGCACGTCGGGAACGCGCAACATGGCTTCGGTGGACACTCTCGGTGACATGTCAGCTCCCTTCACGGTCGGCACCGCTGTGGCTTCGATGCGCGGCGACCCGGCGCGGCGGGTTGTTGGGCGGCTGGCCCATCACGTCGAGGGCTCGGGAGTCGAGTCGACCAAGACGCGGTGGCCGCTGAGGCGGCTGTGGGTCGGCGCGGTCAGCGGCACAGCGACGGTGGTGTGCCTGCGCCGCCACAGATGGCGCAGGTCCTTGCGGTGGGGACCGGGCAGTTTGATCGGGTGGTCATGGGCCCCCAAGCTACGAAGCCCCACGAACGCAAAGGAACGCTCAGGAACGCTCGCGAACGCGATCGGGCCAAGGGCGGGTCTTCCGACGCCTTCGACAGTGCCATTCACGGCCAGAGTGGCCAGGCTGGTCACCGTGACACCCAGCGACAGCCCACAGCCACAGGACCATGCACACACACCCGGCGGGCCACAACAACAGCCGAGGTGGTCCAACAGCTTCACGCAGGTCTCGACGATGTATCGGCCGCTACAGGCGACGAACTCCTCGACCAGCGCCCGGTGCTGCGCCCCATGAGCGAGGGCTGCGGCGGCGACTGACTGCGGTGTGCTGCAAGTGCCCGTTGGTGTCCTTGAATGGCTGCGTTCGGCCGGTTGGACGGTGACGGATGCGGAAGTGACCCATGGAGTCCGGGTCGAGGTGGTCGAATGGTCGGTGCGATGGGTTGTGGTGGGGGGTGCGTTCGCGTTGGGCGTTTCGGGGTGGTTTGGCCGCCACACGCTTGCACTAGAAGTGCCGCCCTCGAACATCAAGGTCGTTCGATAGTCGAACAGTCCCTGTCCGAGCATCGAACGGCGTCGTCTTCGGCCCGAGGAACGTACGGAACGCTGAGGAACGCACGCGTGAACGCCGTTGCGATGACGTTACATATCGGTACTTTCGATTCTTGGATTGACGAATTGCGTAATTCGGCCAGCCCGTTCAGCGTGACCCCCCTTGGGCTGCCCCCGGTTCGTCCGCCGAACGCTCCAGCAGGGAGCAGGGACCTGCTGCTTCCCCCGTTTCGGGGCGGACTTGGCACCCACGCTGACCGTCTCTGCTAGATGAGAGCAAGTCCACCGAAGGAGACGAGCCTATGACCGCGGATAACCCCAATCGAAGCGCGCCTAGTGCGATGGCCCGTTGGGAGCAGGCCGCCGATGTTCCCCTGCTGGTTCTCGCGCTGGCCAGCGTTCCACTTGTCGTGCTGGAAGACACCACACAGGGGGCAGTGGCGCTGGCGGCGATAGTTGCCAACTGGGCAATATGGGGACTGTTCGCCGTTGACCTAGCCGTCCGGGTCTGGTTCGCCCGCGGCAGCCGACGGCAGTACCTAGCTTCGCACTGGTACGACGTCGGCATCGTCGTTCTGTCGGTGCTGCCCTACTTCCGGCCTCTACGGATTCTGCGCTCCGCGAGAGCGCTACGCGTCCTGCGGGCAGCCCGCGTGACCGTCTACGCCACCAGCATCTGGCAAACGGCTCTTCGCCTGTGGGGAGGCCTCGCCGGGCGCGCCGTGATAGTGGTGATACCGGTCATCCTCGCAGCCGGTTCAGCCGGAGTGTGGCTGGTCGAGGAAGACAGCAACGGTGCCATCGACCACTACGGAGACGCCGCATGGTGGGCCATCACTACCGTCACCACCGTCGGCTACGGCGACATCGCCCCGGCGACAACGGAGGGCCGCCTCATCGCCGCGGTGCTCATGGTCACCGGGATAGCCGCGTTCGGGGTCGTGACCGCGAATGTCGCAGCCGCGATAACAAAGCAACGACAGCCGGAGCAGGACATCAGTGACCGACTTGAACAGCTACAAGCTGCCATTGACGAACTGAGACAGTTGACCGCTGGGACGGAGCAAACCCCAATCTGACACATATCGAAATACACCGTTGCCACCACAGCGTTCCTCTGCGTTCCAGTGCGTTCTTCGGCCCCCCGACGGCACCAGACTGAGGCGCCGCGGCCCGTCATTCGCGTCGGGTCCCCCCCCCTGGCCTGGGCGGGCTCTTTAGTGCAAACGTGTGGTGGCCAAACCACCCCACCAACGCCCATCGCGAACGCTCGCGAACGCACCCGCCAACAGTCGAGCCGACCACTGTCGACGCCTCCGGTCACAGCCCCGACACCGGATCACGAAACCCGGCACGCGGCAGCCAGGAACGCATCCTCTGAATCGCCAGCAACTCAACCGGTTGTCGACGCATCAGTGTCTCCGGGCGGCAACACAGGGCCGCTTCGGCTGGCTGTCGCCGGGAGGTTCAACGGGGGTGTGGCCGTTGAGTGGCGGGGACGGCGTGCCGTTGGCGGCGGCGGGGAGGCGCGTTTCGGCGGCGTTGAGGCGTGTGGGGCGCGTCCGGTTGACGAGGCCGATTGGTGGAGCGGGCGACGGCCATGGGACCGGCTGACCCTTGATGATCTCGAGTCTTAGCCGAAGATGCCGAGACGCCCGCTGCCTAGGAGTTGCTCGGCGGCCTGGAGTACAGCCCGGGCGGTGTCGAGCGCCCTGCGGGCGTCATCCTCGTTGACACCCGGCGACTCATCGTCGGGATACTCGGAACGGTTGCGACGTCGACGCAGAGCGTGCAATCGCCCAAATATCGCCATCCCGCCCTCATCGTTGAATTGGACGCGGACGGCATCAATCACAGCGATGTGGCCCCCTCGGGACGTGGCTCGCAGCCCCTGCACCGCGAGGAGAGCGGTTGCCGCCTTGCGGGCGGCGTCGTAGCAAAGCTGAAGTGCACCGGCGGGATCCTCTTCAATGCCTTTGGAAGCGAGGCTGATGTGCGCGCCGGCATCAGCAAGCAGGCGGGCCGCCACCTCGACAGAGGGCCTCACCCGCTCGAGCTCGCCGTCGGTGATCAACTGCTCCACATCTGCGCGTCCGCGCGCCCAGCTCACGGGGCTTTGCCTCCTCGAGACTCGAGCGCACCAGGTACGGGTGCGGATGGCTGTTCGATGTCCGCGAGGACGGGCACCATTGTTCGGGACTTGATCTCGAGGATGAAACTCTCTCGGCCGGATTCCCACTGCGAGCGAGTCCGCACGGTGGCCTGCACCGGCATGCCGATCCGTCGCTCGACTCGCTCCGCGGCCTCGTCCACGACATCGCGGTCGGCGCTGCCGACCACGAGCACGTCAACGTCGTTGGGCGCTCTGCCGGGCTCGCCCGCATACCGTGCGGCCCATGAGCCGAACAGCAGGACGGCATCAGCGCCCTCCACATCTGCGAACTCCTCAGCCACCACGACCGGCGGGCCGTAGGTGGCAAGGATGATCCGACGCACGGAGTCGTACAGAGGATGGTCAACCCCGGCGCGCACAAACCGGATAGGGCCGACCTTCTCGGTGACCACTATGCCAGCCTCCTCGGCTCGCCGGACCTCGCGTGTGACCGTGGGCATCGAGGTCTTCGACCAGGTGACCAAGTCCGACAAGCTGTGCCTCTTCTCCGGATCGACGAGCACCCGCGCCAGGATGCGGCCCTGCGCATCCGAGCGCAGGATCGGCGCGAGCGACGGTGCCGAAACTTTCATAAACCGTATACAACTATACGTCTAAAGGAAGTTGTTTCCTCGCCTTCGCGGGCTTTGATGCAGGCACCGCTGTATCGCTCACCGAGCCGCGAGCATTCAGCCGGCTGGCTAGGGTGCTGGGCCGTGGCAGCCTTTGAGGGCGTGAGGGTCACCCGAAAGGGCCATTTGCGTCTACCCGAGCGCGTGCGTCGCCGGTGGGGCTTGCAGGACGGTGACGTTGTGGACTGCCTTGACCTTGGTGACGCCGTGGTGATCGTGCGCGAGGGGATTGAGCCTGGCAGCTTCGCGATGCTGGAGTCGATCCCACACGTCGACGGCCACGCGAGCGAGCCGCCAAGATGGCCGCCACGCGGCGAGGCGGTGTTCAGGCTTGACGTGCGCGGCGATGCCTGGGATGTGCGGTGGGGCCGCTACGACGATTTTGGGACTCCGGCGTGGTGGATCGACCAGACCCGCACCGGTGGTTACACCGACGCGTACGCGCCGATGGATGTTGTGGAGGCTGTTGTGTGGGGTCTGTTGCACGGCGGCGGGATCAAAGCCGAGAGCGGCGACGCGTTCTTGGAGCCGGTGATGGCCCTGCTGCAACAACAGCCCGACGCCGACGCCGACGCCATCGAGTCCGTGTTGAGAACGCCGGTCGCCGGTGTCGGAAGATACAGATTCCCCAACAAGTGCGCGTACATTGCGGCCGCGGTCGATGCGCTTGAGCGGATACCGCCGCCCGATAATCCCGCGCAGCTCAGACGCTACCTGTTGGATCTGCGCGGCGTCGGACCCAAGACGGCGTCGCTGATCGTGACCGCTGTCACGGGCGGGAACGCACCGGTTCACATCAACGACATCTGGCTCAGACGGGCACTGACCCCCTCGGGCATATTCCGGTCTGAATGGCAAGTCGAGCACGACTACGACCGCTTTGAGGAGGCGTTCCTGCAATACGCGCGCCACGGCCAGGTCAAGCCAGGAGCCCTGGACTGGTGCATCTGGGAACTCGCCCGCCAACCACACCCTGAAGCCAAACGTGAGGCCAAGTAACGCGCTAATGGCAACGCCTGTTTCTAGCGCCCTACAGGGGCATCTCCCAATCCGGGGCAGCCCGCCGCCGTGGCGTCACCCCGGTGTCGGCGTGGTGAGCTAGCCCGGCGCCGGCTTCGACCCATTGACCCCGTCCGGCGGGCTGGCCGCATACCCGCAACCCGCCGGTGTGCAAACAGCATCAGCCATCCAGCGTCATTATCGGGAGGCAGAACCGTGGCCGCGCGGATGCGGTTGACACAGCTTCGTTGTCAGATGCCGGAGAGGTATTGGCCCCATTGCTCCATGACCTCGGCCCGGGCGTCGAGGAGGTCTGAGCGCTGGTAGGCGCCTTCTACACCTCGCACGACGTGGCCGAGACTCATTTCGGCCACTCCGCGGGAGATGCCTTGTTCGGCGCACCAACTGCGGAACGAGGATCGCAGGCCGTGCGGTGTCATGGCCAAGCCCTGATCGCGGCACAACTTCGACAGCGCCTCTACGGTGGTCTGGCGGCCGCGCCGGTTCGGGAACACATATCCGCTGTCGTCGCTGAGGGTGCGGGCCTGCCCCAGCACCGCCAGCGCCGCGGATGACAGCGGCACCCGCTGAGGTTTGGCGGTCTTGGTTCTGTCCGCGGGGATGGTCCACACGCTGCCGTTGATCTCGTCCCAACGCATGCCGCGTACTTCGCCTGAGCGGGTGGCGGTCAAAGCCAGCATCCTGATGGCGGCCTTGGTCGACCAGAACGCGGCGCTGGCGTCGATGGTGCCCAAAGCGGCCGGGACTTCGCTCGCGGGTAGCGAGTCGAAGTGGCCGCCGTTGCCGGCGTTGCGGGGCAACACACCCGCTAAGGCGTCGCCTGCGGGGTTGGTGGCGATGTGGTTCGCGGCGACTGCCCACCTGAATGCCATCGACAGTCGCTGGCGCAGCTTGCGGCCAAGTTCGGGCTTCGCGGTCCACACCGGGTTGAGCACAGCCAAGACATCGGCGGTGCTTACTTGGTCGACGCGGCGATCGATGATGGCGGCGGCATGGTTGTGCACCGAGGACCGCCAGGCCTTGGCCGTGCGCGGGTTGCGCCAGTGCTGCTCACGGGTCTCGATCACACGCTCCAGTGCCTCGGCGACGGTCGGCATCGCCGGTGACCGCAGGTCGCGGCCATGTTCGATGGCGCGGCGGTTCTCCATGCACTTGGCCCGTGCCTCCGCAAGCGTGACGATCGGGTAGCTGCCCAAGCCGACCATCGCTGGTTTGCCATTGTTGTATAGGCGTTGGCTCCAGGTCTTGGACAGCCGGCCGTTGCGAGTGGCGCGCACGAGCAAGCTGAGCCCGTAGCCGCCCCTTCCGTCTCCGTACCTTCCGGGCTTGTTGACAGTACGCAAGAAGGCGGCGGTGAGCGTCTGGGCCGGTCCATTGGTATCCTTTACATTATTATATTTTGAGAGGCATTGCAGGATACTGAGCGACACCTGGCGACACAAGTCTCCGACCAGTCGGACCGCGAAATATCGTCTTTGACCTACTAGTCATGACTGACTAAGGCACACCGTGGCACATGGCGGCACAAGCGGGTTCAAATCCCGTACGGGGTGCTCTGTTCAGTGGGCTCGATCGCCAGCGCGTCCATGTCGGCCCGCAACCCGATGCTCGGTCCGTCGCCGGACCCGACCATCCCCACGACCCCGGTGCCGGCGAGGCCAGTGTGCACCTCCACCCCCCACGAAGCGAGGCGGTCGGCGACGAAGCCAGCCGTCTTGTGCTCATCGAACGCCAACTCGGGGATCCGGTGCAGGTGATGCCGCCACTCCACCATCTGCGCGTGCCGCTGAGCGAAGTAGGCCGGCACGTCGATCGGCTCGCGTCTCATGCCGCGCCCGTTCGGTCGGACTCGGCGTGGCCGCCGAACTCCTTTCGCATCGCGCTCAGGACCCGGCCGGCGAAGTCGGCTTCGCCCCGCGACGCGAACCTTGAGTACAAGGCCGCAGAGATCACGGGCGTGGGGACCGCCAGATCGACGGCGGCCTGGACGGTCCATCGGCCCTCTCCGGAGTCCGAGACCCGCCCTTCGAGCCCATCGAGCTCCGGGTCGGCGTGGAGTGCGTCGGCCGTGAGGTCGAGCAGCCACGAACCGACCACGCTGCCCCGCCGCCAGAGCTCAGCGACTTCGGCCGCCTCGAAGTCGTACAGATAGGCAGTGCGATCGCGCACCGGAGTGGATTCGGCGTCGCCGGGCTGCTCTTCGAGGCCCAGGTCGGCGTGGCGCAGGATGTTGAATCCCTCGGCGTAGGCGGCCATCAAGGCGTACTCGACACCGTTGTGGACCATCTTCACGAAGTGGCCGGCGCCAGCCTGGCCGCAGTGCAGGTAGCCACGCTCTGCCGGCGACGGGGGTCCATCGCGGCCACGGGTGCGAGGAGCGGCATCAACGCCGGGGGCGAGCGTCTCGAGGATCGGGCCCAGCCGCGACACGGCTGCCTCAGAACCGCCGAGCATCAAGCAGTAGCCGCGTTGAAGCCCGAATACTCCCCCTGAAACCCCACAGTCCACGTAGTGGATTCCGCGCTGCGCCATCGCGGCGGCGCGGTCGATCGCGTCCCGGTACCAGGAGTTGCCTCCGTCGACGACGATGTCATCGGTGTCCAAATGAGACGCAAGCGCATCAACGGCATCGCCGACATGCCCCGCCGGAATCATGACCCATGCGATCCGCGGCGGGTCCATCGCCGCGACCAGCGACTCGAGATCGGTGTAGGTGTCGAGTCCTTCGCGCCCCAGCGGCTCGAGCGCTTCGGCTGACAGGTCGTGCACGAGGACCTCATGGCCCCCACGGCGAAGGCGCCGAGACATGTCTGCCCCCATCCGTCCGGCGCCGATCATCGCCAGTTGCATCGCACTCTCCGTCCAGGTTGCTTGAGACTCACCCAGCGGGCGTCAGCTTCGGCGTCTACCGTCCTCACAGCGACGGCGGCGTGATGGCCGTGACGATGATTGCGTCCTCGTCGCCGATGTTGCGACTGCGGTGGGGGATCGTGCTCTTCTGATAGATCGAGTCGCCCGGGCCGAGAATCTCGCGCTGGTCCTCGCCGATCCAGATCTCGACCTGACCCTGGATCACGACGCCGCACTCCTCGCCCTCGTGAACGAGCGGCTCGTCGCCGGTCCCTTCACCGGGGGGGATGACCACCCAGATGAACTGGATGGCGCGCTTGAGATCAGGGGTGAGGAGCTCGTTTCGGATGCCCGAGCCCGGGAACGTGACCGTGAGCCGCCGATCGCTGCGCACGATCACAGCGTGGTCCTCGGTCGCCTGGTGGCGGTCGGTGATCGACGCGCCGTCGAAGAAGCCCGACAGCGGATGGCCGAGGTACTCCGCCAGCCGATGCAACGTGGCGACGGATGGCTGCGCCTGGTCGCGCTCGATCTGTGACAGGAACGAGACCGATATCTCGCACGCGTCGGCCACAGTCTGGAGCGTCTTGCCCTGTGACTTGCGCTCCTTGCGCATCTGCTCGCCGAGCGTGGGCGCGTCCGACGACTCATACGCGTGGCTCATGGTCGGCTCTCCGTCGGGGCCATCCGAGCCATCCTAGGCTCGCTCGGGGCGTGCACTCGGTGCGATGGCGGCGAGATCGAGCCGGGTCGGGAGCGCCGGCGCCGGACTGCTGGTGTCGAGGGCGTGCCAGGCTGCCTTGGCCGCACCGCGGATCGACGACTCGAGGGCTGTGGCGTCGAGCACCGGACGGTTGAAGGCGTCGGCGACGATCTGGCGCCAGGCCGGCGAGGCGGCCAGAGCGCCCCCGGTGATGGTGATGGTCTCGATGGGTCGGACGGACGCGAGTTCCTCGGCGATGTCGACGAGCCGGTCGGCGACGCCGGACAGTGCGGCGTGAGCGATGTCGGTCGCGGTCGAATCGAAGGCCAATCCACGAATCGCGCCTCGGCCGCCTCCGATCCACTGCGGCCCTCGCTCGCCTCGCAGTGTGGTCGTCATCTGGACAGACGATCGTGTCGCGTGCGCCAGGCGCTCCTCGAGCACCTCGGGTTCGGGGAGCCTCAGAACGCGGTGAAGCCACTCGATGATGTTCCCGCCGTCGGACAGCGCACCTCCGGTGATGGCGCGATGGCGGTCGAGCAGGTATCGCCAGGCCCGCCCGGGCGGGGTGGCGGGAGTCGGCTCGTGTGCGAGGCGGGCCGCAGCAGTCGTGCCGATCGTGACCGTGAGCGAGCCGGGCTCCTCGGCGTCGCCGCCGAGCGTGGAGGCGGCTCCGTCGCCGATTGCCGCGAACCACGGAGCCTCAGCGAGCTGCGGCCACCGCGATGCGTGCGGGGGCGTCACCGTGCCGAGGATGCCGTCGTCGACCGGAGGCATCATCGACGCCGCGATGCCGAGCGACTCGAGCAGGATCCCATCCCAGGCGCCCTCGGCCTGATCGAACAAGCCGGTGCCGCTCGCCATCGAGGACGAGCTCGAGAGAGCCCCGGTGAAATGCTGCACGACGAAGTCGGCCGGCGAGACCAGGCTGCGAGTCCTGGCCCAGGCCGGCTTGTCCTCAGTGCGCAGCCACTGGACCTTGGCAGGGAAGTAGAGACCCTCGATCGGGCAACCGGTGCGGGCGTGGACTGGTGCCTCGTCGAGGAGGCGACGAATCCCTGCGGCGTGCGGGGCGGCGCGTGTGTCGGCCCATGTGAGCACCGGCGTCGTCGGTCCGTAGTGCTCGTCCAGGCCCACCAGCGAGTGCCAGATGCAAGACATCGCAACCGCGGCTATCGAGATGTTCGACTCCGCGGCGTACTGGGTCGATTGATCGATCAGATGCGCGACATCGTCCAGAAGCTCATGGGGGTCGAGCAGGGCGGCGCCATCGTGGCGCTCATCGATGGGGCGCTCGACTCGCCACGTGCGGTCCTCGACCGCAATGAGGTCCTCGCCGACAAGCTGGGCGCGGCGCGACGTAGAGCCGATGTCGACGGTGAGAATCGCTCGGTGGTCGGCCGCCATGGCGTCGATGCGAGTCCGGAGTTCAGCGAGCCACCGTGAACTCGGATCGCCACGGAATCTCTATCAGCGTCGGGACGTCGCGGTCGAACGCTCGCTTGAGCTCAAGCCGCAACTCCTCGGGCGTGTCGAGCCGGCAGGCCGACGCGCCGTATGCCTCCCCCAGCAGGACGAAGTCCGGATTGACGAGATCTACCGCGCTGGGTGAGCCGAACTGCTCGATCTGTTGCATGCGGATCATGCCGTAGGCGTTGTTGTTGCTGACGATGAACGGGATCGGCAGGCGTCGCTCGACTGCAACGGAGAGCTCGGCTCCGGTGAAGAGGAAGGCGCCGTCGCCGACGATTGACAGGACCTGCTTGTCGGGGCTGGCGAGCTTCGCGCCGATAGCGGCGGGCACGCCATACCCGAGGGTGCCGAGGCTCCACGGGAACATGACGGTACCGGGCTCTCGAACCGGGAAGCGGTGCAGCATGTCGGCCCACATCAGACACATGTCGGCCACAACGATGTCCTCGTCGTGAAGCGCGCCGCGAAGCGCGTGCATCCACGGCGCCGCCTCGCCGACGAGCGACGACTGGTGAGCCCGGTAGTCCGACAGGGCGGAGGCAAGGCGACCCGACGGACCCGACGCCGCGTGGCCGGTCACAGCCACGGCATCGGCCAGCGCACCCAGTGCGTCGCGTGCGTCGGCATGCACGAGGTGCGCCATCTCGATGTTCCGTCCCAACTCGTCGGCGTCGATGTCGATGCGCACTGTCAGCTCGGGCAACGGCAGGTCCCACATGTTGCACATCGCCGGGTCGAGGCGGGTCCCGACAGCCAGGAACGCGTCGCACGAGCCGACGAGCGGCTCTATCGATCCGGCGGCAACCCAGGGGACGCCGGCGAAGAGTTCGTGGTCGCTGGACAGAGCGCCGGCACCGTTGCCGGTGACGAGCACCGGAGCGCCGAGCAGCTCGGCGAGTCGACGGAGCTCTTCGTTGGCGCGTGCGGTGTTCACGCCACCGCCGGCGTAGAGAAGCGGATGCTCGGCCGACGCGAGTCCGGCCGCAATGGCGGTGATCCGGGTCGGATCGATCGCGGGTGCGGCCGGCTCCGCTGCCGCGGGGAAGTCGACGCCGGCCGACAATTGGAGCACATCGACCGGGAGTTCGACCTGCACCGGCCGGGGGCGCCCGGTCCGGGCGTCGACGACCGCCTGCTGTACCTGCGCGGCGAGATCGCCTGCGGTGCGGGGTCGGTGGGTCGTCTTGCACATGCCGGCGAGTGTGCCGGTCTGACCCGTGAGCTCGTGGAGATGGCCCTGCTCGCGGTCGATGTCCGGGGAGGCGATCTGCGCGGCGAGCACCACCATCGGAACCGAGCAGCTGCTCGCCTGGAGGATTCCGGTGAGCCCGTTGGTGACACCGCATCCGGGGAGCAGCGACACCGCCGCGGGCCTGCCCGTCGCCCGCCCGTAGCCGTCGGCCATGAACGTCGCGCCCTGCTCGTGACGGACCGCAACGACATCGAGCCCGGGATGCCGGCGGGCGGCATCGAACAACGCCATGTTGTACAGGCCCGGGATGCCGAACAATGTGTCGACACCCGACCTGACGAGCGCCTCGGCGACGATGTCGGCTCCATTCATTGCGGGTTCCCCCTGTACGGCTCACCTGTGCGGCTCACGGGCGCTGTGCCGACCATTCTCGCGTCAATGGCGGATCCTGCTGCTGTTGACTGACGCCACACTTTCACATAGATTCCGCTATCATCAAATTTCTAGTCGAAGTTTGGTGACATTTCATCTCCATAAAAGGCGTGAGGGGTGCGGTGAGGCAGAGCGAGATCGTCATCGTCGGGGGAGGCCACAACGGGCTCATCTGTGGGGCGGTGCTGGCGAAGCGTGGTCTCAAGGTGGCGGTTCTCGAAGGGAACACCAGGCTGGGGGGCGGGGTCACCACCGACGAAGTGACCCTCCCCGGGTTCAAGCACGACCTCTACGGCTCGGCTCATGTGTGGATCCACGCCAACCCGGACTTCAGGGCGATCCTGCCCGAACTCGAAGCTCACGGACTGAAGTACCTCTGGGCACACGACGGCATCACCGGGCACCCGGCGCGCGAGGGGCCCGGCATCGTCGTCTACAAGGACGTCGACAAGACCTGTGCCAGCATCGCCCAGTACTCCGAGCGAGATGCTCGCCGGTACCGCGAGGTCTACGACAACTTCCGCGAGATCGAGGACGGCTTCATCACCGGCATGTTCTCGCCGCCCAATCCTGCCAGCGTCATGCAGGAGGCACTCGAGAGCACCGAGGAGGGGATCGACCTCCTCCGGACCTATGCCATGAGCCCCTACGACTTCGTCATGGAGAACTTCGAGCACCCGGTCGTGCAGACCTTCCTCGTCGGCTGGGCGACGGCGCCGGGTGTCGGGCCGCACACCGAAGGCCGGGGCGAGCTGTTCTTCATCATGATCCCGGCGATCCACGTCTACGGGGAGTCGATCCCCGAGGGCGGCAGCATCGCGCTCCCGCAGGCCCTGGCGAGGATGATCGAGTCCTACGGGGGCGAGGTTCACACCGGCGTACCGGTGACCCGGATCCTCGTCGGCGATCGCCGCGAGGCGCGAGGGGCCGAGCTTGCCGACGGCCGCACGTTCCACGCCTCGAAGGCGGTCGTGAACACCCTCAACCCCAAGATCTCCTACCCCCAGCTGTTCGACGACGGCGTTCTCGACGCTGACTTCCTCCGTCGCGTCGAGAACTTCAACGTCGGTGACTTCTCCATCGTGCGGGTCCACTACGCGCTGCACGAGCCTCCCAACTACATCTGCTCGCCCGAGGTCACGAACACGCCGTACCAGCGCATCTACGAGTCGGTCGGCTCGATCGTCAAGCAGTGGTCCGACGTGTACGAAGGCAAGGCACCCGAGAATCCCTTCCTCTGGGTGGCGACGTGGACCACGAAGGATCCGACGCGGGCCCCCGACGGGAAGCACACGATGATCATGGACACGTTCGTCCCCAAGGAGCTCGCGAGCGGCGAGGACTGGGAGGCCGTCGGTCAGAAGTACGTCGACACCGTCGAACTCGAGAAGCTGCGGGAATACACCGACAACATGACCGACGGCAACATCATCGCGCAGTACGTGCAGACCGGCCCGGTGATCGAACGGGACAACCCGTGCCTGGTCGACGGCACGACCACGGGCGGGGCGATGCGCCAGTACCAGTCCGGCTTCCTGCGTCCGTTTCCCGGCTACAGCCAGTATCGCGGCCCCATCGAGAACCTCTACTTCGCCGGGCCGTACTGCCATCCGGGGGGTGCCATCGCGGGCGCCGGCACGATAACGGCGCGGGTCATCCTCCAGGACCTGGGCCTCGAGAGAAGCGACTTCTGATGGGCATCGATCCGTACACCGCGATCGTGATCCAGCCCGAGGTCACGATGGCCTCCACCCGCGAGGAGATCGAGAACAACCTCAGCCGGGTCGAGAGCTTGATCGACTTCGGGGTCGGGTACTTCTGGGAGGTTCCCGTACGGCTCGCCGTCCTGCCCGAGTACTTCCTCCAGGGTGTCACCACCCCCGGCAAGGGCGAGGACGGCATCGAGGAGTTCATGGCCAAGGCGATCAGAATCGACGGTCCCGAGATGAGGCGCCTCGGCGACAAGGCCAGGGAGTACGGGATGTACATCTCGGGGGGCGGCATCATCGAGGTCACCGAGGAGTTCCCGGACCGCTGGTTCAACACCGCCTTCATCATCGGTCCCGACGGCAGTCTGGCCCTCCGGTACCACAAGTGGCATGTCAATGCGTCGCTCGGGCTCGGAAGCAGCCCGCACGACCTCTTCGACGACTACGGGAAGGTCTACGGCAACTCGATCAGGGACCTCTTCCCGGTGATCGACACCGAGATCGGCAAGCTCGGCACCATGACCTGCCACGACGGGGCCACACCGGAGGTGTCCCGTGCGCTCGCATTCAACGGTTGCGAGGTCCTCTGCCATCCCGGCGCGATCCAGGAGGTCGAAGGCGTCAGCGACCCCTGGGACTTCTGGAGGTTCACGCGCCGCACACGAGCGCACGACAACATGATGTACCTCCTCTGCTCGAACTGGGGGAGGGTCAACCACGGCCTGTACCCCAAGTCGTTCTGCCCCGGCCATTCGATGATGATCGACTACACCGGGATGATCGTGCGCGAGGCGCCGTATCCCGATGAGCAGGTCATCGCGGCGACGATCGACATCGAGGGGCTGCGCCGGCATCGCACGGTCACGAACCACAACACCTGGATCGACGTGCGCACGGAGGCGTTCCGGGAGATGTACGCCGAGCCGATCTACCCGCCGAACCTCTTCCCGCCGGGCTCGCCCCCGCGGAACCTCTCCGAGAAGATCGCGGGAACGCAGTCGGCATTCGAGGTGCTCTACGGCCGCGGCCAGTTCACACCTCCGCACGGCCACGAGGTCGAGGACATGCCTGGCGTTGTCGCCCGACGGGTCGCCGATGCCCAGGCCCGTGGAACGCTGAGGAAGGACTGACATGCGCGTCGTCACCAAGCTAGTGAAGACGGACTTCTTCATCGACAAGATCTACGTTGACGAGCACGGACAACTCGTGATGGAGAACTCCCAGGACGAGAAGATGCGGGTGCGCGCCTACATGGACGCATCCGACGTCGTCGCTGCCTTCAAGAAGGGCCTCAGCCTCGATGTAATCAGGTTCGTAGCCAAGGCGCCAATCACGGCGCGGCGCACGAAGAGGTCTGCGACGTCCACCGTTGAAGACCGACCGAGTAAGTACCCGACAGGAGGGAACCCCAGACCATGACCACATGCAAGCACTGGACTCGCATTCTCGTAGCGCTCCTCGCATTCGCGATGTTCGCGGCGGCATGCGGCTCGTCCGACGACGACTCGACCGCAGAGGAAGCCCCCAGCGTCGACGCGTCCGGCACCGGGACTGATCCGTCAGACTCCGACGATGACGACGCGGCAGCCACCGATGACGGCGGCGATGCGGCGGCGGTCACCGACGACGGCGACGATGCAGTGGAGGCCGCCGAAGACAGCGACGATGCAGCGACGACCGATGACGCCGTCACCGATGACGCGCCGCCGTCCGGTGGCGTTCTGACCATCGACATCGACTCCGGACCCCAGGAGGACCTCAGCAACTTCAACCCGTATATGATCCGGAAGGACCGAGGCATGGTCGGTGGGCTGGCGGAGCCGCTGTTCCTGCCGAACCTCGCCAGCGGTGAGCTGGAGCCCTGGTTGGCGGAGTCCGTGGTGAGCGATGACGGTGGTCTCACCTGGACGGTCACCCTTCGCGACGGCGTCACCTGGAGTGACGGCGAGGCGTTCGACAGTGAAGACGTCGTCTTCACCGTCGAGATGTTGGCCGCCAATCCGGACTTCTCGCACGCTCCATCAGTCGACTTCGGCTCGACGACTGCCGAGGCCGTCGACAGCCGCACGGTCGTGTTCGCCCACCCTGAGCCCTCACCGCGGTGGGCGCTCTCCCTCTTCGGCAATCCGGCCGCGGGCAGCACGTTCGTGGTCGTGCCCGAGCACATCTGGTCGTCGGTCGACGACGTGATCACGTTCACCAACGAGAACCCGGTCTTCACCGGCCCGTACACCGTCGACGACGTCAGTGCCTCCCGCATCGTCTACGTCCGAGACGACGACTGGTGGGGGGCTGCCACCGGATTCGAGGACCTTCCCAACCCGAGCGAGCTGCACTGGGTCGCCCACGAGAGCGAGGAGCAGAAGGTCGCCGCGATGGACCGTGGCGAGCTCGACATGGCCTCCAACGTCGCGGGGCCGACGTTCCAGGCACTCATCGCACGCAACTCAGACGTTCACGGCTGGACTGATGCACCGCCGTTCGGTTCGGTCGACCACTGTCCCCGGGCGCTGCACTTCAACAACGAGAGGGTTCCGAATGCCGACGTGCACTGGGCCATCAACCACGCGATAGACCGCGACGCGCTCATTGCGGTCGCCTACGGCGGAGCCGGCGGCCCAGCGCAGAAGTCGAGGACGTTCTTCCCGGCGTACACTCAGCTTCTGGGCTACGTCGCGGACATCGAGGCGGCCGGACTGTTCGACGAGTACCCCGTCGGCGAGTACAACCCGGACAAGGCCAGGGAACGTCTCGCCGCAGCCGGCTACGCCGACGGCGAGTTCTCGCTGATGGTCACGGCCGTCGACCAGCCGAGCGAGGTCGCCATGGCCGAGGTCATCGCCGAGCAGCTCCAGGCTGTCGGGATCGACGCCGACTTCGAGGTGGCCGCGATCCCCGACTTCGTCGAGGGCATCCGGGTCGGCCGGTTCCAGTCGGTCGTCTTCTTCCTCTGCGGCTCGGTGACCGATCCCTACGCGACCATGAACTACTACCACTCGAGGTGGCTTCCCGAGGAGCCGGGCGGCGAGCAGGGCGGACCGCCATGGTGGAACCGCCAGCGCTGGGGCAACGACGAGTACTCGGCGATCGTCGATGAGATCGGGACGCTTCAACCCGGCGATCCGAGGATCTCCGAACTCGTAGTCGATGCCTTCGCACTGTGGCTGCCGGACCTCCCCGAGATTGCCCTCGTGCAGCACCCGCAGATCAACCCCTTCACGGAGGCGAACTGGACCGGCTTCCCGACCGAGGCCGACCCGTACGTCCAGTTGGTGATCGCGACTCCAGCGTTCCATCAGATCCTTCACAACCTCGAGCCGGCGGGCTAGCCCCCGGTCCGGTTCATGCTCAGGGGCGGGCCAGCCCGGCGCTGGCCCGCCCCTGAGGGCACCGCGGAGATCGCATGAGATACGTCCGGGCCCGATTGGTGAGGTTCTTGTTCACCGTGTGGCTCGGGGCCACCGTGATCTTCTTCGTGCCGCGGCTCTCG
This sequence comes from Acidimicrobiaceae bacterium, assembly GCA_009843735.1. Classification (GTDB taxonomy): domain Bacteria; phylum Actinomycetota; class Acidimicrobiia; order Acidimicrobiales; family Aldehydirespiratoraceae; genus Aldehydirespirator. The sequence goes on along the minus strand of VYCW01000137.1, from coordinate 34,067 downwards.
CGGTCGGACCCGACCGACGCGATCATCGGCCAGCTGCTGTCGAGCGGCGCTGGCGTGGAGAACGCCGACGCGATCATCGAGGCGTACAAGCAGAGATTCGGGCTCGATGACTCGATCTGGGTTCAGTACGGCCGATACCTGGCGAACCTCTTCAGGTTCGACAACGGCTACTCGGTCGTCGAGTTCCCCACCACCGTTGACTCCCTCGTTTTGTCGGCCCTGCCGTGGACGCTGGGTCTCATGGGTGCCGCCATCGTCATCTCGTTCCTGGTCGGCAACCTCACCGGCACGCTGCTGGGCTGGGAACGGACGCCCAGATGGGTGGGCCGCGTCCTCACCGTGCCGCTCGTGTTCACCGCGTTGCCGGCGTTCATGGTCGGGCTGCTGCTGATCAACGTGTTCTCGTACAACTTCGGCTGGCTCCCGCCGACCGGCGCCTACGACCCGTCGGTCGATCCGGGCTGGTCGGTCGCGTTCGCCCTGAGCGTGATCGAGCACGCCGTGCTCCCGGTCACGGCCGTGGTCATGGTAACCATGGGCGGCTGGGCCCTCGGAATGCGGGGAATGATGATCACCACGGCCGGGGAGGAGTACGTGCGACTGGCGGAGGCCAAGGGCCTGCGCTCGAGCCGCGTGCTGTTCAACTACCAGGTCCGGAACGCGATCCTCCCGCAGATCACGCGGCTCGGCATCACGCTGGGCCTGATCGCCTCCGGGTTCGTGGTCATCGAGCGCGTGTTCAACTACCCGGGAATCGGCATGCGACTATTCCGGGCGGTGACCCGCAACGACTACCCGGTCATCCAAGGCGTCGCGTGGTACCTCGTCCTGGGGGTGGCGCTCGCGGTGCTGGTCGTCGACCTGATCTATCCGCTCATCGACCCGAGGATCAGCTATCGCTCAGACTCGGACTGACACGTCCGCACCCGAAGCAACGAGCGCCCTTGTGGGGCCCCGGTCGTGGGCGCACTGGGTCAACCCGACCCTGATCGCCGGGCTGGCGCTGGTGCTTCTCGTCATCGTGTCCGAATGGGTCCTCCCCGTCTTCGTCGACACCGACCAGATCGCGGCGGGGAGCGGGGCGCCGAGCGTGGTTCCGTCGTTCGGCCCCACGCCTGATCTTGCCGCCGGGTTCGTGGAGGCGACCCCGGACCACCCGTTGGGCACCGACGGCCGCGGGCGCGACATGCTGGCGGTGCTCGCGGTGGGCACGCCGCGCACGCTCAAGATCGGCCTGATCGGGGCGGGCCTCGGCACGCTGATCGGCGTCCTGCTGGGATTCTCGGCCGGGTACATGCGCGGCAGGGTCGACACGGTGATCTCGACGCTCGCGGACACCGCCATGACCATTCCCGGCCTGGCCGTGCTGGTAGTCGTCGCCTCGGTGGTCGGCGAGATCGGCGTCGTGTCGATGGGGCTGATCATGGCGGCGTTCGCCTGGCCGATGCCGACCCGCGTCCTGCGCTCCCAGGTGCTCACCATGCGAGAGCGTCGCTACGTGGTGATGGCCCGAATGTCGGGCTCATCGACGCCGGGCGTCATGTTCAAGGAGATAATGCCGAACCTGTTGCCCTACCTCGCCGCGAGCTTCACCGAGTCCGTCGCGGGCGTCATCCTCGCAGTCACCAGCATCGAGACGCTCGGCCTCGGCTCCCGCCGGCTGCCGACCCTGGGCACGACCGTCAACAACGCGCTCGAGGGCAGCGCCGTGTTCCGGGGCATGTGGTGGTGGTGGCTGCCGCCGATCTTCGTCCTGGCGGTGATCTTCGTCGGCTTCCTGCTCCTCACCAACGGCCTCGACCAGGTGGCTAACCCCCGCCTGCGAGACGAGTCGCTGTGAGCAACATCCTCGAAGTGACCGATCTCGAGGTGACGTACCGGTCGCGGTCGGCGGATCTCGTCGCCGTCCAGGACGTGTCGTTCAGCGTGGGCCGGGGCGAACTCGTCGGCCTCGTGGGCGAGTCCGGCTGCGGCAAGAGCACCACGATCAACGCCCTCCTCAGGCTCCTGCCCAGGGCGGGCAGGGTCACGGCGGGCATGGCCCTGCTCGACGGCCATGCCGGGCCTCTCGACCTGCTGTCGGTCGACGAGAAGCGGCTCCGGGATGTCCGGTGGCGCGACATCGCGATCGTTCCGCAGGGAGCGATGAACTCGCTCAACCCCGTGATGCCGGTCGGCAAGCAACTGGCCGACGGGGTCACCGCCCACCGCGACGCCTCGACGCCGGAGGTGAACGAGCGGATCTCCGAACTGCTGAACCTCGTCGGCCTGGCCGAGGAGACGACCGGCCGGTACGCGCACGAGCTGAGCGGCGGGATGAAGCAGAGGGTCTGCATCGCCATGGCGCTCATGAACCGTCCCGCCCTGGTGATCGCTGATGAGGCGACCAGCGCGCTCGACGTCATCGTGCAACGGCTCGTCGCCCAGACCATCCTCGACGCCCGCGACAAGATGGGCACCTCCTTCATCGTCATCGGGCACGACATCGGCCTGATGGCTCAACTGGTCGATCGGATCGCCGTGATGTACCTGGGCCGCATCGTCGAGACGGGTCCGGTGATCGATGTCCTCACCGACCCCAAGCACCCCTACACCGAGCTGCTGCTCGCCTCCGTTCCCGAGGTCGGAAAGGAGGCGCCCGCCGTTCAGAGCGGGGGACTGGTCGCGTCGCCCGTCACCGGAGGCTGCGCGTTCCGCGAGCGATGCCCCGAAGCGATGGAGGTCTGCGCGGCGGAGACCCCGCCCGTGAGGAGACGAAGCGGCGGGGGCGAGTTCGCCTGCCACCTCGATCGCCATGGCTGAGCCGCTGCTGCTCCTCGACGACGTGTCGAAGGTCTTCCGCAAGGGGAGGGGTTCGCACATCGCCGTGCACAGGTTCAACCTCGAGCTGACCCCCGACGCGGCCGAGATCGTGACGATCGCGGGCGAGTCCGGCAGCGGCAAGACCACCATCGCCGAGATGATGCTCGGCATCATCCAGCCGACGTCGGGACGTCTCGAGTATCGGGGCCGGCCGCTCGCGGACCTGACCAGGAGGCAGAGGAAGGCCTTCCGGCGGGAGGTGCAGCCCGTCTTCCAGGATCCGTTCGCGTCGTTCAACCCGTTCTATCGGGTTCGACACGTCCTCGATGTGGTGATCAGGAACTTCAGTCTCGAAGGCGGGACGGCGCTGATCGACGAGACACTGGAGATGGTCGGCCTCGACGGCTCGGCCGTCCTCAATCGATTCCCGCACGAGCTGTCGGGGGGTCAGCGGCAGCGCATCATGATGGCCCGGGCCTACATGCTCCGCCCGCGGATCATCGTGGCCGACGAGCCGGTGTCGATGGTCGACGCCTCATTGCGCACGCAGATCCTCTCGGTCATGCAGGATATGCGTGATGCGGCCGGGATCTCGTTCGTCTACATCACCCACGACCTGGGAACCGCCTACTCGGCGAGCGACCGGATGTTCGTCCTGTACCGGGGCGCGACGATGGAATCGGGTCCGACGAGGATGGTGATCGACAACGCCACCCACCCGTACACGAGACAGCTCGTCGACTCGACCCCTACGGTGAGCCGCCCCTGGACGGACCGGATCGAGCCTCTCGACGAGGCTGCGCTCGCGGTGGACCCGAGGCGGCAGTGTCCCTTCGCGCCGAGGTGCCCGGTGGTCTTCGGCGACTGCACCAGGGGTCCGGTCGAGCCCAGGCCCGTCGGCGAGGACCACTCCTGCTCCTGCCTGCTCTGCGCCCGGGAGGCGACGTGACCGGGAGAGACGTGACCGGGAGATCGGCCGCCGCTGCGGCGGGCCCGCTGGCGCAGCTCGGATCGAACGAGAACCCGCTCGGACCCTCGCCCTCGGTCGGGGCGGCGGTCGGGCGAGCGGTCCGCGAGGCGAACCGGTACCCGCGAACGACGGCGCTGGGGCTGCGCACGATGATCGCCAACACGAACGCGGTGTCGCCGGACCAGGTATTCGTCACCAACGGCGCGAGCGACGCCCTGCTCGCCATCGGCGCCACCCACCTCGAGCCGGGCGACCGCACGGTCGTCGCCCGACCGACGTTCTACCTGCACATGCTCATGACCGAGCGGCCCGGCGGGGAGCTTGCGTTCGTGCCCACCAAGGGCCTGCGGCAGGACATCGACGGGCTGCTCGCGGCCGTCGACGACCGGACCCGGGTGCTCATCGTCACCAACCCGCACAGTCCCACCGGAAGCGTCGTCGATCAGTCTGAGCTCGACCGCGTCGTCGGCGACCTCGACGGGCGCGGGGGAGAGACCCTGCTCGTGATCGACGAGGCCTACCGGGAGTACGCCGACGAGACGGTCATGCCCGACGGGGTCGAGTTCGTGCGAGCCGGACACAACGTGGCCGTCACCCGCACGTTCTCCAAGGCGTATGGTCTTGCCGGAATGCGTGTCGGCTATGCGATCGTGTCTGAACCGGTGGCGGCGCGGCTCCGCGGCTTCATGCCGCCCTTCGCGGTGAACTCGGCGTCGGTGGCCGCCGCGGAGGCCGCGTTCGCAGACCAAGAGCACCTCGCCCGGGTCGTCGAGTTGAACCGTCGTGAGCGCGACCGCCTGACCCGGGCCCTCTCCGACCTGGGGATGGCCCCGGCCCCGTCACAGACGAACTTCGTCATCGCGACCGGACTCGACGACGCTGCGAGCATCGTCAGCGCGCTCGCCGACCAAGGGATCCTCGTCCGCTCCACCGAGGCCGACTTCGGGCTTCCGGGAGGGCTCCGCATCACCACGGGAACCGCCGAGGAGACCACCCGGGTCATCGAGGCACTCCGAGCGATGGGCGCGACGGCGTGAGCCGAGCGGCCATGGGCGCGGTGACCTGAACGTGCAGCCGGCCGCCCCCGACCTGGCCGAGATCCGCTCGGCGATGGCGAGCATCGCCCTCCACGGCCGGGTCCTGGTCCTGGTCCCGGACCACACCCGCACGTTCCCCCATGCGGCCGTGCTCCGGTCCATCGCCACCGAGATCGCCCCCCGGGTCGAGCAGGTCGACGTCATGATCGCTCTCGGCACCCATCCCGGGCTCTCCGATGCCGAGATCGGCAAGCTGTTCGATCTGCCGGGCCAACCCCAGACCGTGGACGCGGTGACCATCGTGAACCACGAGTGGTGGGACCCTGCCGAGCTGGCCGACTTCGGCACCATCCCCGCCCGCGAGGTCGAGGTCCTCAGCGAGGGCCGGCTGACGATCGACGTGCCCGTGCGGCTGAACCGGCGGCTCCGCGAGTACGACCATCTCGTGGTGTGCGGACCGGTCTTCCCCCATGAGGTGGCCGGGTTCTCGGGCGGCAACAAGTACTTCGTCCCAGGAGTCGCCGCCCAGGAGATCATCGACGTGACCCACTGGGTCGGCGCTCTCATCACATCGTCGGCCGTCATCGGTCGGGCGGACACGCCGGTTCGACGCTTCATCGATCGGGCCGCGTCGCTCATTCCGGCGGCCCGACATGCGATCTGCCTGGTCATCGATCCCGGACACCGGATCCAGATATTCGCCGGAACTCCCGAGGACGCCTTCGGGGCAGCGGCTCGGGCTTCGGCCGAGGTGCACATCCGACGACTCGCCGAGCCGGTCGAGCGCGCGTTGGCCATCCTGCCGGAGATGTATGACGAGCTCTGGGTGGGGGCCAAGGGCATGTACAAGCTTGAAGCGGTCGTTGCCGATGGGGGCGAGCTCGTGATCGCCGCGCCGCACCTCCATGAAGTGAGCCGCACGCACGGCGAGCTCATCGGTGAGATCGGCTATCACGTCCGCGACTACTTCACCGCGCAGTGGGAACGGTTCGAGCACATCCCCTGGGGGGTGCTGGCGCACTCCACCCACCTTCGCGGCACCGGAACCTACGTCGACGGTGTCGAGCGGCCGCGTATCGACGTCACACTGGCGACCGGCATCCCGGCCGACGAGTGCGCGGCACTCGGTCTCGGGTACCTCGATCCGGCGACGGTCGACGTCGACGAGTGGCGGGCGTCGGGCGCGCTGGTCGTCGACCACGCCGGCGAGATGCTCTACGTCCTGGAGGAGTGACCCTCCGAGGACGCCTCGATGACCGATCCGACATAGGCGAGTGCCGGAGCCTCGAGCAGGCGTCGGATCTGGGCGAATCGACCGGTGGCGAGAGCACCGACCCACGGATCGGGAAGGAGCTCGAGCGGAAGGCCCGGATCCAGATACGGGAACTTGCGCCAGGCATGGACGACATCGGTGTGGTCGGTGAAGGCCCGCACCTCAGCACCGGCTGGAGCAGCAGGCCACGACGCCAAGACCCCGTCACAGCCGGCGAGGAAGCTGCGATACTGCTCCTCGAGGCCGCCGAGGTCCCAAGCCGACGCCACCAGGTCGGACAGCTCGCCGGCGCCGAGGTGGTCACCCGCGAAGGCGGTCACGACATCGGCGAGGTCGAGCTCCCGCAAGGTGGCCCACATGTCGTCCGTCGACCTTCGGGGAACAATCCAGACGGCGTTTCCGAGGCTGCCGCAGCCGAGCCAGCGAAGTTGCTCGCGTAGGCGGTCCCGCTTCCTGCGCTGTCCCTCGGGGATCGTCGCGGTGATGACCGTCCACCCGTCGTCGAGGTCCGCGGGGCTGGTCGGTCCCATGATGCGCCGGTCGGCGCGCTGCATTCTGGCCTCCGCGCCGGCCGCGACGCCGTATCCCTTCACCGACCCTCGGGGTCGTCGTTCGAGAAGGCCCCTTCGCACCATGCGCGACAACGTGGACCTGGTGGGACCCTCGCCGACTCCGAGGTCGGCCATCAACGACACGAGCCCCGACACGGCGATCCACCCGTCGAACCGCCGGACGTAGAGCCCGAACAGGTCGAGGACGAGCGAAGCCGAACGTCCACCGGAGCGAGCCGGCGACACGGCCGAGTCGCTCACGGCGCCGCCCGCACGACCAGCGCGTCGAGGACGAGGGGCTGCCCGCCGGATATCAGAACCGGGTTGCAGTCGACCTCGACCACCGACGGGTCGGTGTCGAGCAGGTTCGACACGGCCATCACGACCTGCTCCAGTGCGGCGACATCGACCGGCGGTGAGCCTCGATGGCCGCGAAGCAGGGTGGAGCCCCGCAATGTCGCCAGCGCATCGTCGAGCTCGCCGGGTTCGGGCGGCGCCAGGACGACGGCGACGTCTCCGAAGACCTCGGTGGCCACCCCGCCGATGCCGATCGACACGACAGGACCGAAGTGCGGGTCCCTCAACCCGCCGACGATCAGCTCCAACTCGCCCGACACCAGCTCGGCGCATAGGACCGTGCCGTCGCCGGCGGCTGCCAGCTCCTCCCAGCTCGAACGCACGCCGGCCGCGTCCAGGCCGATCCGGACCAGGCCGAGCTCGGACTTGTGGGCTACCCCCGAGGCCTTGCAGACGACCCGCCCGCCGAGGTCCTCGCACGCGTCAATCGCCTCCTCCACGGTCGTGGTGAGCACCTCGCGGGGTGTGGGCAGGCCGCTGAGCCGCTGCTTGGAGTCCCATTCGGAGAGTTCGATGACTCGGGGCTCGGTCACAGTCGGCTCCCGGCGGTGAGTGAGGCGAGCCCGCGAGCAGCTCGTTCGGGCGAGGAGAACAGGGGGATTCCTGAGTCGGCGAGAATCGTGGCGACGGTCGGCGCATCGGTGACGAAGCCGACCGTGGGCTTGGCGGTTCGCGTACTCGCCTCCGCGACGGCCTTGCCGAACGGTTCGAGATCGAGCCCGCAGTTGATGGCGATCACGCCGTCGATCGCGGGGTCGTCGAACACGGCGGACACGGCAGGGGAGTAGGCGTCGGCTGCGCACTGCGGGGTCAGGTCGACCGGGTTACCGGTCGCCGCGAACGCCGGGACGACGGCGCGCAGCCGCTCGACGGTGCCGTCCGCCATCGCGGGGAGGCTGAGCCCCAGCCGCTCGGCCTCGTCGGCGGCGAGAACCGACGGCCCGCCGGAGACGGTCACGACGGCGACGCGGGATCCGGTCAGCGCCGGCTGGTGGGACGACACCGCGGTGAGCACGTCGAAGAACTCGTCGGAGTTCGACGTCTCTATCGCGCCCGCTCTCCGCAATGCGGCGCTGACCGCGCCGTGGCCGCCCGCGATCGACCCCGTGTGGCTGGCGGCCGCTCGGGTGCCGGCGACCGAGCGTCCCGACTTCAGAACCACGACCGGCCGCTCGGACGTGATTCGGCGAACGACGTCGACGAAGCGTCGGCCGCCCGAGATCGCCTCGGCGAACAGCGCGACGACGCCGGTCTCGTCGTCGCCGGCCAGCCATTCGAGCATCGCGGTCTCATCGAGGTCGGCGGCGTTGCCCAGGCTGGCGAAGCGCTTGAGCCCGAGGCCCCGGGCCGCGAGCTCCGAGAAGAACATCCCGCCGAAGGCGCCCGACTGGCTGAGCAGGCTTATGGGCCCGGGTCTCAGCGCAACGTTCCAGAAGTAGGAGCCGTTCAGCCAGCGGTCGCCGCCGAGGTGACTCACGACGCCCATGCAGTTCGGGCCCTGAACACGCATCCCGGATCGGGCGGCCCGATCCACGATCCGTCGCTCGGCGGCCCTGCCCTCGTCGCCGGTCTCGCCGAAGCCGGAGGTGAGCACGACCGCGCACCTGGCGCCGGCGGCGGCCGCGTCGTTGATGGCGGCCTCGACCGCCGGGCCGGGCACCGATATGAGAGCCAGATCCACCGGATGCCGGAGCGACACGACAGTTGTGAGGCCCTCGGCTCTTCCCGCGCTAGGGCTGACGGCGAACACTTCGGCTGTGTCGCTCTGGAGCGCATTGCGCAGCAGGGTGTTCCCGAGCTTGGCCCGATCCCTCGTCGACGCGCCGTACACGGCGACGGAGGCCGGCTTGAATAGTGGATCGAGCGACGCCTGGGCCGTCATGGCCTGAACCGTACCATACGATTTTCTGGCACTCGTAGGAAAATCGATATATAGTGCCGGACAGGCCTGCAACGAGAGGGGCCGACCGTGGCCGTGACCCAAGCGACATCCGACGCCCACAGCGTCGTCGGGAAGAGGATTCCGAAGCTTGATGCTCCCGACAAGGTGACGGGGGCGACGGTGTATGCCGACGACATGCGGATCCCGGGTCTGCTGACCGCCGCCATCAAGCGAAGCCCCCACGCCCACGCCCGCATCGTCTCGATCGACGTCTCGAAGGCTGAGGCGCTCCCCGGCGTCCACGCCGTGATACATGCCGGCAATGTCACGCAGAGATCATTCGGCTACGGCCACGACAACGAGCCGCTCAAGAGCAGGAAGGTCCGGTGCATCGGCGACGAGGTCGCCGCGGTCGCAGCGGTCGACGCGGAGATCGCACAGCAGGCGCTCGACCTGATCGACGTGGACTACGACCTGCTCCCCGAGGTGGACGACCCGCACGCCGCGATGCTGCCCGGCGCCCCCGTCATCCACGAAGAGCTCGACATCGAGGGCAACGTCTCGATGCGATGGGACTTCGAGACCGGTGACCTGGCGGCGGCCGAGCGAGACAGCGCGGTCATCGTCGAGGGCACCTACTCGAGCCCGCAGGCGGCCCCGGCCCCGATCGAGACGCACGTGGTCATCGCCGACTTCGATCCCACGGGCCACCTCACCGTCATCTCGCCGGTGCACATGGTGTTCATGTACCGCAAGGAACTGGCCGACTGCCTCGGTCTCGACTGGCAGCGCATCACGATCAAGCAGCCGCCGGTCGGCGGAAGCTTCGGCGGCAAGATCGACATCGACACCCACGACTTCATCACCGTCCTGCTGGCGAAGGCCGCTCAGAGGCCCGTGAAGCTCGCCCTGACCCGTGAAGAGGAGTTCATCGGCGCCCGGACCAGGCAACCGATCCACTTCAAGCTGCGCACCGGCGCCGACGCCGACGGCAACATCACCTTCCGCGACGCGGAGGTCGTCTCCGACAACGGCGCCTACAACGCCTGGGGCTCCCACGCCATGCTGGTTGCGATGAACACCGTCACGTCGCTCTACCAGGTCCCGGCTTCCCGGGTCAGAAGCGCTGTGGTGTACACGAACAAGAACTACGGCGGCTCGGTGCGCGGCTTCGGCAACCCCCAGGCCACATTCGCCGTCGAGCAGCAGACCGAGGAGCTGGCCGACGCCCTGGGCATCGACCCGATCGCCTTCCGCCTACAGAACGCCAACACCGCCGACTCCACGACGACCCAGGGTCTCGAGATCACGACGTGCGGCCTGACCGAGTGTCTCGAAGCCGTCCGCGACAGGTCGGGCTGGGTCGAGCGGAGAGGGACACAGCGCGAGAAGTTCCGGGGCCTCGGGGCGGCCACCTACATCCATGTCGGCGGAGGCGCACGCATCTACGGGTCCGACGGCTGCGGCGCCATGATCAAGATCGACGACTCCGGCCAGGTGGCGCTCATCTCGGGGTCGTCCGAGCTCGGCCAGGGCTCCGAGACGGTGCTGGCCATGATCGTCGCCGAAGAGATCGGTGTGCCTGTCGACGTGGTGACCGTCACCAACAGCGACACCGACGTGAAGCCGTGGGATGTTGGCGTTCACGCCAGCCGAACGACGTTCGTCGCCGGCAACGCGGCCCGGCTCGCAGCCCGGGGGGCCAAGGCGAAGCTGCTCGAAGCCGCAGCCGAGACACTGGGCATCGCCGCGGCCGAGCTCGACATCGAGGACGGCATGATCCTGCGCAACGGGGACCGCGACACCGCCGTGCCGTACGCCAAGGCGATCCGCCGCCGGCTCCTGCGCGAGCAGTCCTCGATCATCATGTCGTCGGCGTTCTACGACCCGCCGACCGAGAAGCAGGACGAGGGATTCATCGGCAACATCTCGGCGGCGTACGGATTCGGCGCGCACGTGGCCGAGGTCGAGGTCGATCCCGAGACCGGCATGATCAGGGTCGTCGGCCTGTGGGCCGCGCACGACGTCGGTCGGGCGATCAACCCGATGAGCTGCGAGGGCCAGATCGAGGGCGGCGCGGTCATGGGCATCGGGCTGGCGCTGACCGAGGAGCTGCCGGTGCAGGACGGCCGGTTCCTCGCTCCGAACCTCCACGACTACGGCATGCCGACGGCGGCCGACCCGCCCCGCATCGACGTGACGCTCGTCGAGACGATCGACCCCGAGGGACCCTACGGAGCGAAGGGCATCGGCGAGGGGGGCATCATCCTCCCGCCCGCGGCGATCGCCAACGCGGTCGCCGACGCGATCGGCATCAGGCCCCGCGAGTACCCGATGCGACCGTGGAAGGTCGTCGACTGGATCCAGCGGAACGAGACCTCGACCGTCGTCGACCAGCGGACCGGGGAGGCATCGGCATGACCGCCGCGCCGGTCGCGGCCCCGGCCGCCGAGGTGTTCCGGCCCGCGGACGTCGCCGAGGCCGTCCGGTTCCTCGCCGACCATCCGGGCGCGGTGCCCATCGCCGGCGGCACCGACGTGATGATCGACCGGCGGCTGGGGCGGCTGTCGACCGGGTGGCTGGTGGACATATCGCACCTCGACACCGGTGGCATCGTCCGGGACGGCGATGACTTGACGATCGGGGCGACCACCACCATTCGTTCCATCGAGACGAGCCGGGAACTGGCGGACACCGCGCCGGCCCTAGTCGAGGCGGCCCGGGTGCTGGGCAGCGTCCAGATCCGCAACATGGCCACGCTCGGCGGGAACCTCTGCCATGCAACGCCCTCGGCCGAGATGCCTCCTCCGCTCCTGGTATTCGGATCTTCGGCCGCGCTCGCCGGGCCCAGCGGTGAGCGATCGATCGATCTTGCCGACCTCGCTACCGGCCCGGGAACGACGAGCCTGGCACCGGGTGAGATGCTCGTATCGGTGACCGCGGCCGTGCCCGACGGCATCGGCTCGTGCTACATCCGCCAGACCATCCGCTGGGCCATGGACCTGGCCGGAGCCGGCGTTGCCGCCAGTGTGGAGACCGACGGCGACACCGTCACTGCGCTGCGAGTCGGCCTGGGCGCAGTCAGCCCGATCCCGATGCTCGTGCCGGGGCTCGACGACATCGCTGTCGGTCATGTGCTCGATCCCGATGTTCTCGCAGAAGCGGCAGCACGAGCACGCGATGCGTGCTCGCCGATCAGCGACGCCCGGGGCACCGCCGACTATCGACGGCATGTCGTCGCCGTGCTGACCGCTCGCGCCATCCGGATCGCGGCGGCCCGCGCCCGCGGGACGTGGCCGATCGACAGGCTTGCTCCGCCGAACGGATTCGACCCCGAAGTGCTCCCCGGTCGCGAGAACGGACCGGTCCGATGAAGCTCAGCTTGACCATCAACGGCGACCCCTACCGCGAGAACGTCGAGTCGACGCAGACGCTCCTCGGTGTGCTGCGAGACGACATCGGGCTCACCGGCACGAAGTGGGGCTGCCTGACCGGTGACTGTGGCTCATGCACCGTTCTCGTCGACGGCCGAACCGTCGTCTCGTGTCTCCAGCTCGCCGCCCAGGTCGACGGTTCGACGATCATCACCGTGGAGGGCCTCGCAGGACGGGGCCGAACGATGAGCGATCTACAGGATGCGTTCGTTCGGCACGGTGCGGCGCAATGCGGCTTCTGCACCCCCGGCATGCTCGTCGCGGCCGAGCAGCTGATCCGCGACGGCATCGAAGCAGACGAGAAGGCGATCCGCGAAGGACTCAGCGGCAACCTCTGCCGGTGTACGGGTTACAACAAGATCATCGACGCGGTGGTAGAGATAGCCGCAACGCGTGGATGAGTCTCAGCCGTGGATGATGACATGTCTCTAGAGGGTGCAGACGCAGCAACGGGGCCAGGCGAGGCGAGCCCGGCCGATCGCGCCGCAGCCCTCATGGCGCGGCGCCGGCGCGGCGGCGCCGCCAAGAAGGCGACCGGGCGGGCCGACTGGTCGTCGTGGCCCGCATACGAAGCGGCGGCCTCCGGCCTGCGCAACTACTGGTATCCCGTCTACTGGTCGGCCGAGGTGGGCCGGAAGCCCGTCGGGGTGACGGTGTGCGGAGAGAAGATCATGCTCCAGCGCGACCAGCACGGGGTCGCCCATGCGCTGCACGATCGGTGCCTGCACCGCGGCGTGCCGCTGTCTATGGGGGTCGAGGAGTTTCCCGGCACGGTCACGTGCCCGTACCACGCGTGGACCTATGACCTGAGCACCGGCGAACTCGTCGCGGTCATCACCGACGGGCCCGACTCGCCGATTTGCGGCAAGGTCGCGGTCGAGACCTACCCCGTCGATGAGGCGGTCGGGCTCGTCTGGGTGTTCATCGGCGATCGCGAGCCCCATCCGCTTCATGAGCAGCTCCCCGAGGAGCTCCAAAATCCGCCTCCGTACGCGGTGGGCGGCCGCGTCGAGGACCGCGACGGCGACTGGCGGCTCTTCGCCGAGAACGGCTTCGACGAGGGGCATGCCAAGTACCTGCACCGCACGTCCTACTGGCGCATCTTCAAGACCATGCCGACGTGGAACATCGTGCACATCGAGCGCCACGGTCGGTGGATATATCGCATCGAGGACGAGCGGCACTGGGAGGCCGAGTTTCCCGGCCTCGGCACGTGGAGCAATGCGCGGCCCTGGAAGATCAAGCCGAGACAGCATCAGGGCAAGATGCTGGGCAACACCGGTGGGGCGAAGAGGAACGACCCCTACATCTTGAGCCAGGACCTCCCCGGATTCGCGTCGCTGAGCCTCCCGGGCGTCCTCCGTATCGCCTACCCGCAGTTCATCCACTACGAGTTTTACGTGCCCATTGAGAAGGGGCGCACGAAGTACGTCGGCGTGATGGTCCAGTTCAAGACCGGACTGGCGAAGGCCGTCTTCTACGCCAAGTACCTGGGCGGGATCCGGTGGCTCTTCCACGGCAACTTCTCCGCGCAGGACGGCTGGATGGTCGAGGCGACCGACGCCCCGCCCGAGCGCCTCTACCGACCCGACATCTCGCTGCTTGAGTGGCGGCGGCTGGTCGAGGAGGGCAACCCCTTCGACGACGACTACGTGATGCCTGAAGACGCGCTCACCTCGTCCAAGGCGAGCGACGCGCCCGGCAGCGCCGACGGAGACGGCGCCTGATGCCGGTCGACATTCAACCCGAGCCGGCCGGCCGCATCGTCGACGCGAACGGACTCGGCTATCACGTGATCGAGATGGGGGAGGGCAGGCCCACCTTCTTCCTCCACGGAGGCGGACCCGGCTGTACCGCGTGGACCGACTTCGGCCCGGTCGCCCCACTCTTCGCCGAAGATCGGCGGTGCCTTCTCGTGGACCTGCTCCAGTACGGCAAGTCGGAGAAGTGCACGATCAGTGGCCCGATGTGGGACTTCCACGCCAGGACGATCTGCGACCTCATGGACTCGCTCGACGTGCACCGCGCCGATTTCATCTGCAACAGCTGGGGCGGAACCATCGCTTTGAATCTGGCAGCCAACTACCCCGATCGGGCTCGGTCATTGGTCGTCACCGGTTCCATGCCGGTGTTCTACGGTCCGCTCGCGCCGCTCCCCGAAGGAGCGAGGCGGGGGCGCAAGGCCCGCGACCGCTACTTCGGCGGTCCGGAGGGACCCACCTGGGAGAAGATGCGACAGCTCATGGCCGACCTCGAGTGGTACGACGCCGACGAGATCCCCGACGCCACCGTCACCATGCGGTTCAAGCAGTCGATCGACCCCCAGGAGGTGGAGCTCGCGGCCCGTTCCGACAGTCCGCGAGGCGAGTGGCAGGACATGACCGGGGAACTCGGCCGAATCAAGTGCCCGGTGCTGTTCGCGTGGGGAATGTACGACGACTTCCTCACACCCGACTACCCGCTCATGCTCGCCCGCATGATCGAGCACGGCCAGCTCTACGTGATGGACAAGGCTTCGCATCACCTTCAGGAGGAGCGCCCACAGCACTACTACTCGATGGTCACTGGATTCCTCGACCAGGCCGACCGGGAAGCTGGACGGCCATCGTGAGGAAGCTGATAGCCATAGCCGCCCTCGCCGGCGCCTGCTACGCATGCAGGAGGCACCTCGTGCATCTGCTCACGAAGCTCACGGGTACGTGGGTCGGTACGCCGAGTGCCTGACTCCGCCCCAGCCGACGCGGCCTCGGTCACTGCTGCCGCCGAGGCCATGGTGACTCGCGACCGCCTGGTCGAACTCTGCTCCGCCATAGTCAACGTGCCCTCACCGACGGGCGAGGAAGTCGAGCTCGCCGCCCTGATAGCGGAGGAGCTGTCGAAGGCCGACCTTGCCGGCCAGGTGCAGCCCATCGATGACACGATGGCGAGCGCCCACGGCAGGCTGCCCGGCGCCGGGGATGGGGCGTCGCTCATGCTCTACTCGCCGATCGACACCTTGAGCGTGGGCAGCGAGTCTGCCGACGTTCCGTGGATCGGCCCCGAACTCAGGCCCGACATGCGGCCTGCGGCTGATGTTCGTGGTGATGTGGTCATCGGGCTCGGTGCCCAGAATCCGAAGGGACATGCTGCCTGTGTGATGGCCGCGGCAGAGGCGCTGGCCGCGAGCGGTGCCAGGCTCGAGGGGGACCTGCTCGTCGGGTTCGGCGCCGGAGGCATGCCGGCCAACAGCAGAGGTCCGGGCCTCGCTGACGGCCACGGCGTCGGCTGTGCTCGGCTGGTCGAACTGCTGCGACCCGACCATGGAGTGATCGCCAAAACCGGTTGGGCGGTGTCGTGGGAGGAGGTGGGCCTCAGCTGGTTCGAGGTCGAGGTCCGCGGCAGCCACACGTATGTCGGCAGCCGGCATCTCTTGCCATATCGCAACGCCATCGCCGATGCCGGCAAGATCATCGAGGGCCTTGAGGACTGGTTTCCCCAGTGGACGGAGAGGCACCGCGATCGGTTGATCGCGCCCCAGGCGGTGGTTGCCGCTATCGATGGCGGCTGGCCGCACATGCCCGCGTTCACCACGGCGGTGTGTCGATTCTGGGTCGACCTCCGGCTGAATCCGAGAACGTCGTCGGAGCAAGCTGCCCAGGAGTTCGGTGACGAGTTGGATCGGCTGGCCGGGAGCATCGGCGCCGATGTCTCGTGGCGCCAGCTCGTGTCGGTGCCGGGCACCAGCACGTCGCCCGACGAGGACATCATCCAGTCGTCGATCCGCTGTTGGGAGGAGTTGACCGGCGTCGACCACTCGCCGATCGGCGGTCTCTCCGGCGCGACCGATGCCAACATCATGCGCACTCTCGGTGTGCCAACCGCCCGTGTCGGGCTCCCCAAGGTCTCACCGGAGCGGCTCGACGGTCATGACGAGATCGATTTCCAGCTCGGGATGAACGCGGTGGACGTGGTCGACATGGAGCGGCTGACGAAGCTGCTCATCCGGATCACGGTCGATATGTGCGGAGTCGCCTCGTGACCCGGATAGTGGCGGGGGTCGGCGCATCGCACACGACGCTCATGAACACTCGCTGGGACGAGGTTGATCATCTCGAGCGCGCCCACGACTTTCGCAACGGGCTGGCCACTGCGAAGACGTCGCTCGAGGCCGCGAGACCGGACCTCGTCGTCATCGTGGGCTCGAACCACTTCCGGGGATTCTGGCTCGACCTCATGCCGCCCTTCGCGGTCGGTGTCGACGAGGTGGTCGCCGCGGGCGAGCACGGCACACCGTCGGGGCCCCAGCCAGCCGACCCCGACGCCGCACTGGCGGTATGCGAAGGGATGCTCGGGGCCGGTTTCGATGCCGCATTCTCCACCCGGATCCAGGTGGATCACGGGATATCCCACGCCATCCAATACTTGGTTCCCGACGGCGTCCCGTCGATCCCGATCGTGATCAATGTGTTCGCTCCGCCATTACCGAGCCTCGCACGGTGCCTCGCCTTCGGCGCAGCCCTCAGGGACGTCCTCCACGGCCTACCCGGCGACCGGCGGATCGCGGTCATCGGTACCGGTGGTCTGTCGCACCAGATCCCGTTTCCCGACTGGCGCGCGCCCGAGGGCGAAGCCGAGGAGTTCCTGGCCGAGTCGTTCCGCGAGGGTCGCGGCAACTGGGAACGGTACGAAGCGAAACGTCGGCCGCTCATCGTGGGAGCTCCGGCGCAGATCAACACCGAGTTCGATAGGACGTTCCTCGAGTTGCTCGCAACCGGTGAGCTGCACGCGGCGCCGCAGCGATGGTCCGACGATCAGCTCGTCGCCACGGCCGGCAACGGCGGCAACGAAATCAGGGCCTGGCTGGTCATGGCGGCAGCACTCGGACATGCGCCGGGTCAGCCCATCGTGTACTCGCCGATGCCGGAATGGCTCACCGGGATGGCTGTGGCGCACATCGATCCGAACCCGCCAACTCGATACTCGTGACCATCGCAGATCCGAACCCAAACAACCCAAGGAGCACCTCGTGTCGATCTGGACCGACCTAACCGGCATTGCCTTCTCACTCGAATTCGTCGACGCCGGAGGCGTGCCCACTCGGGCGCTGATCGCCGGCCCCGACGACGGATCCGACGTCATCTTCCTGCACGGCACCAGCGGCCACCTCGAGGCGTTCAGCCGGAACTTCGTGCCCCATGTACAGGCCGGATTCCGCTGCCATGCCATCGACATGCTCGGGCACGGATACACCGGCAAGCCCGACTACCACTACGAGATTCCACGCTACGTCGAGCACCTCGTCAGCTACATGGACGCCCACGGCGTGGAGTCGGCTCACCTCGTGGGCGAGTCGCTCGGCGGCTGGGTCGCCGGCTGGCTCGCCAGCGAGCAGCCCGAGCGGGTCAAGAGCCTGCAGATGGTGGCCGCCGGAGGTACCAAGGCCAACCCCGAGATCATGGAGCGGATCAAGAACTCGACCACCAAGGCCGTGCTCGAGGACGACATCGACCTCACTCGTCAACGGTTGTACCTGCTCATGTTCGACGGCCCCAGGGATGTGAGCGAAGAACTCGTCGAGGCTCGCTACGCCATCTATCACCACCCCGACTTCCAGCAGAACCTGCACAACCTGCTCTGTCTCCAGAACATGGAGATCCGTCAGCGCAACCTGATGACGAACGAGCGGCTCAACTCGATAACCGTCCCGACGATGGTCGTGTGGGGCAACGAGAACCCGTTCGGCGAGGTACCCGAGGCGACGAACATGAGCGAGATGATCGCCGGTTCGCGTCTCGAGCTGATCGGCAGCTGCGGTCACTGGCCACAGCACGAGCAGTCCGAACGGTACAACCCGATGAGCATCGAGTTCATCACCGAGCACGATGGGTGAGTCACGGGGGCGGGCCGTCGATGGCTGACCGCGTGCGGTTCACGTATCTCGAGACGCCGTTCGGCCAGATCCACTGCGCGCAGGCCGGCGACCCCGCGGCCGCACCCCTCCTGTGCCTGCATCAGACGCCGCGCTCGTGGGACGAGTACCGCGAGATACTGCCTCTACTCGCCGACTCGCTGCGGGTGATCGCCATCGACACGCTCGGGATGGGGTGTTCGGCCCCGCCCCCGGGGGAGGCTTCGATCGAGGTGTACGCCGATGGGGCGGTCGCGGCGCTCGACGCGCTCGACATCGACCGGGCGTCGGTGATGGGTCACCACACGGGCGGCGTGATCGCGGTTGACATTGCCGCCCGATATCCCGAACGTGTGGACAGGCTCGTCCTGTCGTCGACCGCCTGGGTGGATGAGGCGGCACGCGAACGTCGCAGGGACCGTCCGCCCATCGACCACGTCGATATGCGGCCGGATGGATCGCACCTGGTGGAACTCTGGCAGCGGAGACAGGGCTTCTACCCGCCGAGACGGCCGGATGTGCTCGAACGCTTCGTCCATGATGCGATTGCGGCGCGAGACGCCGAGGAGGGCCACCTGGCGGTGAGCCGGTACCGCATGGAGGATGCGGTCGGCCGGATCGTCTCGCCGACCCTGTGCATCGGAGCGTCGGCCGACCCGTATGCGTTCCCGGAGTTGGAACCTCTGGCGCGCGGTATCGATGGAGCCATGACTGCCGTTGTCGAGGGCGGCACCGTTGGCCTTCTGGAGGACAAGGCGCCGGAGGTCACCGGACTCGTCCTGGCGTTCCTCCGCTCCGAAGCGGACCGAAGAGAGCCTTGATCATGACGGCGATCGATCGGTGGATACACCACTGGGCCGATCACCGGCCCACCCATCCAGCGGTGTGGTTCGAGGGCGGGGCTACGACGTACTTCCAGCTGTCGTCTGCCATCCACGACATGGCCCATCTGCTTCACGCCCGGTCCGTGGCCGCCGGCGATCGTGTCGCGTTCTGCGGTCTCAACCGGGTCGAGCAGATCTCCCTCCTGTTCGCGTGCGCCCGGCTGGGTGCTGTGCTGGTTCCACTCAACAACCGGCTGTCGGTTGCCGAGCACAGGTTCCAGATCGAGGACTGCTCGCCTGTTCTGGCCCTGGTGACTGACGGGTTCGGACCGCAGCTGGCGAGCGCGGCTCCCGATCTTCCGGTCGTGGACCTCGACGATGATCCGCCGCCGACCGCACCGGTCCAGGCTCCGTCGGTCGGCGAGGGCGGTGACCGCGTGCTTCTGGTCTACACGTCGGGCACGACGGGGTCGCCGAAGGGTGCCGTGCACTCGCAGAGTTCGCTGCTTCACACGGTCCTGAACGGTGTCGCTCACCAGGATCTCGTCGCCGATGACCGCGTGCTCACCTCGCTCCCGCTCTTCCATGTCGGTGGGCTGAACATCCAGACGCTTCCGGCCCTGTATGTCGGTGCCTCAGTGCTCCTTCAGCGTCGCTTCGATCCCGACGAGACGCTGGCGATCGTGCGCGACCACCGGCCGACACAGTCGTTGGTCGTGCCGGCGACCCTGCAAGCACTCCTGGAGCACCCCGGGTTCGCATCGACCGACATCTCCTGCCTGCGCGGTCTCAACTCGGGGTCGTCGGTCGTTCCGGAGCATCTGATCCGGGCCGTGGTCGATCGAGGCGTACCGGTGGGCCAGGTGTATGGCGCCACCGAGACCGGGCCGACAGCGGTCGTGCTCCGCTACGAGGACTGCGCCGATCACATAGGCTCGTGCGGCAAGCCGGCGTTGCACACGGAGCTTCGCGTCGTCGATGCGGACGGTCACGACATCGTCGGCGACGCTGCCGGGGTCTTGCTGGTGAGAGGGCCGAATCTGTTCGTCGAGTACTGGAACCGCCCTTCCGAGACAGCGGCCGCCTTCGTCGACGGCTGGTACAACACCGGCGACATCGGTCGCCGCGACGCCGAGGGCTACGTGTTCATCGAGGACCGGGAGAGGGACATGTTGATCAGCGGGGGCGAGAACGTGTATCCCGCCGAGGTCGAGAACACGCTCATCAACCATCCCGCGGTCGCAGAAGTGGCCGTGATCGGCCGGAGCGACCCGACGTGGGGCGAGATTCCCGTGGCTGTGATCGTGCCCGCCGCGGGCGCCGAGGCCCCGACGGTCGAGGAGCTTCGGTCGTGGTGTTCTGATCGGCTGGCCCGGTACAAGCAGCCACGGGAGGTCGTCTTGACCCGCTCCCTTCCGCGGACGGCCCTCGGCAAGGTCACCAAGCACGTCCTTCGAGCCGAGTTGCACCTTGACTGATCTCGCTGGAGGCCGTTGGCTGCATCGTGGGGGTCACGCGTTGTCGATACTCGACGAAGTGGACGACTCGATGGCTCGCGGACGTGATGTGCGCGCGGGGGACACCCCTGCGGGCCGGCGAACTCATTCTGACCGGCGCGCTCGGCCCCATGCAGGCGCTCGCCCCCGGCGACACGGTCAGCGCATCATTCGGCGAGCTGGGCGACCTCTTAGTTGTGGATCACTATGGCACACAGCGGAACGTGACGTCCCAAAGGAGCGTCAAATCCCGTAGGGGGGTGCCACTGCCAGACCAGGAATGGCCTCTGAATATTCTGTGCCGTGTCTGATACATTGGTCGGGCCTCGTTTGATGTATCAGATCGGCTACGAATGATGCATTGACAGTGCCCCGAATGGTACACTGGCTGCGGTGACAACTGAGCGGACGAGCCATGTGAACAGCCGGTATCTGCCGCGTGTGGTGGACGCGGAGATGGTCGCAGGGCTGCGGTCGATGCCGGCGGTGGTGCTGGAGGGGCCCCGCGCATGCGGGAAGACCTCGACCGGACGGGAGCACGCCCGCAGCGAGGTGATGTTCGGCTCGGACCCCAGCGCCCGCACCGCGGCTGAGGTGGAGCCCGCTGGCCTGCTGGAGGGACCCGAGCCGCGGCTGCTGGATGAGTGGCAGCTCGCCCCGGAGGTCTGGAACCAGGTTCGGGCCGCCTGCGACGATGGACGACGGCCGGGACGGTTCATTCTCACGGGCTCGGCGGCACCGGCTGACGACATCACCCGCCACAGCGGCGCGGGGCGCATCATGCGGATCCGGATGCGTCCGATGGCGCTGTTCGAGACGGGCCTGTCAACGGGCGAGGTGTCGATGGCGGACCTGTTCGACGTGGGCACCAGGTTCGCCGATCGCCCCGCGGCGGGGCTGCGAGATCTTATTGAGGCGGCGTGTCGGGGCGGCTGGCCTGGTTGCGTCCACCTTGACACGACCGACGCGCAGGCCTATTCGGCCTCCTATCTGCAAGAGGTCTGCCGAGCCGACATCCCCCTGCTGGGCGGCCCGGCGCGCGATCCGGTGGGTGTGCAACGGCTGTTGCGGTCCTTGGCCCGCAACGTGGCCACCGAGGCGTCGCAGCGAACCCTCGCGAGCGACACCGGCGGGGACCATCCGATGGATCCTCGCACCGTCGGCGCCTATCTCGACGCGCTGCGGCGGGTGTTCGTGGTCGAGGACGTGCCCGCATGGTCGGTGCAGTTGCGCTCGCGCGCCCACCTTCGCCGCGCCGCCAAACGCCATCTTGTCGACCCCTCGCTCGCGGTGGCCGCCCTAGACGGCGGCCCGCAGCGCCTCTGGAGCGACCTGACAACGTTCGGCCTGCTCTTCGAGTCGATGGTCGTGCGCGACCTGCGTGTCTACGCCCAAGCGGCACGCGGCCGGATCGCTCACTACCGCGACAGCAGCGGCCTCGAAGTCGACGCCATCATCGAGCGAGGCGACGGCGCCTGGATCGCGCTGGAGATCAAGCTGGGCGGCGACACCGCTATCGACCGCGCCGCACGGTCCCTGCTCAAACTCCGCGACACGGTGGAGGAGCGCCAGGTGGGTGCTCCCGCCAATCTGGTCGTGGTGACGGCCACCGGCTACGGCTACCGCCGCGATGACGGAGTACTAGTCGTTCCCCTGACTGCACTGGGCCCCTGAACTAGCGGCTCGGCTCGTCACCACTGCTCGTGGGTTGTTGGCTGGTCGGTCAGGCTGGCTGGTTCAGCTCGATCATGTTGCCGGCCGGGTCGAAGAAGAAGGTCTGGCGGGCCGCTATGCCCGGCAGCGGTATGGGATCGTCCACTTCCACGCCCCGGCCCCGCAGCTCGGCCACCGCGGCGTCGATGTCCTCCACCTTGAATGCCCAGTGCTGGCCGGTGGGGGGCACCCAGCCCTCGACCTCGATGAGGTGGACCTCGCCCCCGCCGGGACTCTGCAGCCAGCGACCGTTGAAGCCGAAGTCCGGCCGGGGCAGCACGGCCATGCCCAGCACGTCGGTGTAGAACGGCGCCGCCGCCTCCACGTCGGGGACGTTGATCGACACGTGGTGTACAGGGCCTAACTCCATTCCGCCCACGCTAGCGGCGCTGGCAGATGGGGCACCAAGTGGTGCCGCGGGCGTCGACCACCTTGCGGCGCAGCTCGGTCCCGCAGCGCTCGCACGGCTCGCCGGCCCGTCCGTAGCAGCGCAGATGGTGCTGGTTGCTCCCCCGTGCGCCGTCCAGCGCGGCGTAGTCGCGCAGCGTGGTGCCGCCGTGGCGCAGCCCCGAGGCCAGAGCGGTCCGGATGGCGTCAGCCAAGCGGCCGGCCCGGGGCTTCGACAGGTGACGGACGGCCGGGTTGACCCCTGCCAGCCAGAGCGCCTCGTCGGCGTAGATGTTGCCCACCCCTGCAACCGGCCGCTGCGACAGGAGCTGGGTCTTGATGCAGCGCCGGCTGGCCCGCAGGGCCCGCCAGAGGCTCTCACCGGTGAACTGGTCGCTGAACGGCTCGGGGCCGAGGCGGTGGAGGGTCGCGATGGTCTCGTGCCGGCCCACGGGCACCACATGGACCCGGCCGAACCGGCGCACGTCGTGCAGCGTCAGCGCGTCGTCGTCATCGAGTCGCCACCAGGCCCGCAGGTGCGGATGGGACAAGTCGATAGCGGGCCCGACCGCCAGCCGGCCGGTCATGCCCAGGTGGATCACCAGCTCGCATCCGGACTCGCTGGAGTCGTCCAGATTCACGATCAGGTACTTGCCGCGGCGGCGGACCGCGGTCACGTCGCAGCCGACCGCCTCCACCGCAGGGGTGAACTTCGCCGACGGATGGGAGCCCGCGTCGGTGATCGAGCGGCCCTCCAGCCGCGGCTGCAACTGGGCTCGGATGGTCTCCACTTCGGGAAGCTCGGGCACCGGCCGCACCGTACCGGAGCCGGCCCGGGCGGCGGGGATGGGTCGCGGCGAGCCGGGGGGTCAGGCTGCGGCGATGGACCCGGCCGCGCCCCGCACGATCGCGTCGATCAGGTCGATGAGTTCGGGCCGGCTCTTGAAGTACTCGGCCTGCTCGCCCGTCCACGGCTGAATGAGCTCATCGGGATCGAACCCGGCCCGCTGCCACGTGGTGGCGATCACCCGCAGGGCCGAGTCCACCTCCGGGGAAGCGGCCGTGACCGCCGCCACCGCCATCGCATCGATATCGACGGTCTCGCTGGTCACCAGCGGGCGCCGGATCGTGGAGATGCGGAACCTGATGGCCTCCGCGGCGATGCGAGTGTGGTTCATGGGCAGGGCCTCTGAGTGCGGCCATCGTCCTACCGAGGTGTATACAAAATACTATTATCCACAATTCCGGTGGTGGACCCTCGTGCGGCGGCGGGCACCTCTAGGTTCGCAGCGGGCAGCAGCTGTCCGGGCAGCGGTCCGGGCCCGTTCCGAGACGACCGAGCGAGCGACGGACCTTGGCGGGATCGAGGCGCTCCTCGACCAGTTCCTGCCACATGGCCACGAAGCGATCGTCGGGCCCCGTGCCGGGAGTGGTGGCCCGCGCTTGCCGAAGGCCGAGGTCGGCGGCAGTGCCGGCCGCCACCACGTCCAGGTCCCACATGACCTCCATATGGTCGGTGATGAAGCCGATGGGGGCGAGCACCACCGCGGCTGCGCCCCGGCTGGACAGCTCCCGCAGGCAGTCGTTCACATCGGGCTCCAGCCACGGCACGGAGGGTGGTCCGCTGCGGCTCTGCCAGGCCATGGTCCAGCCGTCGAAGCCGGCACCGGCCGCCACCAGGCGAGCCGTCTCGCCCAGTTGGCGCTCGTAGTCGCAGCTGGCGGCCATCGACTCGGGGATCGAGTGGGCGGTGAACACCAGCCGCGCCCCCGAGCGCACTTCAGCGGGCAGATTCATACGGGCCTCAGCGACCGCGTCGACGAAGGGCGCGATGAAGCCCGGATGGTCGTAGTAGGCGCGGACCTTGTCGATGGCGGGTGCGGTCCCGCCAGCCGAGGCCCGAGCGGCCGCGATGTCGTCGAGGTACTGGCGGCAGCCCGAGTACGACGAGTATGCGGAGGTCACGAGAGCGAGGGCCCGGCGGTGCCCGGCCGCGGCCATCTCGGCCACGGCGTCGGCCAGGTAGGGGGTCCAGTTGCGGTTCCCCCAGTACACCGGCAGCTCGTGGCCCGAGGCTGCGAGCCTTGCGGCCAGAGCGTCGCGCAGGCGGCGGCACTGTTCGTTGAGGGGGCTGATCCCGCCGAAGTGGTGGTACTGCCGGGCCACCGCCTCCAGCCGATCGGCGGGGACCCGCCGCCCGGCAGTGACGTTGGCGAGGAACGGCTCGACGTCGGCGGGGCCCTCCGGACCGCCGAACGACACCAGCAGCACGGAGTCGTACGCCGGTGATGTCATCCCCACTCGATCCACAGGCCTACCAGAGTTGTCCACAGATCGTCCACAGGCGGGAACCCAGGGAGGAGGCAGGTCAATCCAGCACGCCGAAGCTCTTGATGTTCTCGTCGAGCGTCGAGAGGATGTTGTCGATGGTCGCCTTCCGGGTGGTGCGGCGGGTCAGGCCGAACGCGGTCCGGCGCACATAGCCGGCCAGCGCGCCGGCCCGTTCGAGTGCGGCGTCGTGGAGGTCGTCGGCGGCGACCACCTCGTCGAGGTATCCGGCCTCGACCGCGCCGCGGGGCGAGAACACGGTGGCCAGCGACGTCGCCGCGGTGAAGTGCCGGGGACTGAGCCGGTCCCGGGCCAGCTCCACCGCGAAGATGGGCAGCGGCATGCCGATGGACACCTCGGTGAGCCCGATCTTGGCCTCGACGTCGGCGCCGATGCGCACATCGCTGGACAGCAGCATGATCGCCCCGAACGCCAAGGCGTGGCCGGTGCATGCAGCTACCACCGGCACCTGCGCCCCGTAGATCCGCGCCGCGGTGCGGGCCCCCGCGGCCACCAGCGCCTGGGCGGCCTCGGGGCCCTCGCCGATCACGCTCAGGTCGAAGCCGGCGCTGAAGCGGCCCTCCCGACCCTCGATCATCAGGGCCCCCGCGCTCTGCTCGGCTTCGGTGAGGGCAGCGTCGATGGACTCGAGCGTGTCGTAGCCGACGGCATTGGCCTTGCCGTCGTCGAGGCGCAGGACGGCCACGCCGTCGGTGATCTCAAAGGAGGTCTTCGCGGTCATGCCCGCACCGTATCGCGAGCGCAGGCACGGCCCGCAGGAAGGTCCGTGAGCCCTCGGTAGGCTCAGATCCGTGACCGATACCGCCGCTCCGACGGAAGCGCCCGCCGGCGAACCCGCCGAGACCGCAGCCACATCGGGCGAGGAGATCCTGATCGTCACCGACGCGGCCCGCACCGCGGTTCTGTCCATCCGTGACCGCGAGGAGGACGGCGACACGTTGGGACTGCGCGTCGAGGTGACCGGCACCGCCGGGATCGACTACACCTACGACCTGACGCTCGACCCGGTGGCCGACGCGGCCCCCGACGACCACATTCACGATTCGGATGGTCTGACGGTGGTCGTGCCCGACGCCAGCGTCAGCCGGCTCCGGGGCTCAACCCTGGACGTGCCGTCGATTCCCGGTCAGGGCGGGCTGGTGATCCGAAACCCCAACCGCCCCAACCCGCTGGGCGACATGGGACGCCTGGACCTCACCGGCAGCATCGCCGAGAAGGTGCAGCAACTGCTCGACATGAGCATCAACCCCGCACTGGCCTCCCACGGCGGGTACGCCAGCCTCGTCGACGTGAACGACGACGACTCGGTGGTGGTCACCATGGGCGGCGGCTGCCAGGGCTGCGCCATGAGCCAGGCCACTCTGTCCGACGGGATCAAGCGGGCCATCATGGAGGCCATCGCAGAGGTGACCGACGTGATCGACGTCACCGACCACGAGGCCGGGGAGAACCCCTACTTCAGCTAGAGGGAAGACTCCCTACAGCAGCTCCGACTTGACGGTGGCCGCGATGCCGGCCGCGTCCAGGCCCAGGTCGGCCAGGATCTGGTCGGGCTTGCCGTGGGGCAGGTAGTCGAGGGGCACGCCCAGCACCCGCACCCTGGGAGCGGCCTGGCCGGCGGCCTCGGCCCGCTCCATCAGCGCGTCGCGGATGCCGGTGCCCGCGCCGCCGGTGCGCAGCCCGTCCTCCACCGTCACCACCAGATCGCACTCGACCGCGTCGGCCACCATCTTCGGGCACACCGGGGTCACCGCCCGGGGGTCCCACACGGTGGCGTCCACGCCCTCGTTCTCCAGCATCTCGGCGGCCTGCTCGCAGGCCTCCAGCATCTTGCCCACGCCGATGAGGCACAGCCGGCCGTCGCCGGAGCGGGCCTTGCGAGCCCGAAGCCCCGATCCGACCTGGTCCCGGCTCACGCTGCGGGCCGCCGTCTTGGGCCAGCGGATGGCGACCGGCCCGCCGGTCATGTCGATGGCGTCGAGCATCATCTGCTCGAGCTCCTCCAGCGACGACGGCGCCAGCACCACCATCCCCGGCACCTTGGTGAGCAGCACCATGTCGAGGATCCCGTGGTGGGACGGTCCGTCGTCGCCGGTGATCCCGGCCCGGTCGATGCAGAACACCACCGGGGCTCGGTGCAGCCCGCAGTCCAGGTTGACCTGGTCGAAGGCTCGGCTCAGGAACGTGCTGTAGACCGCGAAGAAGGGCCGCAGCCCGCCCATGGCCATGCCCACGGCCGAGGTCACCGCGTGCTGCTCGGCGATGCCGACGTCGATGCAGCGGTCGCCGAAGTGCTCCCGGAACGGCAGCAGCCCGGTGGAGTCGGGCATGGCCGCGGTGATGGCCACCACCTCGGGGTGCAGCCCGCCGAGCTTGACCATCACGTCGGAGAACATGCCGGTGTAGGTGCCCGGCTTGACCTTGCCGACGTCGTGCATGTGCTTGATCTGGTCCTGTTCGGCCGGTCCGTAGCCCCGACCCTTCTGGGTGAGCACGTGCACCACCACGGGCTCATCGAACTGGGCCGCGTTGGACAGGGCCTCCTCCAGGCCGGCGATGTCGTGGCCGTCGAAGGGCCCCAGGTAGCGCAGCCCCAGGTTCTCGAAGAAGCCGGCCGAGTCCCACAGTTCCCGGATGGCGGCCTTGGACATCCGCATGCCCCGCTGGAGGGTGTCGCCCACCCAGGGGATGCGCTCGGCCACCTCCTCGAGGCGGTCGGAGCGGCGCATGATCTTGGGGTTGGAGCGGAACCGCACCAGGCTCTCGGTGAGCCGGGAGACGGTCGGGGCGTAGCTGCGGCCGTTGTCGTTGAGCACCACCACCACCCGGCGCCCGCTGTGGCCGATGTTGTTGAGCCCCTCGAAGGCCATCCCGCCGGTCATGGCCCCGTCGCCCACAACGGCCACAACCCGGCGGCGGTTGTCGGAGGACTCGAAGGCGGTGGCCAGGCCGTGGGCGTACGACAGCGCCGTCGAGGCGTGGCTGTTCTCGATCCAGTCGTGGGGCGACTCGGTCCTCGACGGGTAGCCGGCCAGCCCTCCCGCGGTGCGCAGGCTGTCGAAGTCGGCCGACCGCCCGGTGAGCATCTTGTGGACGTAGGCCTGGTGGCCGGTGTCCCACAGGATCACGTCGTGGGGCGAGCGGAACACCCGGTGCAGGGCGACGGTGAGCTCGACCGAGCCGAGGTTCGACCCCAGGTGCCCGCCCCGGGCCGACACCGCCTCGATGATGCGGGCGCGGATCTGCTGGCAGAGGTCGTCGAGTTCGGCGTGGGATCGCTCCCGCAGGTCGTCGGGACCACCTATGGCTTCGAGCTGCATCGGATTCCCCTCCTCGATGCGGTTACGGGCGGGCAGGGCTCGCCGTGGGGCCCACGGGCCGGGGAGCGAGCCAGGGAGGGAGCCTGCGGGCCAGCAGCACTCCCAGCGGATAGGCGATCACCACGGCCAGCAGGCCGCCCACGGCGTCGATCCAGTAGTGGTTGGCGGTGACCATCACCGCGAACAGTGTAAGCCACGGGTACGAGAGCAGCGCCAGGCGCATCCACCGGCGCCGTAGCACCGGCAGGGCGGCCACCACGCACCAGATGGCCCAGGCGATGTGCAGGCTGGGCATCGCCGCGTACTGGTTGGAGATGTCCATCATGGCGCTGGAGTTGAACGACCAGAACCCACCCGGGTCGACCAGGGTGTCGACGTAGCTGTACTTGAGGTCGCAGGCGCCGAAGGGGCCGCAGTCGTTGAGCAGGCGGGGCGGCATCAGCGGGTAGAAGGCGAACCCGATCAGCGCCAGGCCGGTGGTGAACGCCAGCACGGTGCGCTGCACCCCGTACCGCTGCGGATGGCGGAGGTACAGCAGCAGCATCACCCCGATGGTGACCGCGAAGTGGCAGAACCCGTAGAAGATGTTCCAGAACTGGATGAACAGATCCCACTCTATGAACAGGTCCTGGATGCCCTTCTCACCGAAGAGGTGCACGGCCCGCTCCAGGGCGATCATGTCGTAGGCGTTGTCGATGGCGGCCTGCTTGACAGAGGCGCCCAGCTCCGAGCCGAACAGGTTGCGGATCATCGTGTACACGCCGTAGAAGCCGAGGACTATGAGGATCTCGCTCCACCAGTGCAGCCGGCCGCTCAGAGAACGCAGGGGACCCTCGGAAGCGGTCGGCGAGCCCTCTTGCGACTCCGTGTCGTCGGGTGCGTCGACGTCGGCGGCTCCCGAAGCCATCGCGTTACAGTAGTCGCTCATGCTCGAAGCGGAACTCGTTAATCGGACGCTCTCCGTCGCCATGCGCACCGGAGCGGACTTCGCGGAGATCTTCGCGGAGGACCGGCGCTCGTCGTCGGCGATCCTCGATGACGGCCGTGTCGAGGAGGTCGTTTCGGGCCGGGACCGCGGTGCCGGGATCAGAGTGGTGGTGGGCGAGACCACGGGGTTCGCCCACACCGCGGACCTGACCGAGACCGGCCTGGCCGCCGCGGCCGGCGCGGCCGCGGCCGCGGCCCGGCAGTCGGGCGGCGCCCGGCGGGTCGTCGAGGTGTCGTCGCTGGACGTGCCGCGACCGCTCACCGTCCGGGTGCCCCCCGAGGACGTGCCCAAGTCCACGAAGGTGGCGCTGCTGACCGCGGCCGACGCCGCCGCCCGGTCGACCGGCTCGGCCATCACCCAGGTGTCGGCCCGCTACGGCGACGGCCGCCGGCGCATTCTTGTGGCCGACAGCGACGGGCTGTTCACCAGCGACGACCAGGTGCGCACCCTGTTCTCGGTGTCGTGCGTGGCCACCGGCGACACCGGCATGCAGACCGGCCGCGAGTCGGCGGGCCGGACGGCCGGCTTCGAGTTGTTCGACCTCTACGACGTGGAGGAGATGGCCCGCCGGGCCGCGCAGCGGGCTCTCACCAAGCTCACCGCCCGGCCCGCGCCCAGCGGCGAGATGCCGGTCGTGGTCGGCCCCGGGGGCGGCGGCGTGCTGTTCCACGAGGCATGCGGGCACGGCCTGGAGGCCGACCTGGTGGCCAAGTCGGCCTCGGTGTTCGCGGGGCGCATCGGTGAGACGGTGGCCGCGCCCATGGTCACGCTGATCGACGACGGCACGATGGCAGGGGAGTGGGGCCACTACGGCATCGACGACGAGGGCAAGCCGGCAGCCCGCAACGTGCTCATCGCCGACGGGGTGCTCACCGACTACATGTGGGACCGGCTGAGGGCCCGCAAGGAGGGCCGGGCCAGCTCCGGCAACGGGCGCCGCCAGAGCTACCAGCACCTGCCCATGGTCCGGATGACCAACACCTACATCGACAACGGCGACGCGGAGCCCGACGACATCGTGGCCGACACCTCCCACGGCGTGTACGTGGCCCAGCTCGGCGGTGGCCAGGTCAACACCGCCACCGGCGACTTCGTGTTCGGCATGACCGAGGCCTACCTGATCGAGAACGGCCGGATCACCGCCCCGATCCGCGAGGGCAACCTCATCGGCAACGGACCCGACGTGCTCACCCGCATAGACGCCCTCGGCAACGACTTCGCCATGGGATCGCCGGGCACCTGCGGGAAGGACGGCCAGGGTGTGCCCGTCGGCGACGGCACGCCCACGCTGAGGGTGACCGCGCTCACCGTCGGCGGCACCGCCGCGTGAGCAAGAGCCTGCTCGACATCGCGGAGCGGGTCGTCGGCTGGGCCGGCGACGGCGTCGACGTGGAGGCCTTCGTGGCCCGCGACCACGAGACCGAGATAAGGGCCTATGGGGGCGAGGTCGAGTCGCTCACGGTGGCGTCGTCGATGGGGATCGGCGTGCGCATCGTGCGCGACGGACGGCAGGGCTTCGCCTACGCCGCGGCCCTGGACGACGAGACGCTGCGGGAGACCTTCGACGAGGCGCTCGACAACTCCCGCTTCGGCAGCGTCGACGAGTTCGCGGGAGTGGCCGAGCCCGACGGGGTGGAGCCCGCTTCCCTGGACCTGTACCGATCCGAACTGGTCGACTTCGGAACCGAGGAGAAGGTCGCGCTGGCGCTTGAGCTGGAACGGGCGACGGTGGCCGCCGACCCCCGCGTGACCGGCGTGGAGTCGGCCGACTACGCCGACACGACCTATGAGGCAGCGGTGGCCACATCGCGGGGCGTGGCCGCCTCGGCCCGCGAGACCGGCTGCTATCTGGTCGCCTACAGCCTGGCGTCGGACAACGACGAGACCCAGACCGGGTTCGGCTTCTCGGTCGGGCGCCATCCCGGCGAGCTGTCGGCCGAGATGGCCGGCGCCGACGCGGCCGACCGGGCCACCCGCCTGCTGGGCGCGGCCAAGGCCCCCACCCGCCGCCTGACGGTGGTGCTCGATCCGTACGTGACGGCCCGGCTGCTCGGCATCGTGGGCGCGACGTTGAGCGGTGACGCCGTGCTCAAGGGCCGGTCGTTGTTCGCCGACCGCATGGAGGAGGCGGTGGGGGCGTCGTCTCTCACCCTCGTGGACGACGCCACCGACCCCGACGCCTTCACCGCCTCGGCCATCGATGCCGAAGGCCTCGCCACCCGCCGGGTGCCGTTGATCTCCGACGGGGTGCTCCAGGCCTTCCTCTACGACACCTACACCGCTCGGCGGGCCGGCGTCTCGTCCACCGGCTCGGCGGTGAGGGGCGGGTTCAAGGGCACCCCCGGCGTCGGCGCCCAGGCCCTGAGGCTCACGCCCGGGACCCGCACCCAGGCCGAGATCGTGTCCGACATCGACGACGGACTGCTGGTGCAGGGGGTTACCGGCCTGCACAGCGGCGTGAACGCAGTGTCGGGCGACTTCTCCGTCGGCGCGGAGGGCCTGCGAATACGCGACGGCGAGACGGCCGAGCCGATCAGGGAGGTGACCATCGCTAGCACCATCCAGCGGCTGCTGATGGACGTGACCGAGGTGGGGTCGGACCTGGAGTGGCTCCCGATGAGCGCAGCCGGGGTGACCCTCGCCATCGCCGACGTGACCATGTCCGGCACCTGAGGCCGGCGGGCGGGTCCTGCGGTGCCGATCCTGCACGCCATCGTCCTGGGCATCGTGCAGGGCCTCTCGGAGTTCCTGCCGATCTCCTCCAGCGGGCACCTGATCCTGGTCCGCTGGCTGTTCGGCTGGGACGAGTTGTCGGGTGACACTGCGACCGCTTTCGACGTGGCCGTGCACGTCGGCACCCTGATCGGTGCGGCCGCCTACCTCCGCCGGGACATCGCAACGTACGTCGGGGCAGCCCTGTCGCCGGTGCTGGGCCGCGGCCCGCTCGGACCCGACGGTCGCGTCGCCTGGAGCCTGGCGGCCTCCGCGGTGCCGGCGGGCGTGGTGGGCGTGTTCGCGGGCGATGCGCTGCGGGACTCGGACGCGGTGGTGCCGGTGGCGCTGGCGTTGATCATCTTCGGACTGCTGCTGGGCGCCTCCGACCGGCTCGCGGAGCGGCGCAGCCAGCAGGACTTCGGTATCGGCCATGCCCTGGCCATGGGCGCCGGCCAGGCGCTCGCACTGCAGCCGGGGGTCTCGCGCTCGGGTGCGACCATGACCGTGGCCCGGGCGCTCGGCTACAGCCGCGAGGCGGCGGTGCGCCTCGCTTTCCTGATGAGCCTCCCGGTGATCGCCGGTGCCGGCGTCTACGGCCTCCTGGAGCTGAGCGTCCCCTCGTCGCTGGGGCCCGCGCTGGCGTGGGGCACGGTGTCGTCGGGCGTCACCGGATGGGTGGCCGTCTGGGGCACCACCCGGATCGTGTCCCGGGTAAGCCTCCAGCCCTTCGTCGTTTACCGGATTCTGGCCGGAGCCGCCGTCCTCGCCCTGGCGGCCACCTCCTGGCGCTGACACCGTCTCATCCTGACGACTCTCACTCGTCGGCTTGGCTCGAGGTCGGGGGTACGAGAACCAGCATCACGCCTCCCGTGGCTAGCGCGTCGACGGTGGCGTCCACCAGGTCCGACGGCACCGCCAGGATCACCTCGTCCGTAGTGGCGGAGACGACCGGCGCCCCCTGCACTACCGCGGCGCCGTCGAGCACTGCATGCACATCCACGGCGTCGCCCATCGCGAACACTGTGCTGTCGACGGGCACCGGCACGCCGCGGGTGCCGGGCGGGAGCCGGGTCGACGGCCCCGCGGGCGCAGCCTCGACTGGCGCCTGAGCCGGGTCGGAGGAGTCGCTGCTGAGAACGGCGAGGACAGCCAGCGCCGCCCCTGCAGCCGCGGCCCAGCGCAGCCACCGATGGCGATACAGCATGATCCTGAGCCGTCCCGCGGCGCCGCGGTGGCGCGCCGGCGGGCGGGCTGGCGACGGTGAGCTGCGGAACGGCCCGAGGCGTGGCTGCGTCGGTTCGCGGTCCTGTGCGGCTGGTGTGGCTGGCGACATCGAGGCTCCTGTGATCGACCGGGCGCGGCCCGGCGGAAGTGGGGAGGTCCCGGGGCTCGGGATGCTCCGAGCCGCTGGGACGGTCGCCAGGGGCGACGAGCCGCCGCCGCAGCGGCGGAGGGTCGCGGTTCGCGACGAGCGGTCCTCCGAAGCTAGGAGGACGACGAGGTGCTGGCGTCGGCCTTCGCCCGCCCCCCGTTCGAGTTGGAGCTTGAGGTCGAGTCCTTGCTCGACGAGTCCTTGGAGGTCGAGTCCTTGCTCGACGACTCCTTGGACGTTGACGAGCCGGACGAGTCCTTGGAGGAGTCCGACTCCCGCTCCTTGCGCCGGCCCTTGGCGTTGGCGCCGTGGTCGTTCTTGTAGAAGCCGTCGCCCTTGAAGGCGATGGCCACCCCGCTGAACACCTTCTTGACCGGCCCCTCGCCCGGCGCTTCACACGAGATCGGCCCGCCCTCGGGCGGGCATAGGGAGAGCGAATCGTCGCTGAACGACTGCCTCACCTCGAACTGCGCCGAACAGCGTTCGCAGCGGTAGTCGTACATCGGCACGGCGGCGAAGGATAACCGGGCCTCGAAACGGCGACACCGCGCCCGTGGGGACCAGGTTCGCTCGCCTGCCCGCTGGGCCTCTACCATTCGGGCGTGACGGTGTGGATGGCTGTCGCTTTCGTCGCGGCCTACGGGGCCGGCATGTTCCCCACCGCGACGCTGGTGGGGCACAAGATCGGCCACGACCCCACCAGCGAGGGG
>VYCW01000032.1 GCA_009843735.1 Acidimicrobiaceae bacterium | reverse complement strand
TGGAGCGCAACCCGGAGGCGGCGGTGGCCATCAGCCTGGTGCTGATGGCGGTGGCCCTGGCGGTGCTGGTGACCCTGCGCGAACGGTGGATACCTCGATGACTGTCGCGCTTGACGGACGGGTTGTCCGCTCGGACTGGATGCTGCGGATCGACAGCCTGGAGATCGAGGAGGGCGTGACCGCTGTGGTCGGGGCCAACGGCTCAGGCAAGACGACGCTAGGGAGGACCGTGGCCGGCCTTGATCGCCTGGCCAGCGGCCGGCTGGTCATTGCCGGCTCGGTGGTCGACGACCCGGCAGCCGGCGTCTTCGTGCCGGCCCACCAGCGCAGCGTCGGCATGGTGTTCCAAGACCTGCGGCTGTTCGGTCACCTGCGGGTGGTCGACAACGTGGCCTTCGGGCTGCGCCGGACAGGCAGCGAGCGCACCGCGGCCCGGCGGCGAGCGGGCGACCTGCTCGAACGCGTCGGCGTGGACTCCGGGGTGTGGTCGAAGCGTCCGGTGGCACTGTCGGGCGGGCAGCGCCAGCGGGTGGCGATCGCCCGGGCTCTGGCCCCCGAGCCCGAGGTCCTGATCGTCGACGAGCCGCTGGCCTCGGTGGATTCCTCGGGCCGAGCCGACCTGAGGGCCCTCATCGGCGAGTCACCGGCGCGCCACACGCTGCTGATCACCCACGACCCGGTTGATGTGGCCACGCTGGCCGACGAGATGGTGGTGCTCGATGGCGGCGCGGTGGCCAGCAGGGGCTCGGTCGCGGAGGTGACGGCCAGTCCCGGGTGCGAGTGGGCGGCCACCTTCCTCGGCGCGAACGTGGTCCAGGGCCACGCCCAGGGCACATCGGTCACCACCGGGACCGGTCTGGTTCTCACGGTGGCGTCCGAGGCCGACGGACCTGTCTACGTCACCTTCCCGGCCCACGCCGTGACCCTGCACCATGACCGGCCTGCCGGCAGCGCCCGCAATGCTTGGCGGGCCGAACTCGAGCGAGTCGACATCGACGGGGAGCGCGCCCGCGTCCACCTGGGAGGCCCGCTGGCGGTCAGGGCAGATGTCACTCGCCGCTCCGCCGACGAACTCGAACTGCGTCCGGGTCTCAACATCTGGGCGTCGGTCAAGGCCACCGAACTAACCGTTGTGATCTGATCTGCCGGGAACTGAAGGCGGCACGCCTGCTGATCTGCTGGCGCGTCCGACCGGCAGCCGGCGGACTGCCGTCACGGTCGATGAACGTCCGCGAGTCGGCTGTACTGGGCCGCGCCTGCTAGGCATCGGCTGACGGCGAGAGGGGGCTGCGATGACACAGACGGCAGCGGAGGCATCGCCCGCGCCGTTCGGTGGTCACGCGGCTGCGCCACCGCCGGGGCGGCCGCGCATGGACGTGTCCGCCGCTGTGGCCAATGTGCTCGACCGGTGCCTCGGCGTCCGAGCGGACGAGCGAGTGGTGCTGCTGACCGACACCGACAGCGACCGCCGGGTCGCGGACCTGTTGCGCTCCGGGATCGAGGCGCGGTCGGCAGTCGTCTCGACGCTGGAGATGGCCCCGCTGGACATCCCGGGAGCGGAGGTGGCCCCCGACGTCGCCCGAACGATGGCACAGAGCGATGCAGTGATCGAGCTGACATCCATCTTCATCGGCTCGAACGAGGCCCGCCGCGAGGCCAACGCGGTGGGGGTCCGCTATCTGGCCATGCCGGGGATCACGTTGGACACGCTGCGGGCGGACGGACCCCTGTCAGTCGACTTCGACGAACTCCGGGCGCGCGCCGAGCAGATCGGCGAACTCTGGACTCAGGCGTCGGAGTTTCGACTCACCACTCCTGCCGGCACCGATCTCCGCGGCTCCGTATCCGGACGGCCTGGCCGGGTGCTTCACGGAATCTGCAGGACGGCCGGGTCCTACATGGCGCCACCCGACATCGAGGCGGGCACCGCTCCAGTGGAGGGCACCACCCATGGCGTGGCTGTCATAGATGCTGATCTGTTGTTCATGGGGATGGGCCCGCTGCCCGACCCGGTGGTCCTCACCTTCGACGACGGGCGCCTCGTCGGCGCCGAGGGACCCGAGAGCCATCGCCTCACCGGCATGCTTGAGCGCTGCGGTGACGAGTTGATGACCAACTTCGCCGAGGTCTCCCTCGGACTCAACCCCGCCGGTCATGTATGCGCGGTCGCGATGGAGACCGAATCCTCGCTGGGGACGGCCCACATCGCTCTCGGCAACTCGATCGCCTACGGAGGAACCGTCGTGGCGCGAGCCCATCTCGACTGCGTCATGCGCGACGCGACGCTCACGCTCGACTCTGTGCCGGTTCCTGCCACAAACATCATGTGTCCGCCTGCGAGTCCATGTGAGGCCGAGAGGCCACGCGGATAGGGAGCGATTCCGGAGGATGGAGCCATCAGAGGTGGCGGCGCGTGTTCTTGCGGCCGTCGACACTCAACGAGCAATCGACCTGACGCGGCAGGTCTGTCGCATACCAAGCATCCTCGGTGCCGAGGGCGATCTTGCCGACTTCCTGGCCGCGTCGATGCGCGACCGCGGCTTCTCCAACGTCGAGTTGCAACCGGTGCTTCCCGACCGCCCCAATGCCATCGGCGAGATCTCCTTCGGTGACGGTCCCCGCGTCGTAATGACCGGCCACATGGACACCAAGCCGGTCTCGATCGGTTGGTCGGCAGCCGAACCCTTCTCAGGCGACCTCATCGACGGTCGCGTCTTCGGTCACGGCATTATGGACATGAAGGCCGCCCTCGCATGCCAGATCACCGCCATTGAGGCCGTCCGCGAGTGCGGCCTGCCGCTCAGGGGCACCCTCGCGATGGCAGCGGTCAGCGACCACATGGGGGACCAGACGGGGAGCATCCGGTACTTCGAACGCCATCACGCCGATCTGTGCGTGCTGGGCGAACTGTCCGACAACGAGATCTTCCTCGGCCACCGCGGCCGCTATTACTTCGACGTCACCGCACAGGGCCGGTCCGCCCACACGTGCCACAAGCACCACGCAATCAACGCCAACACCTTGGCGGCACTGGCGATTCTCGAGCTGGATGCCTCGAGGCTCGAGCCCGCACTGAGCCCCGAGATCGCGGCGCGCTTCGGGACCGAGACCATGATGGCTCCCGGCCGGGTCTATGGCGGACTTCCCCCGGGGGGCCCGTCGATGATTCCCGACGAGTGCGTGATCCGGGTCGACTGCCGGCCCCAGCCCGGCGTATCGATCGAGACCGTCCGTGCCGAGATAGATCGCTGCCTCGACAACGCCAAGCGCCGCGACGGACGTTTCAGCGCCGAGGTCGAGCTGGTGGACGTGAAAGCACCGTACCTCGCCGATCCGGACTCGGATGTCGTGCAGACCATGGTCCAAGCCGTCCGCCAGGTTCGTGGCCGGGAACCGGAGCTGATGGCAGCCGACTGGCTCGGTGATACCGCGAGCTTCGGCGAGCACATCCCCACCGTCATCTTCGGCCCCGGCGGTGAGCCCGTGTACTGTGCCGATGAGAACCTCCCGGTGGCCGACATCAAGGAGGCAACGCAGGTGTATGCAGTCTTTGCGGCGTTGGCCCTGGCAGCACACGAGTGACTACCCGCCGGCGACGCATCCTCATCGCCAAGCCAGGTCTCGACGGCCACGATCGTGGGGCAAAGGTCGTGTCATTCGCTCTCCGCGACGCCGGCTGCGAAGTCATCTACCTCGGCCTTCGATCCACCCCGACTGAGATGATGACGGTGGCACTGGAGGAAGACGTCGACGTGATCGGGGCCTCTATCCTCTCCGGAGCGCATCTCCCGATCGCCTCCGATCTGATCGCGGAACGCTCCCTCCACCGCCTCGAGCACGTGCCGGTGGTCGTGGGCGGGATCGTGCCGCCCCGCGATGTCGAGCGCCTGCTCGAGATGGGCGTTGACGAAGTCTTTCCGGCTGGCACGGCCATCGCCGACGTCGTGAAGCGCATCACCGCCCTGGCCGACAGCCGGCAGGAGCGGCCATGAGCGAGACCGCCCAGGATCCGACAACCGCTTCGGGAATCCCCATCGCTCGGCTCTACACGGCCGCCGATCTCGGCGATCCGGCCGCCCTCGATGAACGGATCGGTGCTCCGGGACAGCCGCCCTTCACCCGCGGACCCTACGCAGAGATGTACCGCCAGCGCCTGTGGACGATGCGCCAGTACGCCGGATACGGGTCGGCCGAGGACACGAACCAGAGATTCCACTACCTCCTCGGGCAGGGCCAGACGGCGCTCTCGGTGGCTTTCGACCTTCCCACCCAGCTGGGGCTCGACTCGTCCGCTCCCGCCGCGAGGGCGGAGGTCGGCCGAGTCGGTGTCGCGATTGACACCGCCGATGACATGGCGGAACTGTTCGAGGGGCTCCCCCTCGGTGACCTGTCGGTGAACTTCACCATCAACGCGACCGCGCCCATCATCCTCGCCTTCTATCTCGTCGCGGCCGAGCGCCAAGGCGCTGACAGGTCGCAACTGGCCGGCACGCTGCAGAACGACATCCTCAAGGAGTTCGTGGCCCGCAAGACCTTCATCTTCCCGCCGGAGCCGTCGATGCGGCTGGCGGGCGACGTCGTGGAGTTCTGCACCTCCGAAGTCCCGCGTTTCAACCCGATCTCGATCACGGGCTACCACGCCCGGGAGGCCGGGTGCAACACTGTCCAGGAGCTTGCCTTCACGATGAGCGACGCGATCGCGTATGCCGAGCTGCTGGTTGATCGGGGGCTCTCGTTCGACGCGTTCGCGCCGCGATTCTCGTTCCATTTCGCGACAACCCTCGAGATATTCGAGGAGGTTGCGAAGCTCCGCGCCGCCCGCCGTCTCTGGGCACAGATTGCCCGCGACCGGTTCGGCGCGACCAACCCTGAAGCGATGCGGCTCCGGTTCTTCTCGGGCTGCTCGGGAGCAACACTCACCGCCCAGCAGCCCCTCAACAATGTTGTGAGATCCACAATCCAGTGCCTCGGGGCGGTCCTCGGAGGCGCCCAGTCGATCCATGTGATGGGCTACGACGAGGCGATGGCCATCCCGACCGACGAGGCGGTGACCCTGGCGCTCCGGACCCAGCAGATCGTCGCCCACGAGACCGGTGTAGCGGACACGGTGGACCCGCTGGCGGGGTCCTACTTCGTCGAGGCGCTGACCGATGAGCTCGAAGCCAGAGCCACCGAGCTCATCGGTGTGATCGACGGGCTGGGAGGCGCCGTTCCGGCGATCGAGGCAGGCGTGCCCCAGCGCTGGATTGCAGAGAGTGCATACCGCTCCGAAATTGCCGTCGCGAACCTGACCGCAGTGAAGGTCGGTGTCAACGCCCACGTCGAGGAGGCTGAGGCGACGGAACTGCGGCTCTTTGAACTCGACGAGATGGCCCGTGACCGCCAGCTGGCCCGGCTGGACCGGCACTTCGCGGGCCGTGACGACGTCTCGGACGCATTGGCAGCGTTGTCGCGTGCAGCGATGTCGGGCCAGAACGTGATGGAGCCTCTGATCGAAGCTGCACGCCGCGGGGCCACTCTCGGCGAGTTGTCCGATGTCTTCCGGAAGGCGTTCGGGACGCATCGCGAGCCGTCGCTGTGGTAGCTGAACCGCTTGCGGGCACCACGGTCGTGGACCTGACCCGGTACGTGGCGGGGTCCTACATGACGATGGTCCTCGCCGGCCTGGGCGCCCGGGTACTCAAGATCGAGCCGCCCCCCGGCGGCGACCCCTACCGCGGTCAGGGGCTGGACGACACCGGTGACGGATCCACCCTGTTCACATCACTCAACCGCGGCAAGGAAAGCGTCCTGTTGGACTTCCGCCAGCCGGACGGCGCTCAGGCCCTGGAGCACCTGCTAGCGGGTTCCGACTTCCTGGTCCACAACGCCCGGCCAGGAACCATGACTCGCTACGGCCTCGACTACGACGCGGTGCATCAGCGGCACCCGTGGCTGATCCACGCCTCGATCTCAGCGTTCGGCGACCTCGGACCCGACGCGACCCGGGGTGGTTTCGACCTCATCGTCCAAGCGGAGAGCGGCCTCATGTCGGTAACCGGCTCCGCCGAGTCGGGCAGCGTGAAGGTCGGGGCACCGATGCTGGACATCGGCGCCGGGCTCGTGGCGGTCACCGCCCTCCTCGCGGCTCATCTGGCCCGGCAGGAGACCGGGGTCGGCAGCCAGGTCTGCTCGTCCCTGCTGGAATTCGCCATGGCGTCGTTCACGACGATCGCCAGCGACGCCGTGAGCGCCGGGAGCAGCCCCTCGCTACTCGGCAGCCACTCCCCCTCGTTCGCCCCCTACGGAGCCTTCACCGCCAGCGACGGAGACGTCGTCCTCGCCGGAGCCGGCAACGAACAACTCTGGGAGACCTTGTGCGACGTCCTCGGCCGGCCCGATCTGCTCTCCGATCCCCGCTTCGCCGACAATGCGGCTCGCGTCTCGCACCGGGACGAGCTGACCGCCATCATCAACGCCGACCTCGCCTCCGACGACGCCGCCGCCTGGCTCGACCGTTTCGACGCAGCCGGGATCCCGGCCGGTCAGGTCCGCTCACTTCTCCGTGCCCTCGGGTCCCCCCAGGTCGAGGCGCTCGACATCCTGCGGAGGCCGAGCGATGGCGGCGATAGCGTCGTCGCTGCCATGGACCCGCCGTTCCGCATCGACGGGGAGCGACCGCGCCTCGACGGACCCCCCGAGCTCGGCGCGCATACTCGCGGGGTGCTCGAAGAGTTCGGCGTGCCGTCCGACCTCGTGGATCGGCTGACGCACCCATGACGAGCATCCGGCGAGGAGTGGTCCTTCAGGGTGTCGACACGGTCGATGAGTTCCTCGCCATGGCGAGGCACATCGAAGCAATCGGGTTCGACAACCTGTGGCTGACCGAGTCGTCGCTGCACGCCCGCGACCCGTACCAACTCCTCGCCCTCGCTGCGAGGGCCACCACCCAGCTGAGACTGGGGACTGCGGTCACCAACCCCGTGACCCGTCATCCCGCTTTGACCGCGGTGGCGGCGGCGACGCTTGCCGAGATTGCAGGCGACCGAGCGATCCTGGGCATCG
This sequence comes from Acidimicrobiaceae bacterium, assembly GCA_009843735.1. GTDB lineage: Bacteria > Actinomycetota > Acidimicrobiia > Acidimicrobiales > Aldehydirespiratoraceae > Aldehydirespirator. Next base: position 5,299 of record VYCW01000032.1, on the reverse strand, counting down.
GAGCGGGAGATCGACCCTTGATGGCGTTGGGGGCCAAGCCCGCCAGGCTTGCGGAACTGGAGGCGGCCATCGCCGCGATCCGCAGGCTGTTGGCCGGAGAATCCGTGACTGCCGACGAACCCGGGTTTCGCCTGGTCGATGCTCATCTGAGGTTTGACGCCAGGGCCGATCTGCCCGTGTTCGTCTCAGCCAGTGGGCCCCGCACCCTCGAACTTGCCGGCGCGGTGGCCGACGGGGTGATCCTGTTGTGCGGCCTCGACCCCGCTGTGGTCCGGTGGGCGCTCGACCGCGTCGACGAGGGCGCGAGCAGGGCAGGGAGACCTCGTCCGCACATCGCGATCTTCGTCTACGGCGTGATCGACGAGGACGAACCGGCCGCCATCGCCGGAGCCCGCTCGATTGCCGCCTGGTTCCCGCAGACCGCGCCGATCTACTGTGATCTCGTCGGGCTCGATCCCGAGATCACGAGAGCGGTCCGTGAGTCCTACAGCGGAGGCGAGTTCCAAGAGGCCGCGCAAGCCGCTTCGTTGTTGCCGGTGAGCTTCGTTCAGAGAATGGCCGTAGCCGGCAATCGGGACCGGGTGACGGCTCAACTCGCTGAACTGCAGCAGGTGGGCGTGGACTCCATCAACATCTTGCCCTTGGGGGACGACCGGATGGCCACGATCAACGCCTTCGACGAGTGCTGGCGGCGCCTGTAGGAGCGCTCTACGGGGTGATAACCCAGAACATGGCGCCCTGGTCGTCGGCCAGCATGGCCATGCGGCCTGGAGGCAGATCCATGGCCGGCACCACCGTCTGCCCGCCGAGACGTTCGCAGCTCTCCACGACCGCGTCGCAGTCGTCCACCGCGAACAGGACCGCCCAGTGGGGCGGGACGTCCCCATCACCGGGGGTGGCGCTGCCGATGAAGTCGTCGCCCACGCGGATGCCGACGGTGCCTTCCTCATCGAAGGGCACCGCCGTCCAGCCCAGCAGCTTCGAGTAGAAGCCCATGGCCGCGTCCACGTCGCTGGTGACCAGCTCGTGCCAGCACATGGTGCCGTGCTCGTCCACCAGGTGGGCGCCGTGATGCTCACCGGGCTCCCACAGGATCACCACCGCGCCGGTCGGGTCGGCCACCACCGCCAGCCGGCCGGTGTCCTCGACGTCCATGACCGGCCCCAGGGGCGTGCCCCCGCACTCGGCCACCCGTGCCGCCGTGGCGTCGATGTCGTCGACACTGATGTAGGTCTCCCAGAAATAGGGCATGCCGGCCAGATGCTCGGGCTGGGGCATCAACCCCCACACGAGCCGCTCACCCTTGAGGGCGACCGTGTACGGGTTGTCCTCGGTGGGCTCGGTGAAGGTCACCCCGAACAGCGGCCCGTAGAACGCCTTGGCCCGATCGGTGTCGCCGGTGCACAGGTCAACCCAATTGAACACCCCGTGGACATAGCCGTCGCGCTCAGCCATCGCTCCGCTCCCTGTCGCTCGATTCGGACGACCGATGACGATAGCCCGCTCTCAATTCGGGACCTTGTGGAGGAGCGCCGGTTACGGGCTGGAGATCGGCGACAGGCTGGTGCGGACCGCCGAGTGCGGTGGCGGTGGTGCGCACCTCCTCCCCCCGGTAGTGCGCACCACCGCCCCGCTAGGTGACCGAATGCCCACGCGGCCTCGGTCAAGGAACACGCCACCTACCATGTTCGCGCACTATCGGTTCGAGCACAACCCGAGTGCCGTTGACCGTAGATCCGCCCACGTAGGAGGGTGCGGGACTGCCACTCAGGCTGAGGCCACACTCTCGATCGGGACCAGGCGGCTTGACACCTCGGGGGTGGTCGCCGGCTGAACGAAGCGCAGGCCCATAACGCCGTGGTCCCGGTCGCCGGGATCGATCCAGTTGACGACGCCCGGATCGGTCTCGGCCACCACGATGCGCACCCGCCCGTCGGGCTCGCGGGCCGCGTTCTCGCTGTCCACGTAGCCCCGGCCCCGGAAGTAGTCGGCGAGGTTCTCCATCCAGTGATTGCACAGCTGGAAGTTCCAGTGCTGGCAGCGGGGCTCGGCGAACTCCACCACCAGCGCGGTGCCGGGCTGAAGCCGCCAGTAGCCAAACTCGAAGTGGCGGTCGTCGGGCGACCCGCCGATGCGCTCGTACCATTCCTTGGTGTACTCGAGCTGGTTCTCGCGGGTGAGCAGGTCGCGGGTCCATCCCCCGTAGTCGCTGAGCATTCCGAGCACCAGCTGGCCCGCGACCGCCAGGCGGGCAGCCATGTCGTCGGGCTCCGGCGTGGCCGGTCGGGGATGCTCGTCGAGGCACCGGATCTCAAGACGGGGGGGCGACTGGGAGCTGCGGTCCTCGTACACCACCCGGCCCATGAGCTCACGGGTCTGGGCGGTCATCGGGAACCACACCTCGTCGGGGCCGGGGTCATCCACCGACATGACGAAGTCCACCGTTCCGTCGGCGGCAGCGAGGTCGGCGAGCACGAAGCTGTGGGGGGTGAGCGCCATGTTCGGGTTGAAGCCGGGCAGGTGGTCCTCGGCTCCGAGACCGACGCTGAAGGCACCGACGTCGCCGGGGATGGGCGGGCTCCACGACGACAGGTGGGTGTAGGCGCTGCCAAGGGTGCCGGTGACCCGGTAGCGGTAGCGGGAGTCGACCGGCTGCACGATGTGGTCCTGGTTGGGCGACTGCACCCCGATCCCGCCTCTCAGCGGCGGCGGGACCAGCCTGATGGGTCGGGGCCGGGTGCCGGGGAGCCGTCGCTCAACGGCCCGGCCCGAGGCCATCATCATCACCCGGGTGACGTAGCGGAACCCCTCCACCCGGTCCTGGGGGTCGCCGTCGGGGGTCTCGCGCACCACGATGCGGCCCGCGGCCTTGAGCGTGTCGCAGAAGTCGTCCCAGGCCCGGCCGTCCATCAGCCGCTCGCGGCGTAGGTCGGCCACCACCGCGGCCTCGGCTCCCGCGGTCGTCTCGGACTGCGTGTCACTCACCGGCTGCTCCTTCATGGTCTCGCGGTGGCTGCTCTCGGGGCGCCAATACTGGCATTCCCAGCGCGTCCTGCAGGAACCGAAGCTGGATGAGCAGCAGGTTCTCGGCCACCTCTTCCTGGGGGGTCATGTGAGTCACTCCGCTGAGCGGCAGCACGGTGTGGGGCCTTCCCGCCTCGGTCAAGGCCCGCGACAGCCGCAGCGTGTGGGCGGCCACCACGTTGTCGTCGGCCAGGCCGTGGATGAGCATCAGGGGGCGCTCCAGACCCGGTGCCAGCGGCGTGAGGTCGGTCCGCTCGTAGTTGCCGGGCTCTTCGGCTGGATGGCCGAGGTAGCGCTCGGTGTAGTGGGTGTCGTACAGCCGCCAGTCGGTAACCGGCGCCCCCGCGATGGCAGCCATGAACACGTCGGGGCGATGCAGGACTCCGAGCGCGGCCAGGTAGCCGCCGAAGGACCAGCCCCGGATGGCGACCCGGGTCAGGTCGAGGCGCGGCTCGATGACGGCCGCGGCCCTCAAGGCGTCGACCTGGTCCTCGAGGACGGGTCCGGCCAGGTCGCCCCGCACGGCCCGCTCGAAGACCGGGCCCCGGCCCGGCGTGCCCCGCCCGTCCACCACCAGCACCGCGAAGCCCTGGTCGGCGAACCACTGCGAGGTGTGAAACAGCGCCTCGGCCCGCTGCACCCGCTGGGCGTGGGGCCCGCCGTAAGGGTCGAGTAGCACCGGCAGGGGTCCGTCACCGGCGGAGGCCGCTGCTGAAGGCATTACGAGGGCCGACACCAGCCTGCGGGCACCGAGTTCGACGATCTCGACGTTCAGGTTCAAGCCGGGATCGGCAGCGTGGGACTGGATCGGCAGGTCCGGGCTCTCCCGCCGCGCCGACCGCACCGCGCACCGGCGCCCGGGCTGGTCCATCGAGCGGCTGATGTGGACTGCCGTGTCGCCGCCCACGGCCACGCCGTGCACTCCCGGACCAGAGGCGAGCCACTCAACCGCGCCGTCCCAGGACACCCGGGCGGCATGGACCTCGGCCGGGGCGACCGAGGCGGTGACTACAACGCCCGCGTCATCGACATGGTGAACGGCCCGGACCTGCATGTCTTCCGGTGTGAGGGCCTCGCCGTCCAAGCACAGCCTCCGCGCGGTGCTCCGGTCCTCGACCGTGACCAGCCTGGATCCCGCCAGCCTCGGCACGCCCGGCACGAGCTCCACCCAGGCGTTGTCGGTGACGCTGCGCAGGAGCCGGCAGGTTCCGGTGTCCGGGTCGGCCCGCAGCACGCCGAGAGTGCGCTGGTCGCGGCTCTGGACGGTGAGCAGCAGCCCGTCGTCGCTCCAGCGCACCCCGGCCAGGTACTCCCAGCCGCCCTCGTCCCAAGCCACATCCACCCGGCCGGAACCGCCCGAACCGGCTCGGCCGCCGCCAGCGTGGTCTCGGTCCTCGTCGATGTCGAAGACGGCCAGGCGCACCTCGGCGTTGGCCGTGCCGGCGGCCGGGTAGCGGACCTCGACCGGCTCGGTGCCGGGCGCAGAAGGGTCGGCGATCCACCAGCTCGCCACCGGCGAGGTGTCCACCCGGGCGGCCAGCAGGCGCTGGCCGTCGGGAGACCACCAGTGCCCCCGGGTGCGGCCCATCTCCTCAGCCGCCACGAACTCGGCGACACCCCAGGTCACCGTGTCGCCGGGCTCCTCGGCGACGACCCGGCCGCCGGTGACGTCGCCGGTCACCCGCAGGGCCGGACCGGCCACGTAAGCCACCCGGACCCCGTCGGGCGAGAGCCGAGGGTCGAACGCGCCCGGCGATGCGGCCAGCGGCTCGGGTGGACCGCCTTCCGCGAGGTTCACCCGCCACAGACGCCCTTCCAGGGCGAACACCGCGGCAGTCAGGGCCTCATCGGCGTCGTACGAGACGATGCCGGAGCCGGTCTCCCTCACCCGCTCGCGGCGGGCTTTCTCGGCCTCAGGTAGATCCGGATCGCCGCGGCCGCCGGCGAGCGGGCCGGGATCGGCCACTAGACGCTCGACACCGGTGGCGACGTCCAGCACCCACAATCCGTTGACCGGATCGACCGGTTCCGACGAGCGCAGGAACGTCACCCGGGAGCCGTCCCGGGACACCCGGAAGTCCCGCGGCTCTCCCAGGGTGAAGCGCCGGGTGCGGGCCTGGCGACGCGGGAAGGACTCGGTCCGGTCCACCTAGTCCTGCCGGTTCAGCCCGACCAACCCCCGACAGGCGGGGCCTCAGTCGCCCATCTGGGCCTGTAGGTAGTTCTGGATGCCGATGTCGGCGATGGCGCTCTGCTGGGTCTCGATCCAGTCGAG
>VYCW01000080.1 GCA_009843735.1 Acidimicrobiaceae bacterium | reverse complement strand
CGGAGCTCGGGAGCCTGGCCCGGGTCTTCGACCAGGACACGTTCAACCTGCCGAGAATGCAGGAGGGCCTCCGGACCATGAAGAAGACGGGGGTCACCCTGGCGAACTACCAGGAGTTGAAGGTTCGCCACATCCATGTGCTGCTCGACGAGTGGACCAGCCGCGACTGACGGCGGGAGCCCGGCCCGTGGATCTTGAACAGGTCACCGACGAGCTGGCCATCCGGCGTCTCGTCGACACGTTCTGTGACGGCGTCAACAGCCGGGACAGCGGGCTGTGGGGCTCGGTCTGGGATGACGAGGGCGCGACGTTCTGCCTCGGCGGCATCGAGCGGACCGGCAAGGACATCATCGTGGCCGGGTTTGTCGACGGGATCGAGGCATACGAGTTGCTGGTGCAGGTGGCCCCCAACGGCCTTGTCGAGATCGACGGGGACACGGCCACCGGCCGGTGGTACATCCTCGAGATCGGCCAGCTCCGCAGCGGATCGTCATCGCAGCAGGTGGCGCTGTGCCACGACGAGTACCGGCGCACCGCTGGCGGGTGGCGGCTCCGGCGCCGGGAGGTGGAGCGCATCTACAAGGGCGACGCCGCTCTGGAGGGCTGGGTGAGGCCGGTCACGGACTGACCCCTGATCAAGCCGGCAGGCACAGTCATCGAAAATGCTGTAAATCAATGATATTGCATGTATAGGTTTGTAGTATTGATAGCAGTGAATTCGTGCGAAGGGCGAGGCGATACGCCCGTCGGACTGGCCAGGAGTTCCGGCTCGACACTGGCCGGGGCAAGGGCAGCCATTCACGTCTGCGTATAGGCCCCCGATTCACTACGCTTCGGCGCGGCGAACTGTCCAAGGGCATGGTGGCTGCGATGTTGCGTCAACTCGACATCGACGGCAAGGAGTTCTGAGCCGTGATCTACGCGTATCCGGGTGAGTTCGTCACAGACGACGATGGGACGCTGGTTGTCACATTCCCCGATGTGCCGGAGGCCGTCACCGGTGGGCAGGACCGCACCGAGGCGTTACGCCTAGCCGCTGACGCTCTGGCCGTGGCTTTGGCCGGGTACGTCCATGACCGGCGCGACATCCCCGAGCCCAGTTCGACAGCCGAGGACCAGGAGCTCGTCGCGGTCCCGGCCGTAGCTGCCGCAAAGCTCGCCCTCTACTCGGCTATGCGCGCCCAACGCATCTCCAAGTCCGAACTCGCCCGACGGCTCGGGTCGAGCGCCTCCGCGGTCGAGAGGCTGACCGACCCCGACCGGCAGTCCAGTATCTCGCAGGTCCAGGAGGCACTCGACGCGGTCGGCCGCAACCTGACGATAGAGGTGATCACCTGAGCCGCCGATCTTTGAGCCGGCCCTTCCCGCCCTCGCCCCCGGCGGAGGCGCCCGCGAGTAGCGTGCCACGCGATTAGCGCCTGAGCTGAGAGGAGCCTGGCCATGGCCCAAGCTGTGCGGCGCCAGTACCGGGCCTATGCGGGGTTCGTGACCACCCCGCAGTTCTTCGACGACTCCCCTACCCAGTTCGTGAAGGTGGCCCCGCCCGGCACCGGCATCATCCAGCGGGTCAACCACATCGACGGCTACCAGTACACGCTGGACGACCGGGCCCGGAACTTCGGCGTGCTGGAGGAGTCGGCCGTCTGCCTGGGCCGCTCGCACTGCCAGGTCATCGGCCAGGTCGGCACCAACTGGGTGCACTGCACCGGCACCAGCCCCACCGACATAGAGCGCATCTGCGCCGACATCTCGGCCAAGGCGGGGGCGCCGTTCGTGATGGCCGGCCAGGCCATCGTGGACGGGCTGCGCGAGATCGGCGCCGAGACGATCACCATCGCCAACGGGTACTTCCGGCCCGACTGGTCCGCCGGGATCAACGCCTACCTGGAGGCGGCCGGCTTCCGGGTGCTGTGGGCCGGCAACATCATCGACCAGGGGCTGATCGCCGACCACGACGAGATGCTGCGCCATGAGGCCGCCACGCTGTGGGACTACCCCGACGACATGATGTTCACGGCCGCGGTGGACGCCCACGCCCGGGCCCCGCAGGCCGACGCCATCGTGCAGACCGGGGCCGGCATGCGGATGGTGCGGGTCCTCGACATGGTCGAGAGCAACACGGGCAAGCCCCTTGTGGCCTCCGACGGGGCGCTCTACTGGCGCATGCTGAAGCACCTGGGTCTGCCGGCCGCACCCGGCTTCGGGCATCTCCTGTCGACACTCGGATGACCGGACGGCGCACCATCGCAGAGATCGTCGCCAACGACATGTGCATCGGATGCGGGCTGTGTGAGGCGCTCACCGGAGGCCGAGTCAAGATGGCCATGACCGGTGCCGGATCGCTGCGACCGTCGCCGGTGGACGGGTTCACTCCGGCGGAGGAGGCCCGGCTGGTGGCCGCCTGCCCGGGCGCGGTGGCCGAAGCCCGCGTCGAGGCCGGCTGCAAGTCCGACCCCGTCTGGGGCGCCTACCGGACGATGGCGAGGGCCTGGGCCGCCCATTCCAAGGTGCGCTACGAGGGCGCCACCGGAGGGGTGCTCACCGCGCTCGGCATCCATGCGCTGCGAACCGGCCGGGTCGACTTCGTGCTGCACGTCGGCGCCGACCCCGACCGGCCCATGCGCAGCCGCTGGGTGCTGTCGGACACGCCGGAGTCGGTGCAGGCCAACACCGCGTCGCGCTACGGCCCGACCGCTCCGCTCGCCGGCCTGGCTGCCGCGCTGGACCGCGGGCGGCCCTTTGCCATCATCGCCAAGCCCTGCGATCTGGGGGCGGTCCATGCGCTCTCCAAGAAGGATCCCCGAGTCGACGAGCTGTGCACCGTCCGCCTGGTGCTGGTGTGCGGGGGGCAGTCCCGCCTCACCAAGTCGACGGCGGTGCTCGACGAGTTCGGGCTGGACGAGACCGAGGTCGCGCTGTTCCGGTACCGGGGCCACGGCAACCCCGGAGCGACCGTGGTCGAGACCAGGGCCGGTGAGCGGTTCACAAAGACCTACCTCGAGATGTGGGAGGACGAGTCAGGCTGGCAGGTCGAGACCCGCTGCAAGTTCTGCCCGGACGCCCTGGGCGAGGCCGCCGACGTGGCCTCGGCCGACATCTGGCCGGGCGGGGCCCCGACCGGCGAGGACGAGGGCTTCAACGGCATCATCGTTCGCACCAAGGTCGGCGAGGAACTCGTGGCGTCAGCCGTGAAGGCCGGGGAATTGGTGGTGACCGACGAGATCACGACCCGGCAGTTCGACGACTTCCAACCCCACCAGGTGCGCAAGAAGGAGGCGCTGGCGGCCCGCTACCAGGGCCTGGCCGACTCGGGGATCGCCCCCATCGAGACCCGGGGCCTGCGAATCGGAGAACTCGGTCGGCGCCTCGGCGGTGAGCGGTACGACCGGCAGCGGGCCGGCGCACGCCGACGGGCCGCCCGCCCCTAGCCTCTCGGCCCGCTTAGAGCCCCCGCAGTCCCAGCCCTGTCGGGGACGTGACGTACAATCGTTGTTGTGAGCGGCACCAGCCGGATCGGCTTGACGGTGCGCCTCTGGCGGGGCGGATCCAAACGGCAGTTCGAGCGGTACATCAACCGCCTGCTCAAGCTGCTGCCCCGCCACGGCGGGCGGGCCGAGCGCCGGGCCGGGGAGGTGGACGGCGGGCCGGGACGTCCTGATGCGGTGCTGGTGCTGTCGTTCCCCGACACCGCGGCGGTCGACGCCTACCTGACCGACCCCCGCCGGGACGACCTGGAGGAGCTCGCAGCCAAGGCGGTGACCAGGTCGCTGATCACGGGCGGGCGCAAGCATGACGCCGGCGAGCACGACCCGGTCGAGGTCACCGAGCTGCCCCTCGAGACCGGCTGAACACACCCGCCCGACAGGCCGGGTCCGGGATCAGCGGCGGGCCCGGAACCGGGCCGGGTCCAAGGCCTCCACGTCGTCGGGCTCCAGCGGCGGCTTCCGGTCCAGGATGAGCGCTGCGCACAGGCGTCCGAGAGCCGGGGAGGTCTTGATGCCGTAGCCGCCCTGGCCGGCGAGCCAGAAGAAGCCCTGATGGTCCGGGTCGAAGCCGGCCGCAGGCACGCTGTCGGCGGTGAAGGTGCGCAGACCGGCCCAGGTGCGGCGCACGCCCCGGACCTGCATGGTGGTGGCCGCCTCCAGCTCCTCGACCCCCAGCGCGATGTCCTCCACTTCGGGCCGGGCGTCGCACGGCTCGCTGGGGGTCTCGTCGACGGGCGACACCAGCAGCATGGGCCCCTCCGGCTCGAAGTAGAACCGGTTGCCGATGTCCCAGACCATGGGCCAGCCCGAGGCATCGACTCCCTCCGGAGGGGGGAACACGAACACCGAGCGGCGCAGCGGCCGCAAGCCCAGCGGGGCGATCCCGGCCAGGGCGGCCACCGGGTCGCACCAGGCGCCCGCGGCGTTCACGACCACGTCGCAGTCCCAGTGCCGCTCCCCGGCCTGCACCCGCCAGCCGCCGTCCCGCTCGGTGACCGCGGTGATCCCGGCGTCCACATGCAGCTCGGCGCCCCGGCGGCGGGCACCCCGAAGGAACCCCTGCAGCAGCCCGTCCACGTCGATGTTCATGGCGCCCGGTTCGTGGACCCCGCCGGCGGCGGCCTCGGGGTGCAGCACACCGACCAGGTCGCAGCACTGCGACGAGTCGAGGCGTTGGACCTCTACACCGTGGGCCTCCGCGGCGGCCGCCTTGTCCTCCAGCAGGTGGCGCTCGGCGGACCGGGCGATCCAAAGCAGGCCCCGGGACGACAGCAGTGCATGGTCGGTGAATCCGGTGGGCGGCTCGGCCAGGAACGGCCGGCTGGCCGCGGCCAGCGCGCTCACCACGGGAGCACCCGAGGTCTCGGTGTGTAGGGCGGCGGACCGGCCGGTGGCGTGGGCCCCGGGATGGCCCTCCCGCTCGATGATGTCCACCGAGACGTGCTCGGCCAGGTGCCAGGCCGCGGCCGCACCCGCGATCCCGGCGCCGATCACGACCACCCGCATCAGGTCAGCCTGCCACGCCCGATGCAAGCGTGTACAGACCAACGGTATACAATCCGCGGCTGCGGGTCGGCCGGGAGCAGCGCTCCGGAAGCCAGCAACACCCAACCAGGAGGAGCGTCGTGCGCGACGGGCTGACCATCATCGACACCGACACCCATGTGTGGCCGTCGGTGGAGGTGCTCAAGCGTTACGCCGACCGGGCACTGCTCGACCACTGGGACGCCGAGCTGGCCCACTACGAGCGCCGGGTCGAACTGCCCCTCACCTACGGCGACCCCGACGGCCCCTGGACCAACCTCAGCATCGAGCCCCGCGGCTACCTGCGGGAGATCGGCGAGAAGTCGCAGCACGAGGAGGAGCTGGGCGCGGGCGGCCGGGCCGCGCTGGAGGGCAAGATCCGGGGCCTAGTCGTCACCGAGGACTCCCCCCGCTACGGCGTCGGCCACGACAACGCCGAAGGCCGCATCGCCGACATGGACCGCGAGGGCACCGACGTGCACCTGCTGATCCCAGGAACGTGGCCCCAGTCGGTGACGGTGTGCCCCACCGACGTGGCCACCGGGCTGTACGAGTCGTACCAGCGCTACATGACCGACTTCTGCTCCATCGACACCGGCCGGCTCAAGAGCCTGCTGATGCTCACCGGCGAGGACGTCGAATGGTCGGTGGGCCACATCGAGCAGTGCGGCGATCAGCCGTCGGTGGCCGGAGCCATGCTCGCCCTGGCCGAGGGCTACCCCATCGACGACCCCGACCTGGAGCCGATCTGGGCCGCGCTGGCCGCCGCCGACCTGCCCCTGCTGCACCACTCGTTCTTCTACGAGCCGCCCTACTTCCCCGGCTACCGCGACGTGTGGGACAACATCGTGGTGGCCCGCACCGCGGCCCACCCGTGGGGGGCGCAGCTGCGGCTGGCCTACCTGCTGCTGTCGGGGGTGTTCGACCGCCACCCCGACTTCCGGGTGGGCTTCTCCGAGACCGGCTGCGGCTGGCTGCCCGAATGGCTGCTGCGCCTCGACGGCCAGTCCAGGCACCTCAAGAGCAAGGGGCCGCAGCTGTCGATGCTGCCGTCGGAGTACGCCCGGGCCGGTCACGTCTACTGCGGGATCGAGCTGTACGAGGGCCGCAAGATCTACGACTACGTCGACAGCGTCCTGGGCGACGGGGTGCTCATGTACCAGTCGGACTTCCCCCACGCCCAGTGCCGTTTCCCCGACTCTCCCGGCTCGGCGCTGGCCTGGGGCATTGAAGACGGCGCCAAACGCGAGAGACTGTTCTCGGGCAACGCCACCCGGTTCCTGCGCATGGCGGCCTGACCGTCGCAGCAGCCGAGCGGCGCTGCCGGGCACGCCAGACTCAACAGACAGGACTCAGAAGGGACGGACGATGGTCGAACGAGAGCAGACCCGGCTGCGAGAGCGTGACCGCAGCGAGGAGGACCGGCACCCGTACGAGGTCTTCTTCTCCACGTTCGCGGAGCGGCGCAACCTGGCCGACAGCGGCCAGGTGGTGATCAAGGGCAAGGACCTGCCCTGGCAGCAGTCCCGTCAGGGGCGCAGCAAGTACTACCTGCACATGCGGGCCGAGAACCGGGCCGTTCAGGACTGGATGGTGTTCCGCAAGGACATCCAGACCGAGTCGGGAGCCCATACCCATCAGGGCGGGCTGGTGATCTACGTCACCCGGGGCGCGGGCTACAGCGTGTTCGACGGGGTGGAGTACCACTGGAAGCCGGGCGACCTGCTGATCCTGCCGGTGAAGCCCGGCGGCGTCGAGCACCAGCACTTCAACTACGACGACTCCCAGAGCTCGCAGTGGATCGCCTTCATCTACATCCCGTTCCTGTTCCAGACCGGCTCGATGCTGGCCCAGGTCAAGGAGCAGTCGAACTGGCGGGAGATGGCGTCCACCGACACCGGCACGGACGATCCGGACGGCGCCGACGGCGAAGCCGGCGAGGATCCCATCGTGGCCGTCACCCGGATCATCGGCGAGAGGGCCGGCGATGGCTGACCAGACGCTCTACGACATCACCTTCGCCGAGTCGCGTGACGAGCGCGACCGCCGGTCCCAGGCCAAGAACCTCATCGGACGGGACGACTGCGAGCCCGAACTGAACCGCATGGGGACCATGCGCTGGTACCTGCACCCCCACCTGGAGACCCCCAGCACCAGAGCCCTGTACTTCCACGAGCTGGAGGTCCCGCAGGGCTCCAACAGCGGCAAGCTGTACTGCCAGGGCGGGATCATCCACTTCGTGATGGCCGGCAGCGGCCACACCGTGCTCGACGGCCGGGCCCACGAATGGGAGGAGGGCGACGTGATCGCCATCCCGATCAAGGAGTCGGGAGTGACCTACCAGCACTTCAACACCGGCGTGGGACCGACCAGGATGCTGGTGTGCTGGGCCAACCTCGACTCGGCCATCAGCCCCGAGGGAGGGGTGGCCATGGAGGTGCTCGAGCCGTGTCCGGAGTGGCAGGCCCAGCACAGCTGACCCGCTTGGCGGCCCGGCCCGCGCCGGGATCCAAGCTGGGGCCGTCGGAGGCCAGCCTGTCGGCGGCCTGCCTGGAGCAGCTGGGCCTCGCCGACGGCGACGCGGTGGCGCTGCGCAACGGCGACCACAAGGCCTGGGCGGTGGTCAGGACACACGACCACGACGACAAGCTGGTGCGGCTGGGGCGCATGCTGTGGCCCCAGTTGGCGGTGCGCCCCGGCGAGCCCATGGACGCCACGGCGGTGGGTGAGCTGCCGGAGGCGCAGAACGCCCGCATCACCCCGCCCTACAACCTGACGTTCAACCTGCACCAGCGGCTGCTGGAGCGCCTGCGCGACGACGGGACCCCGCTGTACGGCGGCAACCGGGTGCTGGCCGAGATCTACCCCGGCGGTGCGGGGATGCTGGTGCGCATCGACCTGGCGTCGCCGTCGCCGTCGCGCATGGGCGACAGCACCGAGGTGGAGCTGCACCGGGCCGACGTCAGCGTGTCGGAGCGGCTCATCACCCTGGCCGACGTGGGCGGGTGCGACCCGATCATCAGGCGCCTGCGGGAGCTGGTGGAGCTGCCGCTGCTGCGCCCCGCCTTCTACCGCCGGCTGGGAGTGCGCCCGCCCAAGGGAGTGCTGCTGCACGGACCGCCCGGCACCGGCAAGACGCTCATCTGCAAGGCGCTGGCCAACGAGCTGGGCGTCACCGCCTACCGCATGTCGGCCACCGAGCTGGTGGGCAGCGTGCAGGGCGAGACCGAGGCCAACCTCCGGCTGCTGTTCTCGCGGGCGCTGGCCCACGCCCCGTCGCTGGTGATGATCGACGAGTTCGACGTGATCGCCACCAACCGGGAACGCCTGGCGTCGCAGAGCGACGTGCGGGCGGCCAGCCAGCTCCTCACCCTGATGGACGGGCTCGAGGAGGTGGACGGCCTGATCCTGATGGCCACCACCAACCGCATCCAGGCCATCGACCCGGCCTTCCGGCGGCCCGGGCGCTTCGAGGAGGAGATCTTCGTGGGCCCGCCCAACGAGGCGGCCCGGGCCGAGATCCTGTCCATCCACACCCGGGAGATGCCCCTGACCTCCCAGGCCCAGGACGCCATCGCGGCGGTGGCCGGCGAGACCGGCGGCTTCACTGGGGCCGACCTGATGCATCTGGCCCGCTCGGCCGGTCTGGAGGCGGCTGACCGGCTGGCCTCGGGCCGCGAGGGCTTCGAGCTGGCCGACTCGCTGGAGGGCACCGACCTGGCGGTGGAGCCCGGCGACCTGGAGGCCGCGCTGCGCACGGTGAGGCCGAGCGTGCTGCGCGACGTGGTGACCCGCACCGAGCGCATCACCTGGGACCAGATCGTGGGCCTCGGCGAGCTCAAGGGGCGGCTCCGGGAGCTGGGTCGCCGGGCGGTGGAGCCGGCCTCCGCCCCGGCCGGGGCCCCGGCATCGGAGGACGCCGCGATCGCCCAGCAGGGCGTGCTGCTGCACGGCCCGGCCGGGTCGGGGAAGAGCGCGCTGGTGCACGCCCTGGCCTCCGAGCTCGGCGTGAACTTCGTGGCCATCGAGGGGAGCAAGGTCTACAACCAGTGGCTGGGCGAGTCGGAGGAGGCGGTCCGGGCGCTGTTCCGGCGAGCGGCCGAGGCCCGGCCGTCGCTGGTGATGCTCGACCACCTCGATGCGCTGGCCCCGGTGCGGGCCGGCGAGAGCGGCGAGCGCACCGACGAGCGGGTGGTGTCGGCTCTGCTGGCCTCCCTCGACGACGTGCTGGCCGGGGGCCAGGTGTTCGTGGTGGGCACGTCCAACCGGCCCGAGCTGATCGATGAGGCGGTGCTGCGATCGGGCCGGCTCGGGGTGCACCTGGAGGTCCCCAACCCCGACCGGGGCCGGCGGGGCGAGCTGATCGGGTCGCTGGCTGCCGCGCATGGACTGGAGCTCGACGAGGACCTGGCCTCCGAGCTGGCTGAGAGCACCGAAGGCTGGAGCGCGGCCGACATCGTGATGCTCGCGGGCGAGGCCGCCAGCCGGGCCGCCCTCGAGGACCGGCCGATGGGCTTCGACGACCTTGTCGGCGCCCTCGAATCTCGGGTGACTTATGTGTCGTAGAGACACCCCTTCTCAACCGAGATTCTGCTGCAGCCGCCGCGAATGAGGATCGCCGGGTCGGTGAGCGGGTCGGCGGGGGTCGCCAGCGGACACCGGCTCGCCTCCCAGGCCGGGATCGAGGCCCTGCGCTCCGGCGGCTCGGCCGTCGACGCCGCCCTGGCCGCGGCGTTCACCCAGTGGGTGGTCAACGCCCCTCAGAGCGGACCGGGCGGGGAGATGGTGGTTCTCGTGGCCGACGGGGGTAGCCCGAGCGGCGAGGTCGTCGAGGTGTACGGAGGGTGGTCGCGGTCACCGCTGGCGGCGGCCGGCTCCAACGGCGCGGAGCCCGAGGGCTGGCCCCCCACCAGCGGTCCGCACAACGCGGTCGTGCCCGGCTCGCTGCGGGGCGCCGAGGCGGCCTGGCGGGCCCATGGAAGGCTGGACTGGACCGAGCTCTTCAACGGTGCCGGAGCGGCCGCAGCCGGTCATGTCGTGACCGCTCGAATGGCCGATGTGTACCGGCGGGTGCAGGACCGGGGACACACCCAAGCGCTGCAACGGATGCTGGGAACCGGCACAGCCCCGGGCCAGGGCGCGACCATCCGCCTGCCGGAGCTGGCGACCACCCTGGAGGCGGTCGCGCAGCGAGGGCCCGACGCCTTCTACCGCGGCGAGCTGGCCGACCGGCTCGTGGCCGCGGCCGCCGAGGACGGCGCGGCCCTCACCCACGACGACCTGAACGCGGTGCAGGCAACCGTCGAGCCGGCCCAGCGCTTCGAGCTCGAAGACGTCGTGGTGTGGGTGACACCGGCGCCGAGCCAGGCCACCATCACCCCGGCGCTGCTGTCGGCCGCAGGACCCGGCGCCGACCCCGCGTCGCGGGAGTACGCCGAGGCGACCGCGCCGCTCACCGAGGAACGGCTCACCGAGTTCTGCCGCCGGGGGCCCGCCCTGCCGTCCGGCACCGCGGTGGCCACCGCGCTGGACCGCCGCGGGCTGTCGGCGACGGTGGTGCACAGCCTGGCCGGAGTGCAGTTCGGCACGGGCTGGGTAGCCGGCGGCACCGGCGTGGCTTTCAGCAACCGGGTCGGGACCGCGCTGTCGGACCGCCCGGACCTGCCCGGATGCAACCGGCGCGGCGGTGCGGTGCTGCCCCACACGCTGAGCGCCGCCCATGTCCGGCGCCGCGACGGCTCCGGCTGGATGACGCTGGCCACTCCCGGAGGCGACCGGCAGGTGCAGTGGCTGGCCCAGGCCATCCAGCGCTTCCGGCAGGGTGCGGACACGGCCGACATCGCGGCCGGGCCGCGCTGGTTCGTGTGCCCCACCGGCGACCGCTTCGGCGTGCCGGCCGGGATCGGCGAGCCGTGGTATGCCTTCGCGGAGCCGGGCATCGAGTGGCGCGACGACGCCCGGCTGGCCGGCTACGAGGTGCGCCCCACCAGCAATGTGGGCGGGGGCCTGCAGGTGGTCGCCGCCCCGCACGCCCACGACGGCGGCCACCGCAACGCCGAACTCGCCAGCGACCCTCGCTCGGGAGGAGCAGCCCTGATCCTGCGCTGACAGGGGCGGGCAGGCGCTCCAGTGAGGGGCGGGCAGGCCCGCTCGTGGCCTGTGTGACGAATGACACATTTACATCACGCGCATCATTCGAAATACTGAGGCCACGACCTACACACGCCTCTCTCGATGCTGCAATCCGGGGGCAAGGCAGCCACGCGGCCTCTTGGCACGAGCCCAGGCACGCGAGCAGGTCGATTCCCTCGCGGGAGCTGGAGAAGGAGAAACATCAGGCCGGCCTGCCGCGCCGGCTCACGACCGGGGGAGAAAGAAAGAGGAGGACAATGGACATAGCAGAGGTGATGGGCGTCGACGCGGCCGAAGGCCGGGGCAGAGACTGGTTCATCAACCTGTACGACGCCAACTACCGGATGCTGCTGGCCTACGCCCGCAGGCGCGTGGACGGGCAGACGGCCGACGAGGTGGTCTCGGAGACCTTCCTGGTGGCCTGGCGGCGACGTAACGAGGTTCCCGAGGGCTACGAACGGGCCTGGCTGTACGGGGTAGCCCGCAACACGATCCTCACCGCGGTCCGATCCGCCCGCCGTCTCGTCCGGCTCAGGGGCAAGATCCGCAGCGCGACCCCTCCCGCGTGGGCCGACAGCCCGCCGGAGGTCACTGACCGGGCCAGCGCTCTGCTCCCGGCGCTGCGCAGCCTGCGAGAGGCCGACCGCGAGCTCCTGATGCTGGTGGCGTGGGAAGAGATGTCACACGCCGAGATCGGCGAGGCCATGGGCATCTCAGCGAACGCGGTCGCCATCCGGGTCCACCGGGCCCGCAAGCGACTCGAGGACCGCATGAACACGCTCTCTGGCCGCTAATGAGCCTGAATCCCTACGATCCCAGGAAACATGGGTTGAGCACACGAAGGCGGGAAGACGCGATGGCCGACGACAGGCCGATCCCGAGCGACCAGGACGATGCCGACATCGGAGACGATGTCATCGAGGAGCTCCGCAAATGCAACCCGGTCGACGCGGCCGCCCTCCCGTCCTCTCGCAGCTCCGAAGCGGCAAGAACGCTGGAACGGATCCTCGCGTCGGACGACGGGTCCGAGCCCGACGAATCCTCACCTGACGAATCCGAGGCCGACAAGTCCTGAGACGGC
Source organism: Acidimicrobiaceae bacterium (assembly GCA_009843735.1). Classification (GTDB taxonomy): domain Bacteria; phylum Actinomycetota; class Acidimicrobiia; order Acidimicrobiales; family Aldehydirespiratoraceae; genus Aldehydirespirator. Next base: position 313 of record VYCW01000080.1, on the reverse strand, counting down.
AGGCTACGGCCCCCTTAGGTGTCGGGTCGCGGGTTGGTATACAACATGGGCCCAACCCGCTCCGCCAGGACGAGCCATGTACGTGAACCTGACTTTCAAGGACCCGGATTGGCCCCGATCCACCATCGCAGCCATGGCCGCCTTCGCGGAGGAGCACCGGGACGAGCTGCGGTCCTGCCAGCGTGAGGCCCGCTTCCCGGCCGACATCTACGCAGCCATGGGCAGCCGGGGCTGGGTGGGTCCGTTCACCCCGGTGGAGGAGGGAGGCAGCGGGCTGGGTGTGGCCGAGTACTGCCTGATCGAGGAGGAGGTG
>VYCW01000085.1 GCA_009843735.1 Acidimicrobiaceae bacterium | reverse complement strand
GAGTCGTCCGGAGGGGGTGGGGGCAGGTCGGACACAGGCGGCTCCCTTGATCTCGGGGTATTGCAGAACTGCCGCGACCGTAGCAGAGAGCTCATGGACCGGATCAAGGCTCTTCCTTGCCCCGTTCGCGGGTCACAGCAGGTTCGGGCTGCGTCGGTAGTCTCGCCTTGTGAGTTCGCCCAGGGTCCGGTTCGCGCCCGCGCCTACGGGGTTCCTGCATGTGGGGAGCGCCCGGACCGCGCTGTTCAACTGGCTGTTCGCACGCCATCACGGCGGCGAGATGGTGCTGCGGGTGGAGGACACCGACGCCGCGCTGAAGACCCAGGAGTACGTGGACGCCATCATCGAGCCGCTGCGATGGCTGGGCCTGGACTGGGACTCGGGGCCCCACTTCCAGTCCGACTGCCGGGACAGGCATTCCGACGCCATCGAGCAGCTTGTGGCCGACGGAGCGGCCTACTACTGCGACCTGACCCGGGCCGAGATCGAGGAGCGTTGCGCCGCAGCCGGGCTCCCGGCCGGCTACCACGGCTGGTCCCGCGACCGCGATGTGGCCGACGGTCCCGGCGTGGTGGTGCGCTTCAGATGCCCTGATGAGGGCACCACCGTCGTCGACGACATCGTTCGGGGCCGGGTGAGCTTCCCGAACGAGTCGCTGGAGGACTTCGTCATCCGCCGTGGCGACAGCTCGCCGACCTTCCATCTGGCCAATGCGGTCGACGACCACGACATGGGGATCACCCATGTGATCCGGGGTGAGGACCTGCTCAACACCACGCCCAGGGTGCAGTTGATCTGGCAGGCCCTCGGCTTCGGTGCGCTGCCCCAATACGCGCACCTGCCGCTGCTGGTGAACGCCAAGCGCCAGAAGCTGTCCAAGCGGCGCGACGATGTGGCCCTCGACAACTACCGCAGCCGGGGCTACTTGCCCGAGGCCATGGTCAACTACCTCGCCCTGCTCGGCTGGGGGCCGCCCGACGAGGTGGAGATCCGCCCGCTCGACGAGATCGTCGAGTTGTTCGACCTCAACGCGGTGAAGCCGGCTCCGGCCTTCTTCGATCCGGCTCGCCTCGACCACATCAACTCGGCCTACATCTCCGAGCTCACCGGTGAGCAGTTCGCGGTCCGGGCCGAGCCCTTCCTGACCGGCCCCGACGTTCCCTGGCCTTCCGAGCGCTACGACCGCGGCACGGTGGAGGCGCTCGCCGGCGAGATCCAGCAGCGGATCGCGCACCTCGACGAGGCCGCGGGCTGGATCGATTGGATCCTGTGTCCAGACGTCACCTACGACGAGAAGGCCTGGCACAAGTCGATCGTCAAGGGCCGGGCCGCCGCCGAGGTGCTGGAGGCGGTGGGGGCCCGCCTGGCCGTCGACGACTTCACCTCTGCCGAGAGACTCGAGTCGATCGTGATGGGCGTCGGCGACGAGTTGACCGAGAGCACGGGCGCGCGGGTGCGGTCCCAGCCCCCGGTACGGGTGGCCGTCACCGGCACCGGCGCCGGGTTGCCGCTATGGGAGCCCATGCGCCTGCTCGGCAAGAGCGAGACACTCCGCAGGCTGAACGAGGCCCGAGCCCGCCTCTTGAAGAATAGGGATCAGCCTTGAGACGGGCTGGCTTCAGGCGCCGGCTGGCGCGGTCTCTAGCGCAGCCGCGGCGAGTGGCTATGGGGCCAAGTTCACGAAGGCAATTATCACCCCGGCCATGCTCACCCACGTCGTAAGCGCGAAGCCGGCCATGATGTAGACCATCGTGCGCGTCTGCTTGGCCATCGCCAGCTCGAGATAGCCCCTCAACTCTGCGAACTGGCCGTCGACCTTCTCGAACTGGCCGTCGACTTTCGTGAAGTTCTGGGGCGAACCGTGGGGCGGCGTGGGCCCCTGTGCCGCTCGCCGAGGCCATACGTAGAATAGCTTTTAGCACCTTTAAATGCAATATAAGAATGTATAAATATTTTTAGATCTTTATCATGTTGTTATCCTGCATTGAGTACAGGCAGGAGGAGGATCATCGTGGCGTGTCTCGTGGCTACCGGATCCAAGTGGCGGCGGCGTGCCGCCGCGGTCGCGGTTGTCGCGGTGCTGGCGTCCGCCGCGCCTGCCGCGGCGCTCCAGCGTGACGGGCCGGTGTTCAGACCGCCCGTCGAGGCGCCGGTGGCTGACCCGTTCCGCCCGCCGGAGGACCGCTACGGCCCGGGAAACCGCGGCATCGAGTACGACACTGTGCCCGGCCAGGTCGTACGGGCCGCGGCGGCCGGCACGGTGTCCTTCGCGGGGGCGGTGGCCGGCTCCCTGTATGTGACCGTCGACCACGGCGGTGGCGTGGTCAGCTCGTACTCGTTCCTGATGCGCATGAGCGTGCGGACCGGCGCCCGAGTCGACAAGGGTCGAGTGATCGGCGTCGCTGGCGACAGGCTTCACTTCGGCGTGCGGGTGGACGGGAGCTACGTAGATCCGGCCGGATTCATCGGGGTGCGCCGTACACGGGTGCGGCTGGTGCCGGTGGGACCGTGACGCCGGGCCTTCGCCTATCCGCGCTCGCTCTCGGTACACTCACCCACCGGCCCTGGAGGGCCCGACGGCGCCGAACGGCGTCGCCGAATCAATTCGCAACCCGCGCCTTCACCCGGTCGCTAACGCGTCCGGCGCGGGCCACGCAGAACCGGGAGAGCACATAAGCATGGCTGTCGTCACCATGAAGCAACTGCTGGAGGCCGGCGTTCAGTTCGGCCACCAGACCCGCCGGTGGAACCCGAAGATGAAACGCTTCATCCACGGCGACAAGGCCGGAATCCACATAGTCGACCTCCGCCAGACCCTCGCCCATCTCGAGCGCGCCTACGTGTTCGTGCGGGATCTGGTGGCCGACGGGGGAACTGTCCTGTTCATTGGCACCAAGAAGCAGGCACAGGACTCCATCCAGTCCTACGCCGAGCGCTGCAACATGCCGTACGTGAACGAGCGCTGGCAGGGCGGGATGCTCACGAACTTCCACACCATCGCCAAGCGCATCGCCAAGATGAAGGAATTCCAGCGGATGCGCGACTCGGGCGAGTTCGACGCCATGCCCAAGAAGGAGGCCCTCCAGCTGGGACGGGAGCTGACCAAGCTCGAGCGCAACCTGGGCGGTATCCGCGACATGGAGGAGCCCCCCGGCGCGGTGTTCATTCTCGACACCAAGAAGGAGTACATCGCGGTTACCGAGGCCCGGAAGCTGGGCGTGCCCATCGTTGCCGTGGTGGACACGAACTGCGACCCCGACCTGGTGGACTACGCCATTCCCGGCAACGACGACGCCATCCGGTCCGGACGGCTCATGGCCCGGGTGATCTCCGACGCGGTGCAGGAGGGGCGTTTCATTCACTCCAAGCGGACCGAGGTCGCCAGCGTCGAGCGCGACGTGCTCACCGAGGCCGAGGTGGCCGAGCAGCAGGCCCGGGCCCGGTCCGAGGCCGCCGCCGAGGCCGCCGAGCGCGAGGCCCGTGTCGCCCGGGCCAAGTCCGAGGCCGCCGAGGACGACGGTGAGGCAGCCGGCGATGGAGCCGACGCAGCCCACGATGCTGCCTCGGTAGCCGACGGTGCTGCCTCAGCCGTCGACGATGCTGCCTCGGTAGCCGACGGTGCTGCCCCGGCCGTCGACGACTCGGCTGGGGATGAGAACATCGAGGCGACCATCGAAGACGCAGACACGGCAAGCGACGGCGGCCTCGATGTCGCCGACACGGCCGAAGCTGCCGCCGCCGAGACAGCCGATGACGCTGCTGGCGCCGCCGACACCGACGAGGAGACCTGACATGGCGGCGGTGAGCGCCCGTGACGTGAAGGCTCTGCGCGATGTGACCGGGGCCGGAATGATGGACGCCAAGAAGGCTCTGACGGCCGCTGACGGCGACATGGAGGCCGCCCGGCAGATCCTGAGGGAGCAGGGTCTGGCCAAGGCCGACGCTCGAACCGGCCGCGACAACGACCAGGGCGCCATCGCCATCGCAGCCGACGGAGCGAGCGCGGCGGTGGTGCAGCTCAAGTGCGAGACCGACTTCTCGGCCAAGAACGAGAGCTTCACGTCGCTGGTCCAGGCACTGGCCGAGTCGGTGCTCGACGCCGGAGCCGGCGCGGTCGAGCGGCACTCGAAAGAGATCGAGGACCTGAAGCTGGTGCTGAAGGAGAACATCCAGGTCGGCGTGGTCGAGCGGCTCGAGGCCGCCAGCGGGAACATCCTCGACTCCTACGTTCACCGCCAGGACGGCCGGGGCGTGAACGCCGTGGTGGTGGAGGGCAGCGGCGTCGGTGCCGATGCCCTGCATCAGGTGGCGCTGCACGTCGCCTTCGCCAAACCGCAGTTCCTCAGCGCGGAGGAGATCCCCGCGGGCGAGGTCGAGCGGGAGCGGGCCGCCCTGCTGGAGATCACCAAGGCCGAGGGCAAGCCCGCCCAGGCGTGGGACAAGATCGTTGACGGCAGGATGCGGGGCTGGTACGCCGAGCGCGTCCTGCTCGAGCAGGGCCTTCACGGCGAGAAGACCACCGTGAGGAACAGCATCGGCGGCGGGTCGATCGTGCGGTTCGTGCAGGTCACCATCGGAGACTGAACATGGATCTCCCCGCCGATGCCGCCGACGGAGCCGCACGGCGGCCGGCTCGCTGGGGCCGGGTGCTGCTGAAGCTCTCCGGCGAGGCGTTCGCCGGGGGATCGGGCGGCGGCATAGACGGCGACACGGTGCGACACATCGCCGCGGGGATCGCCGAGGCGACGATCGGATTCGACGTCGAGATCGCGGTCGTGGTCGGCGGCGGGAACCTGTGGCGGGGCACTCAGGGCGCGGGCGCGGGCATGGACCGGGCCCAGGCCGACTACATGGGGATGCTGGCCACGGTCATGAACGCCCTGGCCCTTCAGGACACGCTCGAGCAGTTGGGCCAGCCCACCCGGGTACAGACCGCCATCCACATGGCCCAGATCGCCGAGCCCTACATCCGCCGCCGGGCCATCCGCCACCTCGAGAAGGGCCGGGTGGTCATATTCGCCGGCGGTACCGGCAACCCCTTCTTCACCACCGACACCACCGCCGCTCTGCGGGCTGCGGAGGTGGAGGCCGGAGTGGTTCTCAAGGGCACCCACGGAGGGATCGACGGCATCTACACCGCCGACCCCGAGGTTGATGCCAGCGCCACCCGGCTGGAGCGGGTCACGTACCTCGAGGTCCTCAACCGGGGGCTGGAGGTGATGGACGCCACCGCCATCACGCTGTGCATGGACAACAGCCTCCCGATCGTGGTGTTCGACCTGATGGGGCCCGGCAACCTCCAATCCCTGCTTGACGGCGCCGAGGTGGGTACGCTCGTGGCTCAGGAGGACCGCAATCCATGAGCGAGGAGCTGATCGGCATGGTGCTGGCCGACGCCGGCGAGCGCATGGATGAGGCCGTCGCCGCGGCCAAGCGCGAGTTCTCCACGGTCCGCACCGGCCGAGCCAGCTCGGCCCTTCTCGAACGTGTCCAGGTCGAGGCCTACGGCGTGAGGATGGCCATGCGGGAGCTCGTCAGCTTCGCGATCCCCGAGGCCAGCCAGCTGATCATCACCCCCCATGATCCCGCCAACATCAGCGCCGTCGAGCGAGCCATCCAGCAGGCCCAACTGGGGCTGGTCCCCAGCAGCGACGGTCGGGTGATACGGCTCTCGTTCCCGCCGCTCACCGAGGAGCGCCGCAGGGACCTGGCCAGGCTCGTCGGCTCGATGGCGGAGGACTCCCGCAACCGGATCCGCGGCCTGCGCCGGCAGGCCCGCAAAGATCTGGACGGCATCGAGAAGGATGGCGGAGTGTCCGCCGACGCAGTGACGCGTGCGGGTGAGCAGATCGACGACCTCACCCGCGCCCATGAGAAGCAAGTCGATCTGGCCTTGGCCAGCAAAGAGGATGAACTGCTTGAGGTGTGAACGCACACATGGCCCGGGACAGGAGCCCGGCGAGCCGGAAGGAGCGATGCAGTGAGCGAGCAGGACGATTTTGGAGAGCCGGACGCCGCCGGCGGCGACATGCTCGCCGACGACGCGGGTGTGGTTGCGGGACGGTCAGTGTTCGGTGACGACTCCGGCGAGCCCGACTGGATGGAGCCCGAGCCCACCGGTCCGTCGCCGTCGACGTCGTCGGAGCCGCGGCTCCAGGAGGCCGACCCCCAGGAGATGGGCGTCTGGACCGATCACACCACCGCCCCCCAGTGGGACGAGCCCGAGGAGGTCCTGCCCCCGATCGAGCCGCAGGAGCCGGTGGGGTCTTCCATGGGGAACGAGGACTTCTTCGGCTACGAGGACCAGTACGCCGGGATGACCGGTGCGGGTGCGGCCCCCGCGGCCGCGGCCGAGCGCGACATGCCGATGGCGGTGCTCGTCGGCGTAGTGCTGTCGGCCGTGATCCTGGTGGCCATGCAGGTGGGCCCCGCCTGGGCGCTCGTCGTGGCCACGATCGTGCTCGGACTCGCGGCGGTGGAACTCCTCAGCGCGGTGAGGGTCGCCGGCTACCAGCCGGCGGTGGTGCTGGGATTGGCCGGGGTGGTCATGATGCCGCTCGCGGCGTACTGGCGCGGCATGGACGCCATCGTCGTCGTAATGGTGCTATTGGTCGTCTTCGGAGCGCTCTGGTACCTGACCGGGGCCGGCGTCGAGGGGCCGGTGCGGGGGCTGGCGGTGACCGTCCTGGCGGTGGCCTACATCGGCGTTCTCGGCGCGCACGCCGCCCTGCTGCTCAAGGTTCCCACCCACGGAACCGGGCTGCTCACAACCGCGATCGTGCTGACCGTCGCCCACGACGTGAGCGCGATGGCGGTTGGACGGGCCGCCGGTCGGACCCCGCTGTCGCGTGCCAGCCCCAACAAGACGTTGGAGGGGCTCGTAGGCGGCATGGTTGTCACCGTCGGGGTCGGCGTGATCATGGGGCTGGTTGGAATGCCCGCACCGGTGGCGGCCGAGCCCGGCAGCGCCTGGGTGGCGATCATCATGGCCGTGGTGGTAGCAGTGGCCGCTCCCATCGGGGATCTGGCCGAGTCGATGCTCAAGCGCGACCTCAACATCAAGGACATGGGCTCCGTCCTCCCGGGCCACGGTGGGATCCTGGACCGGTTCGACGCGTTGCTGTTCGTGCTGCCCGCCACCTACTACGTGGCCATCATGACGGACCTCATCTAAGAGGCCGAGCGGGTGAGTTGAGTACTCCGTCTCGGCGTCCGGGGTGAGCTGACTTGAGTTCTTCCTCGGTGGCCGTCCTGGGCTCGACCGGATCGATCGGGACCCAGACACTCGACATCATCGGGGCGAGGCCCGACCGTTACCGCGTCGCGTCGCTGGGCGCGGCCCGCTCCGTCGACATGCTGGCCGAGCAGGCCCAGCGCTTCCGGCCTCCGGTCGTCGCGCTGGCCGATGCGTCCCGCGCTCCGGAGCTGGCCGAGCGGCTGCCGGAAGGAACCGAGCTGCTCGCCGGCGCCGACGCCATGGCTGCCGCGGCCCGCGAAGCCGACACGGTCATCAACGGAGTAGTCGGGTTCGCAGGACTGCCGGTGACGCTGGCGGCCCTGGAGGCGGGCCGGCGGCTCGGGCTGGCCAACAAGGAGTCGCTGATCGCGGCCGGTCCGGTGGTCCAGCGGGCCCGCGCCACCCCGGGAGCCGAGATCATTCCCGTCGACTCCGAGCACTGCGCGGTGCACCAGTGCCTCAGGGCAAACGACCATCGCGAGCGGGTGTCGTCCGTCGTGCTGACCGCCAGCGGCGGACCCTTCCGGGGCCGCAGCCTCGAACAGCTCGAGGCGGTGACCATCGCCGACGCCCTGGCCCATCCGACCTGGCAGATGGGGCCCAAGATCACCATCGACTCCAGCACGCTGATGAACAAGGGTCTCGAGGTCATCGAGGCCCACGAGCTCTTCGGAGTCGCCTACGACCAGATCGAGGTCGTCGTCCACCCCCAGTCCATCGTCCACTCCATGGTCACCTACTGCGACGGGGCCACGGTGGCGCAGCTCTCCAAGCCGGACATGCGGCTCTGCATCGGCTACGCGCTCGCCTATCCCGACCGCCTCGACCTGGCCTACGGCGCCATCGACTGGGCCGAGCTCAACCGCCTGGACTTCGAGCAGCCCGACCGGGCCGCCTTCGGCTGCATCGACCTCGCCTACGAGGCCGGCCGGGCCTCGGAGACCGCGCCGGCCTGGCTCAACGCGGCCAACGAGATAGCCGTGCAGGCCTTCCTCGACGGGCGGATCCGCTGGGTGGACATCGCCCGCGTGCTCGAGGAGGCCCTGGGACTGTGGCCCGGCGACCGGGCCGACGGCACCGAGGCGGTGCTGGCTGCCGACCGCCAAGCCCGCCGGGTGGCGGCCGGCCTGGTAGGGGAGCGCGACGCGGCCTGATGCGCACGCATCTGGCAGATCACGCCGGTCTCGCCATCCTCGTCGCGTTGCTGGCTCTCATCGGGCTGCTTGCCGGCGTGAGCTGGGTGGTGATCATCCTGCTGCTTGTGGCCATGCTGTTCCTGCACGAGCTCGGCCACTACCTCACCGCCCGCATGACCGGCATGAAGGTCACCGAGTTCTTCATCGGCTTCGGCCCCCGCCTCTGGTCCTTCCAGCGGGGCGAGACCGAGTACGGCATCAAGGCCGTGTGGGTGGGCGCCTACGTGCGCATCGCGGGCATGAGCAGCCTCGAGCCGGTGGACCCCGTCGACGAGTCCCGCAGCTTCCGGCGGCAGAGCTACCCGAGGAAGCTGCTCGTGCTCACGGCGGGATCCGGCATGCACTTCGTTATCGCGCTGGTGCTGCTGTTCGTGCTCCTCATGGTCGACGGGCGCCTGTCGGTCGGCAGGGCCGAACAGCCGGAGGAGGTCGCGGAGTGGACCCTGGCCACGGTCTCGGTCGACAGCGCGGCCTCCGCCGCGGGCCTGCAGCCCGGGGACGAGCTCGTTTCGGTCAACGGTGTGGGCCGCACCACCTTCGGTGACTTCTCGCGCCAGGTCCGCCAACTGGCCGGCGAGGAAGTGGAGGTCGTCTACCTGAGGGGCGACTCGACCCACACGACCGTGACCCGGATCGGCGAGCGCCTCACCGCCCGCGGCGCGGCCGGGATCGTGGGGCTGATCGAGGGCGACCGCATCCTCGCGGTAGCCGGTCTCCAATCCGATGGCGCCCCGACCTACGCGCAGCTGGCCGACTACGCCGGCCGGCGTCTCGGCCAACCCATCGACATAACCATCGTCGACACTCGCACGGGCCGGCCCGTGGTGGTGGAGGGGGCCATCATCAACGAGCTGGTGGACCCCTCCAACGGTGTGATGGGCTTCTTCGGAGTGTCGGCCGACTACCACCACCCGGGCCTGGGCGTGGTCGGGGCCGCCGGCGAGTCGGTCCGGCTGCTGGCAGCCACGGTGCGTGATGTGGTCTTCGCCATCCCGACCATCGTGACCGACGGATTCGGTGGGACGCTGGACGGGCTGGGAGGCGGCGACGATCCGGTCGCGAGTCCGGCCCAGAGCGTCCGCGAGCTCGAAGTCCGGCGCCTCGACACGTCCCATCCGGACGAGAATCGGATTCTGTCGATCTACGGGGTGGCCCGGATCGGCGCGGAGGCGGCGTCGGACGGAGCGTCCAACGTGCTCCTGCTGATCATGTACGTCAACGTGTTCCTCGGCGTGTTCAACCTCCTGCCGCTGCTGCCCCTCGATGGCGGGCACGTGGTGGTGGCCACCTACGAGCGGATCCGCTCCATCGGGGGCCGCTCCCACCAGGTGGACGCGGCCCGGCTCCTGCCGCTCACCTACGCAGTGGTGGCGCTGCTGCTGCTGGTCGGCGGGGTGGCGCTGGTGCGAGACATCCTCGATCCGGTCAGCTTTGGCTGAGAGGCCCCGCGGGTAGGTGAGCGTATCCGGCCCATACGGGCGGGGCCGTGGCCCGAGCGGCCCGTGAGCGCAGCGAACAAGAGCGGGAAGAACCCGCCCCGACGCGACGCCTCTGCGACTACCCGCGCAGCCTGGTGAGAGCGCTCGGGTAGGATTCGACCGTGAAGGTAACCGCGACGTTCCCGCGGCGGGCCACACGGCAGATCATGGTCGGGACGGTTCCGGTGGGTGGCGGCGCGCCGGTCACCGTGCAGTCGATGACGGTCACCAAGACGGCCGACCACGAGGCCACCCTCCAGCAGATCTACGGCCTGGCCGCCGCGGGCGCCGACATCGTGCGATGCACCTGCAACCGGCCCGAGGCCGCCGAGGGGCTGGCCCGGATCGTGCCCCGCTCCCCGGTGCCGATCGTGGCCGACATCCACAACAACCACCGGATGGCGCTGGCCGCTCTGGAGGCCGGGGTGCACTGCCTGAGGCTCAATCCGGGCAACATCCGCAGGCCCGAGCACATCAAGGCGGTGGCCCGGGAGTGCCGCGACCGGGACGTGCCGATCCGCATCGGCGTCAACGGGGGATCGCTGGATCCCGACCTCTATCACCCGGAGCTGGGGGTGACCCCCGAGGCGATGGTGGAGTCCGCGATGCGGGAGCTCGCCTACTTCGAGGACGTCGGGTTCGACCTGGTGAAGATCTCGGTCAAGGCGTCGAGCGTGCCGCTGATGATCGAGGCCTACCGGCAACTCGCCGACACCACCGATCATCCCCTTCACCTGGGCGTCACTGAGGCCGGGCCCCCGCCGGCCGGAACCATCAAGTCGACGGCCGGGATCGCGGCGCTGCTCGCCGAGGGCATCGGCGACACCATCCGCTACTCCCTGACGACCGACCCGGTCGAGGAGGCCCGGGCCGGCCGGAAACTGCTGGAGGCGATGGGGCTGCGCGAGAGACGCAACGTCGACCTGATCGCCTGCCCCAGCTGCGGCCGGGCCGAGGTGGACGTCTTCGGCGTGGCCCAGCAGGCTATGGAGGCGTTCGGCGAGCGTGAGATCCCCCTCCAGGTGGCGGTGATGGGCTGCGTGGTGAACGGTCCCGGGGAAGCCCGCGACGCCGATCTCGGCATCGCCGCCGGCAACCGTCGCGGCCACCTGTTCGTGAAGGGCGAGAACGTGGCCGTCGTCGCGGAGGACGCGATGGTGGACGCGCTGGTGGAGTGGGCCGAGTTCATCTGCGAGCACGGCTCCGAGGCCGCGCTGGAGCGAGCAAAGGAGACGCGAGCTTCGGCTCGTCGGGCCGCCGAGGAGGATCGTCGGCGCAACCTTGACGAGCTAGGGGATGACGCCAACAACGCCGAGGCGGTGGTGGCGGGCATACGGCGCAAGAGCCGCCCCTAAGAGGCCCCGCGGGTAGGCGAGCGAATCCGTTTCATACGGGCGGGGCCGTGGCCCGAGCGGCCCGTGAGCGCAGCGAACAAGAGCGGGAAACCGCGGGGGGTCGAGGCCGGTACACTGTCGCTAACGTTCGATTCTCCGGAAGCGGCGTGGGCTGGTGCCCACGCCGTTGCCGGTTCGGGCCCCAACCGTGCCGCCTCTCGAGAGCAGAACCCCACCAAGACCATGGCGATTGCCGACCGCGTCCGCGACCTCGTGGCCCCCCTGGCCCAAGCCGCCTCCGTCGACCTCTACGACGTCGAGCACCATGGCGGAATGGTCAGGATCCTTGTCGACTCCGACACCGGCGTCGACCTGGACGAGCTGGCGAGGCTGTCGCGGTCGGTCAGCCGGGCCCTCGACGAGCACGACCTCATAGACGGCCGGTACACGCTGGAAGTGTCGAGCCCCGGCCTGGAACGACCGCTGCGCACCCCCGACCATTTCCGCCGGGCCGCCGGCTCCGCGGTGAAGGTCAAGACCCTCCCCGGATACGACGGGCCCCGCCGGCTGACCGGCGTGCTGGAGGCGGTGGCCGACGACGGCGTCGACCTGCGGGGCGAGGACGGCCTGGTGTCGCACATCGCGTTCGAGCAGTTGGCCTCGGCCCGCACCGTCTTCGAGTGGGGGCCGGGCAGCCGCCGGCGGACAGAGTCCCAACGAGCCCAGACGGAGGAGAAGCCATGAACCAGGACATGATGGAGGCGCTGCAGGCCATGGCGGCCGAGCGCGGCATAACTGTGGACGCCCTGTACGCCGCTCTGGCCGACGCCCTGGAGTCGGCCTACAAGCGGCTGCCCGACGCCAAGGAGTACGCCTGGGTGACGATCGATCCCTCCAGCATGGAGTTCCACGTGCTGGCCCAGGATCTCGATGAGGAGGGCAACCCCGTCGGCGAGGAGTACGAGGTCACCCCGGACAACTTCGGGCGCATCGCGGCCCAGACCGCCCGCCAGGTCATGACCCAGCGCATCCGCGAGGCGGAGCGCGAGCTCAAGTACGAGGAGTACGCGGGCCGCGAGGGCGACATCGTCACCGGCATGATCCAGCAGACCGACGCCCGCTACACCCTGCTGGACCTGGGAAGGGTGGAGGCGCTGCTGCCGCAGGCCGAGCAGGTCCCCTACGAGCGCCCCGACTCCAACACCCGGCTCAAGGCCTACATCGTCGAGGTCCGCAAGACGGCCAAAGGCCCCCAGATTGTGGTCAGCCGGACCCATCCCGGCCTCGTGAAGCGGCTGTTCGAGCTGGAGGTCCCCGAGATCGCCGACGGCATCGTCGAGATCAAGGCGTGCGCACGCGAGCCCGGCCACCGAACCAAGATCGCGGTGTCCTCCAACGACCCGAACGTCGATCCGGTGGGCGCCTGCGTGGGGGCCAGGGGCGCCCGGGTCCGCCAGGTCGTCAACGAGCTGCGAGGCGAGAAGATCGACATAGTCCCCTTCAGCAGCGAGCTTGAGGAGTTCGTCACCAAGGCGTTGTCGCCCGCGAGGATCAAGGAGGTCCGGCCCAACGAGCTGACCGGCGACTGCGACGTGATCGTCCCCGACTACCAGCTGTCGCTGGCCATCGGCAAGGAGGGCCAGAATGCCCGGCTCGCCAGCCGGCTCACGGGCTGGGGGATCAACATCAAGAGCGAGACCCAGCTGGCCGAGGAGGCCGCCTACGGCGACGTGGAGTGGGCCGAGGGCGAGTGGATCACCGATCCCACCACCGGCGAGCAGCTGTGGCAGCCTGCCGACGGCGGCGAGGCTGTCAGCGCCGAGGCCTGGGCCGCGGCCATGGCCCAGGACCAGGCCGAGGCTCCCGAAGCCGAGGCGACCGAGTCGCCCGCAGAGCAGGCGGGCCGCGCCTGAGCCCCGTCCGCACCGCGGGTTCCTGCCCGGCCCCCGTGAGTCCCGTCCGCACCTGTATCGGTTGTCGCGCCCGCCGGCCCAGCGCGCTGATGCTGCGGGTTGGCATGGCCGCGGGCGGCGCGCTGCGGTTGGGGCCCGGACCGGGCCGCGGCGCGTGGCTCTGCGCCGACGTTGCCTGCTTCGACACGGCTCGGCGCCGCCGAGCCTTCGGGCGGGCTCTGCAGGCTGACGTTCGGCCGGGCGAGATCGGTAGGCTTCGGGGTGCGTGGCCGTCGCGCTCCGGGGACGCTCCCGGGCCCGCAGACCGCGCGGAGTCCTGAAGGGGGCACTCTTTGCCAGGAAAGATCCGCGTCCATGAGCTCGCCAAGGAGCTCGGGCTGACCAACCAGGAGACGCTCGAACTCTGCTTCGCGCTCAGCATCGGGGTCAAGTCCCACTCCTCGAGCATCGTGGAGGCCCAAGCCGACCGCGTCCGGCGGAGGGCCGAGCGCGATGGCCTGCTCAAGCCGCCGCCCCCGCCGGTGGTCGAGATCGAGGAGCCGGAGGCCCCGCTGCCGGAGGACGAGCCTGCGGTGGCCGAGATCGCGGAGCCGGAGGCACCCGCGGAGCCTTCCGAGCCGGCTGCGGCGGTGGAACCCGCAGGGCCGGTATCCGTCCCAGCCGCCCCACCTCAGCCCGAGGAGGTGCCGAGCGAACCCGAGCGGCCGGCGGCAGCCGTCTCCGTAGAGCCGGAGGTTGTCAAAGCCCCGCCCGCGGACGCGGTGTCCTCCGAGAAGGCCCCCATGCCCAAGGTGACGATCTCATCGAGCGGCAGCGTCGCTCCCGCCAAGCGTGTCGTCCAGGACCTTCCCCATCCGCCGGTGGAGGAGAAGGCTCCGCCGCGGCCGGTGAGTCAGCGAGCAGCCGCGGCCGCTCCTCCGGCCCGGCCCGTGCGAGCGGGAAGCCCGCCGGTCTCACGTTCGGGCAAGCCCATCCCGCCGCCGCCTCCGCCGCGCCGGATGCCTCCACCCCCGCCTCCGGGCGGTGCCCCCCGGTCACGCACGCCGGCCACTGAGCGCCGGCCCTCCGGTCCGGCCGGCAGGCCCTCGGGACCGAGGCCCTCAGGGCCACCGGACCGCGGTCCGGGCGCCCGTCGCGGCGCTCCCGCCGGCGGTCCCCGCCCCCTGGGCGGCCCCCGCCCGGGCGGACCGGGCGGACCGGGCGGACCCGGCGGACCCGGCGGACGCCCGCCCGGCCGGGGCGCCCCCGGCGGTGCTCAGCGGCGCCTACCCCGGCGCAAGAGCCGCCGGCGCCGGGTGCGCGAGGAACTCCAGCCGATGGACATCCCGTCCTACACGCCCAGGCATGCAGCCGTGCCCGAGGGCGTGGTCGTCATCGAACGGGCCTCGGCGGCTCAGGACTTCGGCCCGAAGCTGAACCGCACCGCGGCCGACGTGGTCCGTTTCCTCATGCAGCACGGCGAGATGGTCACCGCCACCCAGTCGCTCAGCGACGAGATGATGGAGCTCTTCGCAGCCGAGATCGGCGCCGAGATCCGCCTCGTCGATCCCGGTGAGGAGCAGGAAGCCGAGTTGCGCAAGCTCCTCGGCATCGACTCCGACACCGACGACGACACCGAAGAGGCCGAGCTGCGCCCGCCTGTCGTGACGGTCATGGGCCACGTCGACCACGGCAAGACGCTGCTGCTGGACCGCATCCGCGACACCAACGTCGTCGACGGCGAAGCGGGCGGGATCACCCAGCACATTGGCGCCTACCAGGTTGAGCGCAACAGCCGGACCCTCACGTTCATCGACACCCCGGGCCATGAGGCGTTCACGGCGATGCGGGCCCGGGGCGCGAGCGCCACCGACATCGTCGTGCTCGTGGTGGCTGCCGACGACGGTGTGATGCCCCAGACGATCGAGGCCATCAACCATGCCAAGGCCGCCGGCGTGCCCATAGTCGTGGCGGTGAACAAGATCGACCGGCCCAACGCCGACACCCAGCGGACCGTGGCCGGCGTGGCCGAGCAGGGACTGGTTCCGGAGGCCTGGGGAGGGGACACCATCTACTGCGAACTGTCGGCCCTCACCGGCCAAGGCATCGAGGAGTTGCTGGACCAGATCCTGCTGGTGGCCGAGGTCGAGGAGCTGCGATCGGTGCCCGAGGGCCGGGCGGGCGGCGTGGTGCTCGAGTCGAACCTCGACATCGGCCGGGGTCCCGTCGCGACGGTGCTGGTGCAGCAGGGCACTCTCCGGGTGGGTGACCCGATGGTTGCGGGGGCGGCCTGGGGCCGTGTCCGGGCCCTGCTCGATGATCACGGCCGGGGCGTCGACGCGGCCCCGCCTTCGGCTCCGGTCCAGGTCCTGGGGCTGTCGGAGGTCGCCGTCGCCGGCGACTCGTTCGCGGTGGCCCCAAACGAGAAGATCGCAGGCCGGGTGGCCGACACCCGCGAGCACTGGCAGCGGCTGTCCAGCCTCGGCCGGGAGGCCCACGCCCTGTCGGGCGGGGCCAAGCTCGAGGATCTCTTCACCCGCATCCAGCGGGGCGAGACCGCCACCCTGAACGCCATCGTCAAGGCCGACGTGAACGGCTCCCTGGAGGCCGTCACCGAGAGCCTGCGCAAGCTCGAGACCGGCGACGTCCGCATCGCCATCGTGCACCGGGGCGTCGGCGGCATCACCGAGAACGACATCCAGCTCGCCTCCGCCTCGAACGCCACCATCATCGGGTTCAACGTCCGGCCCGACCGCAAGGCACGCGAGGCTGCGGACGCCGAGAACGTCGAGATCCGCACCTACGAGATCATTTACAAGCTCCTTGAGGACGTGTCCTCCGCCATGGTGGGCATGTTGGCCCCCGACATCGAGGAGGTCGTCACCGGCGAGGCCGAGGTCCGCCAGGTCTTCCGCATCCCCCGCGTCGGCGCGGTGGCGGGCTGTTACGTGCAGAACGGCACGATCACCCGTGGATCGAAGGTGCGGTTCCTGCGCGACGGGGCGATCATCTGGAAGGGGACCGTCTCGTCGCTCAAGCGCTTCACCGACGATGTGCGCGAGGTTCAGTCCGGGTTCGAGTGCGGCATCGGCCTGAGCAACTTCCAGGACCTCAAGGCGGGCGACATCATCGAGACCTTCACCGAGCGTGAGGTGGCCCGGACCCTCGAGGGCTGAGGGGTGGGCGCACCCTTCTGAGGCATCCGATGACACGACGAGCGAGACGCTCCCAGCCCGATCATCGGGCCGGCCACCGCACCGCCCGGGTGGGCGAGCTCATCAGGCGCATCATCGCCGAGTCGATGGAGCAGTTGGACGACGACCGCTTGGCGATGGTGTCGGTGACGGGCGTGGACGTGGACCGGGACCTGCACCGGGCCGTGGTGTGGTTCACGTCGCTGGGCGACACCGAGGAGGGCGACGCCGACATAGCCGAGGCCTTCGAGGAGCATTCCGGCGGGTTGCGGCGCACCGTCGGGGATCAGACCCGGCTGCGGCGCACGCCCGAGTTGGTGTTCCGCCCGGACGCGGCGCTGCGTTCGGCCGAGCGCATCGAGTGGCTGCTCGACGGCACGGACAACGCGGCTGATCCTGAGGGCCGGTAGTGCCCGACGGGATCGCGGTCATTGACAAGCCGGCCGCCTGGACCAGCCACGACGTGGTGGCCAAGGCGAGGGGCGTGCTCGGCACCCGCAAGGTCGGGCACAGCGGCACCCTCGATCCCGACGCCACCGGCGTGCTCGTGCTCGGCGTCGGCCGGGCCACCCGGCTGCTGCGGTTCCTGACCGCGCTGGCCAAAAGCTACGAGGCCGAGATCGTGCTGGGAACCGAGACCGACACCCTCGACTCTTCCGGCCAGGTAACGGCCCGCCACGAGATGGCCGCCGTGACCGAGGCCCAGGCCCGACTGGCGGCCCGGTCCCTGACCGGCGACATCCTCCAGGTGCCGCCCATGGTGTCGGCGGTGAAGGTGGGAGGGCGCAGGCTCCACCAACTGGCCAGGGAGGGGGTCGAGGTGGAGCGCGAGGCCCGGCCCGTGACCGTGCACCGCTTCGAGGTGGCGGCAGTGCCCGGCTGCGAAGGGGTGCTGCGCGCCGAGGTGGACTGCTCTTCGGGTACCTATGTGCGGGTGCTGGCCGCCGACCTGGGCCGCGCTCTCGGAGGGGGCGCTCACCTGAGGAAGCTGCGCCGCGTCGCGGTGGGGGGATTCGGGCTGACGGAGGCCCGTTCGGTGGAGTCGCCCGAGGTCCTGCCCATGGCGAGGGCGGTCGAGCACCTCGATGGTGTGCGGGTCGGCCCCGCGGTGGCTGCCGATGTGACCCACGGCCGTGTGCTGGACCTGGACCGTCTCGGCGCCGCGGGCGCCGGTCCGTGGGCGGTGCACGACGCCGACGGCAGGCTGCTCGCCGTCTACGAGCGGTTCCGGACGGGAGCCAAGCCGGCTGTGGTCGTCGCCCCCGCTGTGTGAGGTAGCGGTCGAGCGCCAGTAGCCTGCGAGGTACCCGGCTCAGGCCCCGTACCACGAACTATCCGCGCTGGAGGCGTCTGTGGAACTGCTGCACGATCGGCGCGATCAGCTGCCCGACACGGTCTCCGTGGCGGCCGCGGTCGGCGTGTTCGACGGAGTGCACCTCGGCCACCAGGCCGTGCTGCACCAGGTCCGGGAGACCGCGGAGCGGCTCGGGGTGGCTTCAGCGGTGGTCACCTTCGACACCCACCCCGCCTACGTGGTCCGTCCCGAGAACGCCCCCAAGCTGCTGACGACCCTGGAACAGAAGCTGGAGTTGCTGGAGGCCCAGGGGCTCGACTACGGCTACGTGATCCGGTTCGACGAGGCCCGGGCGGGCACCCGGCCCGAGGAGTTCGTGGAGCAGGTCTTCCTCGACGCCCTCCACGCCCGGGCCGTGGTGGTGGGGGAGGACTTCCACTTCGGCAAGGGACGCAGCGGCAACGTCGCCGAACTCCAGCGCCTGGGCCGCGAATGGGACTTCGAGGTGGTTCCCCTGGAGCTCATCCGCCACCGCGAGGAGGCCCGGGAGCCGGTGTCCTCCACCACCGTGCGGCGGGCCCTCGCCGGAGGCGACGTGGCTCGGGCCGCGAGGATGCTGGGCCGCTACTACGAGGTGCGGGGCACGGTGGTTCCCGGTGACCGGCGAGGGGTGACCGTCGGGTTCCCCACCGCCAACGTTCCCGTCCCGAAGTTCATGGCCTGGCCCGCCGACGCCGTGTACGCGGGATGGTGCACGCTGCCCGACGGCAGCCGGCGAGGCTGCGCCATCAACATCGGACGCCGCCCCACCTTCTACGAGCACGCCGAGCAGTCCCTGCTGGAGGCGCACGTCATCGACTTCGACGGCGACCTCTACGGATGCGAGGTGCAGGTGGAGTTCGTCGACTTCCTGCGGAGCGAGCGCAAGTTCGAGGGATTGGAACAGCTCTCCGAGCAGCTGGCCATCGACGTTGCCGACGCCCGGAGCCGGCTCGGTCTGGCGTGACCGATCCGAGCTCTCGCGGGGCGCCCAGCGCTGCGCCTGAGGTGGAGCACTTCGCCGAGGCGCTGGTACCGACCCCGCACGGCGAGTTCGTGGCCCATGTGTACATCACGGTGGACGGCGAGCAGCACATCGCCTGCGTGATGGGTGACGTGGAGGATCCCCCGCCGCCGCTGGTGCGGGTGCATTCGGAGTGCCTGACCGGCGACGTGCTGCGGTCGCTGCGCTGCGACTGCGGGGCCCAACTCGACCACGCGCTGGCCGCCATCGCGGCCGAAGGGCGCGGGGTGCTGCTGTACATGCGGGGCCACGAGGGCCGCGGCATCGGCATCGGGCACAAGATCAGGGCCTACGCCCTGCAGGAGCACGGCCTCGACACGGTGGAGGCGAATGCGGCCCAGGGCCTGCCGGTGGACGGCCGGGTGTATGACGCGGCCGCCGCCATCCTGGTCGATCTCGGCCTGCGGGGCGTGCGCCTGCTCACCAACAACCCGGCCAAGTGCGAGGGCCTGTCCAGCTGCGGTATCGAGGTGGTGGAGCGGGTGCCGATCGAGATCGGCGCCGGGCCCGAGAACCTGCGCTACCTCCAGACCAAGCGCTTCAAGCTGGGGCACACGCTGAGCGACTGACCTGGCTGCCCCGATGGGGGTCAGCGGCTGAGCACCGCCGCTGCGAGGCGGTCGGACTCGCGCTCTCTCAGGGCGACGTTGATGTCGAGCCGCTCAAGGTGCTGGGCCACCTGCTTGGCCCCCTGGGGCACGGGGTGTGCGGCAATGAAGTCGTGCACCCGGGCGGCAAGCTCGGTCCGGTCGAGCGCGGTCACTCCCGCGAGCATCCGCGACAGCGAGTTGCTCGGGAAGGCGGCGGCAACCTCGTCCCACCGGCTGGTTAGGAAGTCCCAGGCGTCCGGGCCGGCGTGGCGGTTGGTGAGGGCGCGCCGGATCAGGTAGGGGCCGTCCTGGCTGCGCACCGAGCCGTCGAGGGTGCCCTCCAGGATGGAGCGCACCAGGCCGGCGTCGGGAAAATCGGCCAGCGCGGCGAGGTGGCGCTGCTCGGTCTGCGGGTCGGACGCCTCGGTGAAGCGGCCGCGGATCCGGGCGAAGTCCTCGGCGTCGCCATGGGCTGCCACCACACTCAGGGCCGCCGCGCCGAGCGTGGGATCCGGATGGTCGAGCCTGGCCCGGCATGCCGCGATCGTGTCCGGGTGATCGGCGATCGCCCCCCGCAGCCGCAGCAGCGTCGCCCGCAGCTCGCTGGTGCGCTCGTCCTCCCGGCCATCGGCGGGTGGATCCAGGCCGACGTCTCCTGCGGCCGCGTCGGAGGCGGCTGCGACCAGCTCGCAGAAGCGTCGGGCCGCCTCGCCGTCCACCAGCCGGCGGAGATGGGCCAGGGCGCCGGCGACGGCCTGCCACACCGTGAGGTCGCGCTCTGCGGTGAAGCCCCCCAGCACCAGGTCGGCGAAGGCCGGCGCGTCAAGGCGGCCGGCCAGGGTCGCGGCCCAGGCGTCGTCGACAAGACCATGGCGCTCCTCGGGGCTGCGGTCGCCGGGCCCGGCCGCTGCCACGACGGCCAGGGCCTCGGCACCCACCTCATCCCGGTAGAACCCCGAAGCGCCGCTGTTCAGCGTCACGGGGATGCCCTCGCCGATGGTCAGAGTCCTTCGGGCCTCGTCGAGCAGCAACCGCAGTTCCTGCTGACCGTCCTCGGAGTCCCGGACCCGCAGCCGCAGCGGGACGGCCCAGGCCAACTCTCCAGCCTGATCAGGATCGAGCGTGAAGTGGCGCTGGGAGACCTCCAGGCCGTGCTCGGTCGCGGTCGCACTCACCGACGGATACCCGCCCTGGTAGATCCAGCCGCCCATGATCTGCCCAACGGGCTGGCCCGACGTCTCGGCCAGGGCGCTCCACAGGTCCTCGGTGACGGTGTTGCCGTAGGCGTGCCGCCGCAGGTACAGCCGCACACCGGCCCGGAAGGTCTCGGCGCCTAGGTACTGCTCCAGCATGCGGACCAGCGCCGCGCCCTTCTCGTAGGTGATCACGTCGAACATGTCCTCGGCCTCGGCCGGGGAGTGCACCGGATACTCCACCGCCCGGGTGGTGCCGAGCGCATCGGTCGAGAGCGCGGAGGCCCGGCTGCGGCAGAACGTCGACCACACCCGCCAGTCGGGCCGGTAGGCGTCGCTGCAGGCCGTCTCCATGAAGGTGGCGAAGGCCTCGTTCAGCCATATGCCCTCCCACCAGGCCATGGTCACCAGATCCCCGAACCACATGTGGGCGAGTTCATGGTTGATCACGTCGGCCACCCGCTGCAGTTCGGGCTGGCTGGCTGCGGTCTCGTCGACCAGCAGGAGCACCTCCCGGAAGGTCACGCAGCCGAGGTTCTCCATCGCGCCGAAGGCGAAGTCGGGTATGGCCACCAGGTCGAGCTTGTCGGAGGGGTAGGGCAGGCCGTAGTAGTCGGAGAACCACTCCAGGGCGTGGGCGGCGACATCGAGCGCGAACCCGGTCTGGTCGCCCCGGCCGGGCCGGTGGACCACCCGCACCGGCACCCCGCCGCAGTCGATCGGATCGGTGACCTCCAGCGGTCCGACCACGAAGGCCACCAGGTAGGTCGACATCGGCATGGTGGTGGCGAACCTGACGCTCACGCGGCCGTCCGGCATCGACTCGCGGTCGGTCTCCGCCGTGTTCGAAACCGCCAGCAGGCCCTCCTGAACTACCAGTGTCGTCGCGAAGGTGGCCTTCAGCGCGGGCTCGTCGAAGCAGGGGAAGGCCCGGCGGGCGTCGGTGGACTCGAACTGGGTGGTAGCGATGGTGTGGGTCGCGCCGGAGTCGTCGGTGTAGGTGGAGCGGTAGAAGCCGTGAAGCTGGTCGTTGAGCACTCCGGTGAAGGCGATGTCCAGCCGGGCCGGACCAGGTCCGAACTCGTCGTTGCCGCCGCGCCGGCTCAGTGTCAGCCTCTCGGACCCGGCATCTAGGACGGGGTCGAGCTCGACCGTCTCGTTGCCCGCGGTGACGAGACGGGCGTTGACGATGTCCAGCTCGGCCGCGTTCAGGGTGATGGTGCTCGAGGGCTCCGAGAAGTCGATGTCGATGGCGACGCTTCCGGCGAAGGCCGCCTCATCGAGGTCGGGCTCCAACTCGATGGCGTAGTGCCGGGGAACAACGCCGCCCGGAAGTCTCGGACTCATGGCCCGACGGTACTCGCGGCACCCGCGATGTCAGCCGTCGACGATCCGGTAGCCGTGCTTTGAGGCCTCGCCCGGATTCACCAACGTCCGTCTCCGGTAGTCTGCGGCCCCGTGCCGCGTGCTGCCCGGAGCGGGGATCAGAACTCAGCGATCGAGGCTCGGGGCCTCGTCCGGACCTTCGGCGACAACCGGGCGGTGGACGGAGTCGATCTGAACGTCGACGCCGGCGCCATCTACGGCTTCCTGGGCCCGAACGGCGCGGGCAAGAGCACCACGGTGCGGATGCTGTGCACCCTGCTGAAGCCCACGGCAGGGCAGGCCACGGTGGCCGGCTACGACGTGGTCGACAGTCCCGGCGAGGTTCGCATCCGCATCGGAGTGGCGCTCCAGGAAGCCGCGCTCGACGAGCGCCAGACCGGCCGGGAGATACTCGACCTTCAGGCCCGGTTGTACGGCCTGAGCGCGACCGACCGGGCCACCTCGATCGCACGGGCCGTCGACCTTGCCGACATCGGCGGTGCCATGGAGGATCGCGTCAAGACCTACAGCGGCGGCATGAGGCGCCGCCTCGATCTCGCGGCCTCGCTCATCCACGGCCCCGAGGTGCTCTTCCTGGATGAGCCGACCACCGGCCTCGACCCGGTCAGCCGGGCTCAGGTCTGGGACGAGGTGCGCCGGCTGAACGGCGAGCTCGGAGTGACGGTGTTCCTCACCACCCAGTACCTCGAGGAGGCCGACGCGCTGGCGGACCGGGTGGCCATCATCGACGGCGGCCGCATCGTCGAGGAGGGCTCGCCGACGGAGCTCAAGCGGGCCGTGGGCGCCGACGTGATCGTCGTGGACCTCCCGTCCGCGGCCATCGCATCTGCGGCTGCGGTTGCCGAGACTGTGCCCGAGGTGGATGCCGTCACCCAGGGCCGTCGCGGCATCACCATCGCCACCGCAGACGGCGCGGCCACAGTCGGCACGGTGGCGGTTGCCCTGTCGTCGGCGGGACTGCACCCGCAGTCACTCACCGTGCGTACGCCGTCGCTCGACGACGTGTTCCTACTGGCCACCGGGTACCGGATGTCCACGGTGGACCCGACCGTCAGCGGGGGTGGCGCAACAGCCACCGGACCGGATCCGCAGCACGCAGGCCGGACGCCGGCCTCTCCGCCGCGCAGCTCGCCGTGACCGTTCAGAGCGCCGGCCCCGTCGTCGCCGGCGGCGGCATGGTGCGTCCCGTCGGGATCCTCACCGACATCGCTACCGTGGCCCGCCGCTCGGTGCGCAGCCTGCTGCGCGAGCCCGAGGCCATGGCCCCGGCGCTGATCATCCCCACCTTCTTCTTCCTGGTCAACATCGGCGCGCTCGAGTCGTTCGTGGAGCGCTCGCCCGGCATCGACTACCGGGCGTTCCAGATACCCGTCGCCATAATCTTCGCGGTCACCGGCATCTCCCGGGCGTCGGTGCTGGTGATCGACATCCAGACCGGCTACCTCGACCGGATGCTGGTGACGCCGGTACGCCGCACCACGCTGCTGCTCGGCATGATGGTGGCCGACATCGTCCTGGCCATCTCGCTGTCGCTGGTCGTGATCGCCATGGGCTTCGTGGCGGGTGTTCGCTTCGAGACTGGGCTGCTGGGGATCCTGGTCTTCCTGGGGTTGGCGGTGGCATGGAGCCTGTCCTTCACCGGATTCCCGTACACGGTGGCCCTGCGAACCGGAAACCCGGCCGCGGTCAACTCGTCGTTCCTGATCTTCTTCCCCTTCGCCTTCCTGACGCCCGCGTACCTGCCGCGCGAGCTCATGACCGGCTGGATGCAGACCGTGGCCGCCTGGAACCCGGTGACCTATCTGCTGGAGGGCATGCGCTCGCTGCTGTCGGGGGGCTGGGATGTCGTCGCCATCGGCAAGGGGGCTGCCGCCATCGGCGGCCTGGGCCTCGTCACGTTCGTGATGGCCTTCCGCTCCCTGGCCCGCCGGGTAGCCACCGGCTAGACGCCGAGCGGGCGCGGCCGCGCCTACTGTTCTGGGTCGACCTTCTTGGAGGCGCAGTGGAACCTGCACTTGATGCGGTGGGCGTCGGCAACGCCATAGTGGACGTGATCGCCCCGGTCCCCGACACGTTCATCGACGACCATGGGCTCGTGAAGGGGGCCATGACGCTGGTCGGCGCGGATCGGTCGGCCTCGCTCTACGACGCCATGCCGTCGGGCATCGCGGCCTCGGGCGGGTCGGCGGCCAACACCATGGCCGGCGTGGCCTCGTTCGGCGCACGGGCCGCCTTCATCGGCAAGGTGCGCGACGATCAGCTCGGGGAGGTGTTCGTCCACGACATCCGGGCCACAGGGGTCGCCTTCGACGTGCCTCCCTCCCCGGAGGGACCTCCCACCGCCCGCTGCCTGATCCAGGTGACCCCCGACGCCGAGCGCACCATGAACACCTATCTGGGCATCGCCGCGCTGCTGGCGCCGCCGGACGTGGACACCGACCTGGTGGCGTCGGCCGGGATCACCTACTGCGAGGGCTACCTGTGGGACGTCCCGGTGGCCAAGGAGGCCATCCGGGTTGCCGTCGCGGCCGCGGGGGAGGCCGGCAGGACGGTTGCTCTGGCCTTAAGCGACTCGTACTGCGTGGAGCGCCACCGCGACGAGTGGCTCGACCTGATCGAGGACCATGTGGACGTCGTGTTCGCCAACGAGGCGGAGGTGTGCGCCCTTCACGCCACCGACGACTTCGCCGCGGCCCTTCAGCGCACCGCCGGGATGGTCCGCACGCTGTCGGTCACCCTGGGGCCCCGCGGCTCGGTGGTCGTGCAGGGCACGGCGACCGAGGAGATTCCCGCGGCCGAGATCGCTCCCGTGGTCGATGCCACCGGAGCGGGCGACATGTACGCCGCGGGGTTCTTGTGGGGCACGAGCCGGGGCGAGCCGCCGCTGCGGTGCGCACAGTTGGGCAGCCTGGCCGCAGCCGAGGTCATCAGCCATGTCGGGGCCCGCCCCCAGACGGCGCTGTCGCAGCTCGCAGCCTCCCACGAACTCGCCTAGCCCGGCGCCCGCCCTCAGCGTCTCGCCGGCCATTGGGTTCGGTCAAGGCAGCTAATACACTTACACACAATGCAAGGACATCTCGCCCAATAACGGTTATTATCAGTGGGAGACAGCACAGACGTCACCGAACGGCTGCTGGACGCCGCTGTCGAAGTGTTCGCCGAGTATGGGTTCGAGGCTGCCCGCGTGGCCGAGATCGCCCGCCGCGCCGGCCTTACCACCGGTGCGATCTACGCGCGGTGGAAGGGCAAGCGCGATCTGATCGTCGAGGCCGTCCGCCACATCGTCGCGCAGTGCGTGCACGCCTCGTCGGCGGTTGCGGCGACGCCGGGCAAGGAAGTGCTCGCGGTCCTCGGCGACGACCTCTCGACGGCCCGTGATGTCCGCATCCGGGAGGTGGTGCTCGAGGCGATGGTCAGCGCCCGGCGCGACGACAGCTTCCGCGCCGCGGTCTCCGACGCGATGAGCGAGGAGAGGGCCAGCTTGAGCTCGATCGTCGCCCGAGGCAAGACCGAGGGCTCCATCGACCCTGCGCTCAGCACTCCGGCCATCGTGGCGCTCTGCCAGAGCCTGGGCCTCGGAAGGCACCTGGCGGTGTCGGATGAGCTAGCGAGTGGCCGCGTGCAACCCGGTGACTGGGATGCGCTGGTGTCACGGCTGATGGCCGCCTTGAGCCCCGCCTCCGGCTGAGCGCCCAGGCTCCGGGTCCCGGCGGCCCGGCTAGCCTGCAGCCATGGGCTACCAGTGCTTCGAGGTGGACGAGTCCGATCGCATCGCTCACCTGCGCCTCAGCCGCGGCGAGCAGCTCAACACCATGATCCCGGAGTTCTGGTCGGAGCTACCCGAGATCGTCGACGAGATCTCCGACGCCGGGCGGGCGCGGGTCATCGTGCTGTCGGCGGAGGGCCGCCATTTCTGCGCCGGCATGGACCTGTCGGTGTTCGCGGGCGACTTCAAGCTCGAAGGCGAGTCGACCGAGATCGGCCGCCGGCGAGCCAACGTGCGACTCAACCTGCTGCATCTGCAGCGCTCGTTCACCGCGCTGGAGCAGGCCCGAATGCCGGTGCTGGCCGCCATCCACGGCGCCTGCGTGGGCGGCGCGGTCGACCTGGTAACCGCGGCCGACTGCCGCTACGCCACAGCCGACGCCTGGTTCTCCGTGCACGAGATCAACATCGGCATGGCCGCCGACGTCGGCACCCTTCAGCGCCTGCCCAAACTCATCCCGCCCGGCGTGGCCCGCGAGTACGCATACACCGGCAGGCGCATGTCGGCGACACGGGCTCACGAGCTGGGCCTGGTCAACGAGGTGTTCGATGACCGGGACTCGATGATGGAGGCGGTGATGGCAACCGCCGCGGAGATCGCCTCCAAGTCGCCGCTGGCGATGAACGGCACCAAGGAGGCGATCAACTACAGCCTCGACCACACGGTTGAGGACTCGCTGCGCCACATCGCGCTCTGGCAGTCGGGGATGCTCCACCCCCAGGATCTCGCCGAGTCATTCACGGCCCAGGCCGAGGGACGCCAGCCCGCCTACGAAGACCTGCCCGAGGTGCGGCGCGGCCTGTGAGCCGGTGCCGCTGCCGGCGCGATCAGTCCTCCAGGACCGGCCGGTAGCCCAGTTCCAGGTCGCCCAGACGCACCAGCATCGAGGCAATCCAACCGCCCAGCGCGGTGAAGTGCTTGTCGAGTTCGGCGCCGTCTGACAGGCCGGCCTCGTCGAGCTCGTAGGCGCCCTCGTAGCTCACATCGATGGCGTACTCGGTGGCGTCGGCGTCGTCGAGATCCTCGGCGTACAGCGATTCCACCCTGGGCCCTCCCCGCCGGAGGGGCTCGCCGCCGATGTCGGGGCTGGCCACCGGAAGCACGTCCAGGACCATCGCGGGCTCGGGCGCGCCGGCCAGGCACTGGGCCCGCAGAAGGATCTTGATCTCGATGCGGGGCGGCTCGGCGTAGCCCTCACCCGCGTACCAACTGAGATAGGCCGCCTGCGACCAGGTGGGCCACACGCAGCTGACGTCGGCACACACCCGGGGCGGCTGTCCTTCGCCGGGGAGGGCGTAGGAGTTCTCCCACGAGACGTCGCCCAGCAGCACGTCGGTCTGGAACCGCTCCTCGCCGGCTTGCCGCTCCAGCAGCGCGTCCTCGAACGCGTCCCGCAGGGCGCCGATGGCGTCGGTGAAGACGTGGTCGAGCATCGTCAGGTTCGCCTCATCGCGGTGTTGGCCGTGCCTGCGACAGTATCGCCCCGCCGCGGGGCGGCCCGGTCGTGGAGCGAACGACCAGCTCGGGTTGCAGAGTGTGGCGGATCGGCTCGCTGGGTCCATCCGACAGCCGCTGGAGCAGCGTGGATACCACGAGGCGCCCCATGGCCAGCGTCGGCTGGTTGACAGTGGTGAGCGACAGGTGGCGCAGCGCGGAGATGAAGGTGTTGTCGAAACCGACGAGCGACACGTCGCCCGGGACGGCCATGCCCGCGTCGGCGAGCCGGTTGAGCGCGCCGGCGGCGAGCAGATCGTTGAAGGCGAAGAGGGCAGTGGGGGGATCGTCATCGGCCAGCAGATCGTCGATGACTCCTAGGGCATCGGCCTCGTCGTCGCCTGCGGGGCGGATGTCGACCAGATCGCCGAGGCCGGCGGACTGCATGCCCGACTCGTAGCCCGAACGACGCTCCCCGGCAGAGACGTTGGCCCCGCCGTCCAGGTGCACGATTCGGGTATGGCCCAGCGCGGCCAGGTGCTCCACGGCCAGCTCCGCCCCCCGCCGGTCGTCGGTGCCGACGGTGTCGACGCCGGAATGGACCGCACCGCTGGCCACCATCACGCAGGGAGCGGCCAAGCCGACCCGGGCCGTGTCGCTGTCGTCGAGGCGGGCGCCGACCAGTGCCATCCCCTCCACCCGCAACTGCAGGAAGGTCTCGACCGCTTCGGCCTCGCGCCGGGCGTCCCGGTGGCCGTTGAGGATGAGCACCCTGAAGCCGTGGTCGGCGGCCTCTGCCTCGATCCCGTCGACGACCTCGCCGAAGAACGGGTTCCGGAGGTCGTCGACGAGCACGCCGATCGTGTGGGTGCGCTGCTGCGCGAGGATGCGGGCGATCAGGTTGGGCCGGTATCCCAGCTCGCGAGCGGCCTGGAGCACCGAGCTCCGCTTCTCGTCGGACACCTGCGGCGAGTCGTTCATCACCAGCGACACCAGGGCGCGTGACACCTTCGCCCGCTCAGCCACGTCCTCCATGGTGGGGCGGTTCATGCCGATCACCGCCGCCCGGTTTGACAGAACACGGCCGGGACGATAAACCATTAGAGCGCTCTAATCCAATGCGGCGTGGCGGATCCAGGGAGGACATCGAGGGGGATATGCCTGCACGACAGGGCGGGCCTGAACGCTCGCAAGGCTCGTCGGGTAGCGGCCCATGACGACCGCGTCGCGAGCCGCGCTGCTCGACCGTGTCGCCACCGCGCCCATCAGCTGGGGGGTGTGCGAGGTGCCGGGCTGGGGCTATCAGCTCCCCGTCCACCGCGTGCTGGCCGAGATGCGCGCGGCCGGCTTCACCCACACCGAACTCGGCTCGTGGGGCTACCTGCCGACCGAGCCGACCGAGCTCCGCACGACGCTGGACGGTCACGGGCTGGGCCTCCTCGGCGGCTTCGTGCCGCTGGTCCTGCACGACCCCAGCCGCGCCGAGTCGACCCGGGCTGCGGCCCACCGCTGGGCCCGCCTCATCTCCGGCGGCGGCGGCCGGTTCTTCGTCACCTGCGCGGTCAGCCACGAGGACCGGTGGCGTCACGAGCCCCTGAGCGAGACGGAATGGGCCTTACTGTGCGCCTCGCTGGACGAGATTGACGCCATCGCGGCCGAGTACGGGCTGCAGCAGGTGTACCACTCCCACTTCGGGTCCCTCGTGGAGACTGACGCCGAACTGAGGAGGATCCTGGAGGGCTCTGACGTCTCGCTCGTGCTCGACACCGCGCACATCACCATCGGCGGGACCGATGTCGAGGAGCTATTGGACCACTACGAGCCGCGCGTTGGCCTAGTCCACCTCAAGGACCTTGAGCCCGCGCTGTCGGCTCGCTTGAAGGCGGGGGAGCTGTCTCTCATGCAGGCCGTGCAGCGCGGCCTGTTCCCGCCACTGGGTCGAGGAGAGGTGGCGATCGCGAAGATCGTCACCCGACTCGAGGAATCAGGACGCAACCTCTGGTACGTCCTGGAACAGGATGCGGCCATCGCGGAGGGGGACCTCTCCGCAGTGGCTGGGCTCAGGCGGTATGCCGACCTGAACCTGGAGTTCCTGAAAGGTCTGGTGCCCGCTTCGACGGGCAGCGGAGCAACCCACAACAACCACCGAATCCCGGAGGGATAAACAACTATGTCAAGACTACTGAAGCTGCTCGCCGTGGTGCTCGCCATCACGCTCGTGGCCGCGTCGTGCGGCGACGACGGTGACGACGCCCCCGCGCCGGCTGCGCCCGCTGAAGAGGCCCCCGCCGAGACGGCCGCACCGGCCGACGACGAGGCGCCGGCAACCACCGCGGCCGCGGCCGACGAGGTCGTCGAGACCCAGGGCTGCGACCACACCTTCCACGTGATCACCCACGGCGACTCCGGCGTGTTCTGGTCCGTCGTCGAGGTGGCCGTTGCCGACGCCGCCGCCGCCATCGGCTGCGACGTCGTCTACTTCGGCTCCAACAACGACGCCCTGGCCCAGGCCCAGGAGATCGAGGCCGCCGTCGCGGCGGGCTCCTCGGGCATCGCCATCTCGCTGGCCGACCCGGCCGGCGTGAGCGACGCGGCCGCCGGCGTCGTGGCAGCCGGCATCCCGCTGTACACGCTCAACTCGGGCGTGAACAACTACAAGGACCTCGGCGCCGTCACCCACGTCGGCCAGACCGAGGTTGTGGCCGGCAACGGCGCGGGCGAGCGCTTCAACGCGCTCGGCGCCACCCACATCCTGTGCGCCCGCCAGGAGCAGTCCAACGTGGCGCTCGAGGAGCGCTGCCAGGGCCTGGCCGAGACCTTCAACGGCACCGTCACCTCGGAGTTCGTCGGTCTCGACGCCAACCCCGACGAGCAGCAGAACAGCATCGCGGCTCACCTGCAGGCCGACCCGTCCATCGACGGCGTCCTCGGCGTAGGCCCGAACCTGCCTCTGCGGGCTCTGGCCGCGGGCGAGCAGGCCGGACGCGAACTGGTGATCGGCGGCTTCGACCTCTCCGGCGACCTCATCGACGCCATCGAGGCCGGCGACGTGGCCTTCACCGTCGACCAGCAGCAGTACCTGCAGGGCTACCTGCCAGTGGTCCTCATGTACCTGCAGGCCACCAACCAGAACACCGCCGGCGGCGGTCTGCCCATTCTCACGGGCCCAGGCTTCGTGGACACCGCGAACGCCTCCGTCGTCAAGGCTCTGGTACAGCAGGGCACCCGCTAGTCAACTGACGCAGCAGGTCGGGGCGGCCGGCGGCCGCCGGCCGCCCCCTCTCTGCTAACTTCCCCCCAGCGCGGGGCCTGCCCCTGTGGCAGGCCCCGGTGCTGGGCGGATATGAGAAACGTCCGGTCGCCACAAGGCCCCGGGGCGACCGGGCTTGAGTCAATTAGCCATTGGGGGATCACATGGCCGACACGACCACCGACAAGCCCGCCGAAGCCGCTGCCGGCGGCGACGAGCGGCTGGCCCATAGGGGGCCGATCCAGACGCTGCTTACCCGGCCGGAGATCGGGGCCCTGCTGGGGGCCGTCGGTGTCTGGCTGCTGTTCTGGCTGGTGTCGGCTCCCTTCGGCACCGTAGGGGGCACGGCCAACTTCCTCGATGTTGCGGCCTACCTGGGGTTGATGGCCGTTCCCGTGGCGCTGCTGATGATCGGCGGCGAGTTCGACCTGTCGTCGGGCGCCATGACCGGGGCGACCGCCCTCATCGCCATCCTGCTGGCCAATGACATCAATGGCGCCGGGCTGGGACTCCATATCGCGGTGCCGCTGTCGCTGGCGTTCGCCCTGGCGATCGGGTGGTTCAACGGCACCGTCGTGGAGAAGACATCGCTGCCCAGCTTCATCGTGACGCTGGGAACGTTCTTCATGCTGATCGGGGCCAAGCTCGGCTTCTCCAAGCTGTTCACCAACAAGGTGCTGGTCGAGGGTCTCGACGAGGCTGAGGGCTACGAATTCTGGAACGGCATCTTCGGTGCGGAATGGCTGCGCAACTCGCACCTCTGGGACACTCGCACCTGGTCCAACCTGTGGATAGTCCGCGACGAGATGTGGGCCCTGCTGCTCATCGGCGGGATCGCCGCCCTGATGATCGGAACCTTCGAGCTGACGTACTCCCGACGCCCGTCCCCGAACGTCGCGGGGTTGGTCGTCGCGGCCGGCGGCACGGTGCTGGCGCTGGTGGGTCTGATCTACCTGCTGGCCCAGGACGGGACCACGTCCAACTGGATCGGCGGCATCCTCGTGGCCGCGGGCGTGCTGGCAAAGGTCGCCGGCTGGTGCCGGTTCCGCTATGAGGCGCCGGACCGGTCCGAGCGCGGAACCTCGGCCCGGTGGTGGCAGTACCTGATCAGCGGCATCGCGGCCCTGGTCGTCGCCATGCTCATTGCGGTGGTCATGGACGCGACCGACTCCTCCCAGCTCGGCTTCCTGAGCGGAGGGTTCGGCAAGTTCGTGTTCGCCCTGGGAATCGCCGTAGTCGGAGCGCTGGCCGTCGTGGCGGCCCTGGGACGCATCACCCCCGGATACCCCATGCTCGGGGCGGTGCTCGTCGCCCTGCCGACGATCAGCTTCCTGATAACGGTTCAGGCCGCCCGTGTCATCCTGTTCGGCGGGCTCGCTCTCCTGGGGATAATGCTGCTCTGGTCGACCGCCCGGCGAGTGCAGCCCGCGGTGACGGTCTCTCTGGCTATCTCGGCGGCGATCGTCGTCTTGGCTTTCTTCATTCAGTCTGAATCGGCGTCACGCAAGCTGCGGGTCGAGTTGTTCACGGTGCTGTTGCTGGTGGCCCTGTTGCTGGCCGCCTCGGCAGTGGCCCGCTACCTGAGTGCCGTCCGCACCACGGCACCTCCGCCCCCGCAGTTCGGTCGCTGGATGCACGTCTGCGCTGTGTTGGGCGTGGCAGCCTTCGTTGTGTTCGCCGTGATCGAACTGGCAGACGGCGACGGCATCCTCTACGCCGTGCTGACCGGCGCGGCCAAGGGGGGCATCGTGGCGTTCGTGGCGTACGCCGTGGGGACCGTGGGACGCACCATGCTGACTGACGATGAGGGGGTCGGACGGGCCCTGGTCACGGTCGGGATCGGGTCGGTGATGCTCAGCGTCGCCACCCGGCTGATGTTCGTGACCGGCAGCGAGCTGGAGACGATCTGCACGGTGGGCACCGATGGCGAGATGAGATGCCCGCAAACGCAGTTCGGTGTGGTCGTGCTTTCGTTCCTGGTCTTTGCGGCTATCGGTTCGTGGCTCCTGATGCGAACGCAGTTCGGCAGCTGGATCATGGCCGTCGGCGGCAACAAGGAGGCCGCCCGCTCCGTGGGCGTGCCGGCGGCCCGCACCAAGACCACGCTGTTCATGATGGTGTCGGGGGCGGCGTGGATCACCGGCATGCTGATCGCCTTCCGGCTCACCGCGGTGCAGGCCAACGTGGGCGACGGCAACGAGTTCCGCTACATCATCGTGGCGGTGGTGGGTGGCAACCTGCTCACCGGCGGGTACGGGTCGGCGCTCGGCGCCGGCATCGGCGCGGTGATCTGGGGAATGATCTCCCAGGGCATCGGCTTCGCCCAATGGAACAGCGACTGGCGGTTCCTCGTGTTGGGGGCCTTGCTGCTGGTGGCGGTGATGGTCAACAACTACGTGCGGGGCCGGGCCGAGAAGGCGCCGACGGCGTCCGGTGCCACCAGACCCGACAGGACCGAGATCGCAATAGTGGTGCCCGCTGAGCCGGCCAAGGGCGCAAAGGAGGAACAGCAATGAGCACCGACTTCCTCGAACTGAGGAACATCTCCAAGTTCTACGGCAACATCATCGCCCTCACCGGCGTCACCACGACGGTGAATCCCGGCGAGGTGACCTGTGTGCTCGGCGACAACGGCGCCGGCAAGTCGACGTTCATCAAGATCCTGGCCGGCGTGCACCAGCACGACGAGGGCGAGTTGGTCCTCGAGGGTTCCAAGGTCCGGTTCGCTCATCCCCGGGAGGCGCTCGCCGCGGGCATCGCCACCGTGTACCAGGACCTGGCCATGGTGCCGCTGATGTCGGTGTGGCGGAACTTCTTCCTGGGCCAGGAGCCCAAGACGGGAGTCTGGCCGTTCCGGCAGATCGACATCGACAAGGCCAAGAGGATCGCCAAGGAGGAGATGGCCAAGATGGGCATCGACATCCGCGACACCGAGCAGAGCGTCGGCACTCTGTCCGGCGGCGAGCGCCAGTCGGTGGCCATCGCCCGGGCCAGCTACTTCGGGGCCCGGGTGCTGATACTTGACGAGCCCACGTCCGCGCTGGGCGTGAAGCAGTCGGGCGTGGTGCTGCGCCGCATCGTCGAGGCCCGCGATCAGGGTCTGGCCGTGATCTTCATCACCCATAATCCCAACCACGCCTATCCCGTCGGCGACCGGTTCGTGATCCTGCAGCGGGGCGTGTCGCTGGGCAACTGGGCCAAGGCCGAGTTGTCTCAGGCCGAGCTGACCCAGCTCATGGCCGGCGGAGCCGAGCTGGAGGAACTGCAGCACGAGCTGGCCGAATCCGGCGCGAACGGAGGGTGAGCGGGCTGGCCCGAGCCACTGCGACCGAGGTCGCCGACAAGCAGGGTCCAGGCTCATGACCGGGTTGGAGTTGCTCACGGTCGGCCGGGTGAGCGTCGACCTGTACCCGCAGCAGAGCGGGGTTCCCCTCAGCGGGGTGGAGTCGTTCACCAAGTCGATCGGCGGCTCGCCCACCAACGTGGCCGTGGCCGCGGCCCGGCTCGGCCGCCGGGCGGCGGTGGTCACCCGGGTCGGCGACGACGGCTTCGGCGAGTACATCCGCACCGCGCTCGCCGAGCGCTTCGGTGTGGTCAACGACTACGTGTCGGTGGACCCGGAGCTACGCACGGCCCTCGCCTTCTGCGCGCTGGACCCGCCGACGGATCCACCGCTGCTGTTCTACCGGGAGCCCCGCGGCCCGGAAATGAACCTCACCATCGACGACATGCCCGCTGCCGCCACCACGGTTCCAGTGCTATGGGTCACCGGTTCGCGGTTCGCGCAGGAGCCGTCCCGCTCGGCCGTTCGGGCCCTGCTGGAGCGGCGCGCCCGGGCGGAGCACACCGTGCTCGACCTCGACTACCGAGACAGCTTCTGGTCCTCGCCCGCCGAGGCCCGCGCCGAGATCGGGCCGGCCATCGACCGGGTCACGGTGGCGGTGGGCAACCGGACGGAGTGTGAGATCGCGGTGGGATCCTCCGATCCTGACACCGCTGCCGATCGCCTGCTGGAGCGGGGCGTATCGTTGGCGGTCGTCAAGATGGGCGCCGACGGCGTGCTCGTGGCTACTGCCGACGGCCGCTGGTCCGTCGCGCCGCTGAGGGTGGAGGTCGTTTGCGGCCTCGGCGCCGGTGACGCCTTCGGCGGTGCGCTCGCCGACGGGCTGCTGGCCGGCCTCGACCCGGTCGCCATCGTTACCAGGGCCAACGCAGCCGGCGCCATCGTGGCCGGCCGGCTGACCTGCGCCGACGCCATGCCCACCGCGGTCGAGATAGACGACGTGCTCGCCGGAGCCGGGACGGCGGAGGTCGACGCGGCATGAGCACGGCCGCGCCCTGGCGCATCCGGATCGATCGACCGCCGCCGCGCCAGGTGGCCGTTCCTGACGGCATCGAGCTCACTGACGACCTGGCCGAGGCCGACGGCGTGGTCGTGGGAGCCAGCGAGCCCTGGGACGCATCCGTCTGCGGTCGCCTGCCCCGGCTGAAGGTGGTGGTCCGGGCCGGTATCGGCTACGACAACGTCGATCCGGCCTCGTGCGCGTCCGTCGGAGTGGCAGCGTGCCACACACCCGACGCTCCCACGGTCTCCACCGCCGAGCACACCCTGGCGTTGCTGCTGGCGGTGTCCAAGCGGATCAAGCCCGCAGAGCACCGGCTGCGCGCCGGCCTCGGCAACTATCAGGCCGCCCACGGCGCTCTTGAGCTCGAAGGCAGGACCCTTGGGCTGCTCGGCGGAGGCCGCATCGGCAGCCGCGTGGCCCGCTACGGGGCGGCGCTGGGGATGAGAGTGCTGGTCTGCGATCCCTACCTGGAAGCCTCCGTGCTGGAGGGAGTAGCCGAGAGCGTGGACCTCGACGGGCTCTGGCGCGGCAGCGACGCCGTGTCGCTCCACGCACCGGCCACAGCTGAGACCCGCCACATCGTCAATGCCTCCACCGTCGCGGCGATGAAGCCTGGGGTGATCGTCATCAACTGCGCCCGCGGCTCGTTGATCGACCACGACGCTTTGCTCGCCGGGCTGGAGTCGGGCCGGATCGCGGGGGCCGGCCTCGACGTCACCGAGCCCGAGCCCCTGCCCGAAGGCCACCCGCTTCTCGGGCGAGACGAGGTGATAGTCACCCCGCACATCGCCTCGTCCACCACCGTCGGAGCGGTGCGGCTGATCAGCCAAGCCCTCGGCCAGGCGGTGGAGTGGCTGCGCGGCGGCACCCCCGAGCACCTGCTCGACCCCGCGGCCGCCGACCCGGCCGTGGACCGGCGGCGGGAGCGCCGGTGAGCGCCCGGCGCCGCCTCGGGGTGGCCGTGATCGGCTTCGGCTGGATGGGCCAGGCCCACGCCCGGTCCTACGCCCGCCTGCCCATGATCTTCGACGGCCTCGGGTACCGGGCCGAGCTGACCGTGTGCGCCGACACCCTGGAGTCGCGCCGAGCCACCGCGTTGAACGACTTCGGCTTCCGCGAGGCCACCGGCGACTGGCGGGCCGCGGTGGGCCATCCCGATGTGGATGTGGTCGCCATCTGCGCGCCCAACATGGTGCACTGCGAGATGGTCGAGGCCGCCGCCGCGGCCGGCAAGCACGTCTTCTGCGAGAAGCCGGTCGGGGGCACTCCCGCCCAGACAGCCAGGGCCGAGAAGGCCTGCCGCGACGCCGGCGTCGTAACCGGTGTCGGCTACAACTACCGGTTCGTGCCGCTGGTGCAGCACGCCCGCAACCTGATCGAGGCTGGCGAGCTGGGCGAGATAACCAACTACCGGGGCCGCTTCTTCTCCATGTACGGCGCCGACCCCCTCGGCCTGCTCAGCTGGCGCTTCCTGCTCGAGCAGGCCGGGCACGGCGTGTCCACCGACATCCTCAGCCACGCCATCGACCTGGCCATGATGATCAACGGCCCCATCGTGCGGGTGGTGGGCACCGGCGAGACGTTCATCAAGGAGAGGCCGCTGCCGTCGGCGTCGGGCACCCACTACGACCGGGGCGGGCCCGACGACCCGGTGGGCGTGGTCACCAACGAGGACTACTTCGGGGCAATGGCGGTGTTCGCCAACGGCAGCCGCGGCACCTTCGAGACGAGCCGCACGATGGTGGGGCCCCAGAGCCAGATGGCCTTCGACGTCCACGGCACCGATGGCGCGCTCAGCTGGAACTTCGAGACTATGAACGAGATGCGGCTGTTCAGGCTCGTCGACGGCGACCGCGGCTACACCACTGTCTACGCGGGGGAGCGCCACCCGTACCATGCCGGCTTCGTTCCCGGCGAGGCCAACTCGATCGGCTTCGAGGACGTGGTGACCATCCAGGACCACGAGTTCCTGGCTGCGGTGGCCGAGGGCCGCCCGCACTCCGCGGGGATGGAGCAGGCGCTGGAGTACGTGAGCGTTCAGGCCGCGCTGCTGCGAAGCTGGGAGACCGGCTCCTGGACGGACGTAGTGTCGGTGAGGATCGACTAGATGGTCGACTCGGGCGAGGGGAGTCCGCCATGGACACGATCAGGCTGACTACATCGGGCGCCGTTGTGCGCTACCTGGCCGCCCAGCGCATCGAGGTCGACGGCGACGTCGTGCCGCTGTTCGCAGGGGTGTTCGCCATATTCGGCCACGGCAACGTCACCTGCCTCGGCCATGAGCTCGAGCAGGCCCAGGAGGCGCTGCCCACCTGGAGGGGCCAGAACGAGCAGGGGATGGCCCTGGCCGCCTGCGGGTTCGCCCGGGCCTCCAAGCGGCGCCGGATCATGGTGGCGGCCAGCTCGATCGGCCCCGGTGCCACCAACATGGTGACCGCGGCCGCGGTGGCGATGGCCAACCGGCTGCCGCTGCTGGTACTGGCCGGCGACACCTTCGAGCATCGCATCGTGGATCCCGTGCTGCAGCAGGTCGAGCACTTCGGGGTGCCGGCGACCACCGTCAACGACGCCTTCCGGGCCGTGGTGCGCTACTGGGACCGGATCACCACCCCCGAGCAGTTGGTGCAGTCGCTGCCCCACGCCGTCAACACCATGCTCGATCCCGGCGACTGCGGCCCAGCGTTCATCGCGCTGCCCCAGGACGTGCAGGCCAAGGCCTACGACTACCCGGTCCGCTTCTTCGACGAGACGCTGCACCGCATACGCCGGCCCCGTCCCGACGCGGGCGAGCTGCAGCGGGCCGCAGCCGCGCTGGCCTCCGCCGAGCGGCCCCTGATCATCGCGGGCGGAGGGGTCCGCTGGTCCCTCGCCGAGGAGCAGCTCGCCGCCTTCGCCACCGCCCACGGCATCCCCGTGGTCGAGACCACCGCGGGACGGACCTCGCTGCCGGCCCACCATCCGCTCAACTGCGGCCCCATCGGGGTCACCGGATGCACTTCGGCCAACGCCATGGCCGCGCAGGCCGATGCGGTGCTGGCCGTGGGCACGAGGATGCAGGACTTCACCACCGGCTCCTGGACGGTGTTCGGCGACGAGTCGGCCAGGATCGTCGGGCTCAACGCGGCCCGCTTCGACGCCACCAAGCACATGTGCCTGCCGCTGGTGGCCGACGCCCGCGAGGGGCTCATCGAGCTGGGAGCGGCCCTCGGCGACTACCGGGCCGGTGACGGTTGGACGGCGCGGGCCGCGTCGGAGACCGCCCAGTACCACGCCTACATCGACAAGATCGCCGCGCCGGTGACGGTCGGCGCCTCCGGCGGCGACCGGTCCTCGGACCCCGACGCCGATCTGCCCACCTACGCGCAGGTGGTCGGCGCGGTCGATCGGGCCGCCGACTCCTCGACGTATGTGGTGGCGGCCGCCGGTGGCTTGCCCGGGGAGCTGATCAACGGCTGGCGGGCCAGCACCGTGCACTCCTTCGACTGCGAGTACGGCTACTCGTGCATGGGCTACGAGATCTCGGGCGCCTGGGGGGCCAAGATGGCCATACCCGAGCGTGAGGTGATGGTGCTGCTGGGCGACGGCTCCTACCTGATGATGAACAGCGACCTCTACAGCACGGTGCTCACCGGTCACAAGCTCATCGTGATCGTGTGCGACAACGGCGGCTACGCGGTTATCGACCGGCTCCAGGTCAACCAGGGCGGGGCGTCGTTCAACAACCTGTTCGCCGACTGCCGCACCGAGCGGCTGGTCGCCGTGGACTTCGCGGCCCACGCGGCCTCGATGGGCTGTGAGACCGAGACGGTGGGCACCATCGCTGAGCTGCAGGCGGCCATCGAGCGGGCCCGAGCCGCGGACCGCACCTATGTCATCGCGCTGAGGACCCATCCCCACACCTGGACCGAGGGCGGCTCGTTCTGGGAGGTCGGGGTGCCCGAGGTGAGCTCCAGCCCGTCGGTGAGGGCAGCCCGCGAGGCCATGGAGGCCGGCCGGGCCGGCCAGAGGGTGTGGTGACCGTGTCCGGCGCGTTCGGTGGAGGGGTGGCCCTGATCACCGGCGGCTCCCAGGGTCTCGGCTACGCGGTTGCGGAGCGTTTGATCTCGGAGGGCGCGGCCGGACTGCTGCTGGTGGGCCGCGACCCGGTCAAGGGAGTGGCTGCGGCCGCGTCGCTGTCGAGCCTGGACTGCCGGGCCGAGTTCCTGGCCGCGGATCTCGCGCACTCGGATGCCTGCGACGAGGTTGTAGCCACTCTGGACGAGAAGTTCGGCACGTGCCACAGCTTCGTCAACTGCGCGGCCATCACCGACCGGGGCTCGGTGTGGGACTCCACCCCCGAACTGTGGGACTCCATCCTGGCCGTGAACGTCAAGGCGCCCGGGCTACTGAGCCAGGGAGTGGCCCGGATCATGGCCCGTGAGCGGGTTGAGGGGACCATCGTGCTCATCGGGTCGATCGCGGGCCGGGGCGGCCCGCCGAAGCTGCTTCCGTACTCCACGTCGAAGGGCGCTCTGGTGGCCATGACCCGCAACCTCGCCTTCGCTCTGATGCGCCACCGCATCCGGGTCAACCTGCTGTGTCCCGGGTGGATGGACACCCCCAACGAGGACGTCGTGCAGCGCACTTTCGACGGAGCCGCCGACGGCTGGCTGGAGCGGGCCGAGGCCGAGATGCCCTTCGGCCGGCTCATCAAGCCCGACGAGATAGCCCGCACCATCGTCCATCTGGCCACGGCGGACTCGGGGATGATGACCGGCGCGGTGGTCGAGTGGGACCAGACCGTCATGGGCGCAGGCGACTCCGTCTACCCCGGCCCCGAGCTCGGCCAGTGGCCGGCAGATTCCGGGATGCAGCCGTGACCGCGGTCATGCGGGACTACGGCCTCACCGGCGCGGACTCCCGGCTGGCGATCGAGCGGGGCCTGGTGGAGGCGGAGTGGTTCCGACCGCCCATCGATCCCGAGCGGCTGCGGGCCCTGCAGGTCCGCACCAACGCCCGGGCCGCCCGCGACACCATCATGTGGCTCGGCCTTCTGGCCGTGTTCGGCTACCTGGCCTTCCAGGCGCTCGGCTCCTGGTGGGCGGTGCCGGCGTTCATGGCCTACGGCGCCCTATACGGCGGCGCGGGCGACTCCCGCTGGCACGAGTGCGGCCACGGCACCGCGTTCCGCACCAAGTGGCTGAACGACGTCGTCTACTACATCGCGTCGTTCATGCTGCTGCGCCAGCCCACACTGTGGCGCTGGTCGCACGTGCGCCACCACACCGACACCATCGTGGTGGGGCGCGACCCCGAGATCATGTTCCCCCGCCCGGGTTCGCTGCGCACCGTGCTGGGCGTGTACCTGCCGGTGGCGATCCTGCCCAAGGCGGTGTGGCGCACCCTCAAGCACGCTGCGGGCCGCATCGACGACGACGCTCGGGACTTCATCCCCACCGACGAGCTGCCCAAGCTGAAGTGGGAGTCGCGGGCCTACATCGCTGTGCTGGCCGGCACCGGAGTGTGGTGCGTGGCCATCGGCTCGATCGTTCCCGCGCTGTACATCGGGCTGCCCACCTTCTACGGGGCGTGGCTCATGGTGTTCTTCGGGGCGATGCAGCATGCGGGCCTGCGAGAGGACGTGCTCGACCATCGCTACAACTCCCGCACGGTGTACATGAACCCGTTCCTGCGGTTCCTGTACTCCAACATGAACTACCACGTCGAGCACCACATCTTCCCGACCGTGCCCTACTACGCGCTGCCCGCCCTCCACGAGGAGATCAAGGAGTACCTGGCCCCGGCCGACCGGTCCTCGATCAGCGCCTACCGCCGGATCTTCACCACGCTGCGCCGCCAGTGGCAGGATCCGTCCTACGACGACCCGCGACCGGAGATACCCGATGTCGCCGGCGCGCAGCGGTCGTTCGTGAACACCGGAGTAACCGCCTGGGCGGGGGAGGTGCACGACGGGCTGGTCGACCTCGGTCCGGCTGAGGGCCTCAGCCCCAACTCGGCCCGGCGCATCGACCACGGCTACGGCACCTATGCCCTGTACCGGCTCGATCCGGACGACCTCGGGGACGCCGACGCGGGCGGCGAGTTCGTGCTCAGCGACGGGCTCTGCACCCACGGCCAGGCCCACCTCGCCGACGGCGTCGTGCTCGACGGCCTGATCGAGTGCCCCAAGCACAATGGCTGCTTCGACCTGTGCACCGGGGAGGCGCTGCGCCTTCCGGCCACCGAGCCGATCACCCTCTACGACGTGGCGGTGCGCAACGGCCGGGTGGTGTCGCGCCTAGTGCCGCAACCGGCCGGCGAATGAGCGATCCGGTCCGTATCGGGCTGCTGGGCTGCGGCCGCATCGGCTCCATGCACGCCGAACTGCTCTCCCGCCGGGTCCAGGGCACGACCCTGGCCGCCGTCTACGACGTGTTCGACGAGGCCGCGGCACCCGTCGCCGCGGCATTCGGCGCCCGGCATGCGGCCAGCGCGGCCGAGCTGATCTCCTCCGACGACGTGGACGCGGTGGCCATCTGCAGCTCCACCGACACCCACATCGACCTGCTGGTGGAGGCTGCCGCCGCCGGCAAGCCGGCCTTCGTCGAGAAGCCGCTGTCGCTCGACCTGGCCGAAGTGGACAGGGGCATCGCGGCGGCCACTGAGGCCGGGATCGCGGTGCAGATCGGGTTCAACCGGAGGTTCGACGCGGCCCACCGCCATGTGCGGGACCGGGTGGCCGCCGGTGATGTCGGCGACGTGCACCTGGTGCGCATCTCCAGCCGCGACCCCGACCCGCCGCCCATCTCCTACATCGAGGTGTCGGGCGGGATCTTCTGCGACATGACCATCCACGACTTCGACATGGCCCGCTTCGTCACCGGCAGCGAGGCGGTCGAGGTGTACGCCACCGGGGCGGTGAGAGTCGAACCGGCCATCGGCGAGGCCGGCGACCTCGACACGGCAGTGGTGGTCGTGACCCACGCCAACGGGGCGATCACCACCATCGACAACAGCCGCCGGGCGGTGTACGGCTACGACCAGAGGCTGGAGGCGTTCGGCTCGGCCGGGATGGCGTGCTCGGACAACCCGACCTCGGCCACGGCGAGCTACTGGAACGCCGACGGATCGCACGGCCGGCCGCTGCCGTACTTCTTCCTGGACCGCTACATCCCGTCGTATGAGGCCGAGTGGGACGCCTTCGTCGACACGGTGAACGGCGCGCCGTCGCCGGTCACACTGGCCGACGGGCGGGCACCGCTGGTGATGGGTCTGGCTGCATGGGCCTCGGTCCGCGAGGGCCGCCCCGTTCCGGTCGCCGAGATCGGCTGAGTGAGGGCGGGGCTGTGCGCGCCTATGT
Organism: Acidimicrobiaceae bacterium; assembly: GCA_009843735.1. Lineage (GTDB taxonomy): Bacteria > Actinomycetota > Acidimicrobiia > Acidimicrobiales > Aldehydirespiratoraceae > Aldehydirespirator. Next base: position 18,307 of record VYCW01000085.1, on the reverse strand, counting down.
GACCGGGGGGACCGGCTTCGTCGGGTCGAACATCGTCAAGGTCTTCGCCGACCGCCACGGCGCCACCGTGCACTGCCCGGTCCACCGGTTCGTTCCCGATGACACCGCCGGCTTCACCACCGAGCGACTGGACCTTCTCGACGACGGCGCCGTTCAGGCCAGCGTGGACGGCTTCGATCCCGACGTGATCGTGCACTCGATGATCCTCAACGACTTCGCCGCCATGTACGCCGACCGGGATCTGGCCTGGCGCAGCTTCGTCGGCACCACCGAGAGCCTGGCCCGGGCCGCTGACCGCGTCGAGGCCAAGCTGATCCTGGTGTCGACCGACTGGGTGTTCGACGGCACCCAGTCCGGGGCCGACGAGGACACCCCGCCCAACCCGGTGAACCTGTACGGGGTGCTCAAGATGGCCAGCGAGCAGACCGCGGTGCTGAGCGCCGAGCGGGCCGCGGTGGCCCGGGTGTCGGCGGTCAGCGGCATGCATTGGATGCGGGACTCGACGCCCCGGGTGCAGGACGGCGGCTTCGGCTACTTCGTCACCTCGATCATCGAGGCGCTGGAGGCCGGCGATCCGTTCGGGGTGTGGGAGGCCGGCAACATCAACATGGTGGCCAGCCCGTCGCTGGCCAGCGAGTGCGCCGAGGTGATGTGGCGGATCGCGGCCGACGCATCGGCTGCCGGGGTCTTCCACTGCTGCGGAGCCGGGTCGGTGGGCCGCATGGAGCTGGCCCGCCTGGCCTGCGAGGTTTTCGACCTCGACGCGTCGCTGTTGAGCTCGACGCCGCCCGACACCGGCGCGGAGGGAGCGGTGGGGGAGTTCCCGATCCCCTACGACACCAGCCTCACGGTGAGACGCACCCGCGAGGTCCTCGGCTACGAGCCGCCCGGCATCCCGGAGCTGCTGGCCCGCTTCCGCCACGAGCGTTCTACCGGCGAACTGGTTGCCACATGACGGCATCGGTGCGATCGCCGCGCCTGGCCTGTGCCGCCGCAGCTCAGATAGACCGACCCCGAGAATCTCGGTGCGGTTTCTGGGCGTGTGCGACACATTTCTCGACCGAGATTCCGGCGGCCGGACGATGCTGGACAATGGAGGCCGTGCCATGACCAGTTCGTCGCTGATCCGTCCGGCCGAGGGCCCGGGCCGCATCCTGCATGTCACGCCGGAGTCGGCGGGCTGGGCGAATGTGGAGTTCGGGGTGGTCGAGGTGACCGGGGACGCGCCGTGGTCGGGCGTGCAAGCCGAACGGGAGACGGCCGTCGTGCCCCTGGCCGGCCAGGGCCGGGTGATCGTCGGGGACGGTGACATGGCGGTCGAGCTGTCCCGGGACTCCGTGTTCACCGAGATGGCCCGGATCGTGTACCTGCCGCCGGGGACGCCGTACCGGATCGAGTCGGAAGCGGGGCTGCGGGCATCGGTCGGCTCGGCCCCCGCCGAGGGCCGCTACCCGGTCCGGGTCCTGGAGCCGTCGGAGATGCGCATCGAGATCCGGGGCGGTGGCCAGGCCTACCGGCAGGTGGTCCACTCGCTGGCCCATCCGCTGCCCGCGGAGCGGCTGATCCTCTACGAGGTGTACGTGCCCCGGGGCACCTGGTCGGGCTGGCCTCCGCACTGTCACGACGGCCGCGACGGCTCCCCCTACCTGGAGGAGGTGTACTACTTCCGCCTTGACCGACCGGAGGGCTACGCCATCCATCGCAACTGGCGAGACGACGAGGACTACGACGATGCCATGGTGGTGACCGACGGCGACGTGGCGCTGGTGCCGAAGGGGTACCACACGTCGGTGGCGTGCCCGGGATCCAACATGTACTTCCTGAACTACCTGGCCGGCGAGCTCCAGGACGGCGAGCGCCGCACCCCGCCGTGCTTCATGGCCGAGCACACCTGGATCGAGGCCGACTGGACGGCAGGGGAGTGGGGCCTGCCCGTGGTGACTCCGGACGGGTCGGGGGTCCGGGAGTGAGCCTGGACGGCATATCCGATGGCGGGCGCTTCGGGGTGCTCGCCATCGACCATCGGGACTCCCTGCGGGCGGTGCTGGCCCCGGAGGATCCGGACTCGGTCAGCACCGAGGACATCACCGATCTGAAGCGCGAGCTGGTCGGCGCGCTGGCGGCTGGGGCCACCGGCGTGATGCTGGAGCCCGAGTACTCGATACCGCAGCTGCTCGACGGCACCCTGCCCGACGGGGTGGGCTTCACTGCCGCGCTGGAGGCCCAGGGCTACGCGTCCGACCCGGAGGCCGGGGCGGTTGAGCTGCTTGAGGGCTGGTCGGTGGCCGCAGCCGCCGCGTCGGGAGCGGCCGCGGCCAAGTTGCTGGCGTTCTACCGGCCCGACCGCCCCGGCCACGCCGCGGCCCAGGAGGAGGCGGTCGCCGCGATCCTGGCCGAGTGTCGCCGTGTCGGCATCCCGCTTGTGCTGGAGCCGCTGTTCTACGGCCTGGACGACCCCTCAGCCCGCCGCCGGCTGGTGGTCAAGACGGTGGAGCGGTTCGCGGCCATGGACCCCCATCTGCTCAAGCTGCCGTTCCCGGTGGATCCGGCCCACGAGCCCGACGGGGCCGTCTGGGCCGGGGCGTGCGCCGAGATCAGCGAGCGGTGCCACATGCCTTGGACCCTGCTGTCGGGCGGCGGTTCCTACGAGTCCTACCGCGACCAGCTAATGGCGGCCGTGTCGGCGGGCTGCTCGGGCTTCATGGCCGGGCGGGCACTATGGGGCGAGGCCGCCCTGGCCCCGCCGGCTGACAGGTCCAGCATCATCGCCGAAGTGGTTGCCCCCCGCCTGGCCGAACTCCGCAGCCTGCTGGCCTGACCCGGGGCGCGAGTCTCGCTCGGTCGACTCCCTAGAGTTGCCGGCGATGACTGCTGGAGTGGAACGCCTGGACGCTCGCCGGGGAGCGGTCCCGGCGGCCATCGGCATCAAGGTCGCGCTGGCGCTGGCGTTCGTGGTGGCGCTGACGGTGCCGCTGGACCAGCTCGAGGGCAAGGGCATGGCGTTCCGGTTCCCGGTGTTCATGCTGTCGGCCGTGCTGGTGCCCCTGGCGTGGCGGCGACGCTTCCGGCCCTATCCGGCCACCGCGGACGTGCTGCTGGTGGCGCCGTTCCTGATCGACACGCTGGGCAACCTGGTCGGCCTCTACGACGCCTACGACGCCACCGACGATGTGATGCACACCTTCAACTGGGTGCTGCTGGTGGCTGCGTTCCACGCCTGGCGCTTCCGCCGGAGTCCTGACTCGGGCGCCATGTCGAAGTTCGATGTGTGGCTACTGGGAGTAGGCATCGGCGCGCTGGCCATCGTCGGCTGGGAGATCGCGGAGTGGATCGTGGCCGAGACCGGAGCCGGCGGCGGCCTCGCCCTCACCTACGACGACACCGTAGGCGACCTCGCCCTCTCCACCGCCGGCGGCATGATCGGCTCCTGGCTGGGAGTCCAATACCTCAGCGGAAGAGAAGACAGCGCCTAGAGCAACAGCCGACCCAGCGGGTTGACGGCCGAGCCTTGAGCGGGGCCGCCAACTAGACGATGTTGAACAGTGGCTAGCTCCAGTTGGTGGCGTAAGGCTGGGTCGCCGGCTACACAACAGTGAATAGCGGCTCGGTCTGGAGAAGCGATGGCGGGTTCGGCACCATGGAGCTGGACCCACGTGGCTCGGCCTGCTCCGTCCTCCCATGTCCCGCCCCTCCGGGACCATGCCGCGACGGTGGTCCGTGCGCAGGTGGCGGGTCCGGGGCGCGGGCGGGTCCGTGGCGGATCCGTTCGGGTGGTGCGATGGTGTAGAGGCCTCGCCCGTCGGGCACCTCCCGCCAACCGTGGTGATGGACCTTCTGGTGACACCACCAACACAACAGCATCATGTTGTCGATGTTGGTGGGCCCGCCTTGTGACACCGGCTCTACGTGATGGCCATCACAGATCCACATGTCGGCGCCACAGCCCCCGCATGCTCCATATCGGGCCCGAAGCGCGTTCATCTGGGCCTTGGTGGCCACCCGCTTGGTGTGGCCGTGCCATAGCGGCAGCCCTTCTGAGCTGAACACCACCCCCTTGACGCGGGCGTTGCAGAAGTGCTCCTCCAGCACGCTCTGGGGGATCACCCCGCCCCCGGCAACCTCAGCGAAGGCGGCAGTGCCATCGGCGCTGAGATGCTGCACGATGGTGATGTCCGCCGACGGCCGGGCACCACAGCGGCACTTGCCACTGCTGTCGCTAGTCGCGTCAGTCCCAGAGCCGGCCCCGCGGCCATCATCGGCCGTAGCGCCGGCCATCTTGGTGTAGATGCTGCCGTGGGAAGTGAGCGTGTCGAACGCGTCAGCCATGCGCTGGTTGCCGTTGCGCTTCTCCCCGCCGGGGCTGTGCAGGTCCAGACGGCGCAGCCGCTCGGACTCCTCCAGGAACCGCTTGAGTACCTTGGCGCCGGTCACCGGGTCCAGTTCGCCCCTCAGATGCACCATCCCGTCATCGCCGTCCCAGAAGCTCAGCCTGCGCCGGGCCCGCTGGCGCCGATACCGCTTCTCGCCATCGTCGGCTTGGCGTCGTGCCGCCCACCGGCTGGCCTCGCGCGAGAACTGCTCAGGGGACAGCACCGCCGCCTGAGCCAACAAGTCGGCGTCCTGTTCGATCTGCTCGGCGTCGGCCTTGTCACACGTGCCGGCCAGTACCCTGGCATTAGCCACCGAGATCTTGCCGTTCTCGACCGCGTCGCGCACTGAAGGCAACGACGCCAACTTCTCTGCCGTGTTGACCTGGCTGGCTGCGTCCCGCTTCGACAACCCCGCAGCCTTCGCCAACACCCCCACGCCGCCATCTCCATGGCTCTCCCGCACGGCCAAGCCCCCAGCAGCGTCCGCCTGCAACACCGCCAACTGGCCCCCGAACGCCTTGCACTCCGCAAGTACCGCCCGCAAATCCGAAGTCGAAGTCGTCGGATCGTTCACCAGCCGGACCAGTTCCGCCAGCCCTTCCCGCACCCGTCGTGCCGTCTGCATCACCATGGACACATCCTGCCAGAGGGGTGTGACATTCATCGGCCATTTACCAACAAGACAGTAAATTTAAATGTTACTCAATCAGAAGAATCTGGTCGTCGTGGCTGAAATAGAACTTCGCCGGCGCTAGGGCTCGAAGCCGCTCGATCGACGACTGTGCGAGGTCAACCCCGTCCTCGTCGCAGTCCGGCACCGGTTCGGGTGCGGCAAAGTCCTGAGCCCGGTAGCACGCCTGCCCGACGATCACGGCCCGGCCGTTCTCTGCTTCGACCACGACGGACTGGTGACCCGGCGTATGCCCGGGCGTGGCGATGGCCTTGACGCCGGTTGCTATCACCTGGTCGCCATCAACCGGCCGAACATCGCCGTCAGGGATCCACTCCGGCACCGTGTAGTTCGGCGCACGGGCCGCCTTCAGCTCGGCTCGCTGCACGAAGGTCGGGGCGCTGATCCGGCATGCCTGGCCGCAATGGTCGAAGTGGAGGTGGGTGAGGACGAGCGCTTGAATGTCCTCTAGGGTCACGCCACATGCGGCCAGCGCATCTCCGATGTCGACCGTCTGGGGGGCGTAGAGCTCGTCGATGAGCGCATTGCCGCTTCCGATCCCGGCGTCGACAACAATCGGGCCGCCGGGGTGATGGATCACGAAGCTGCACACGTCGAACGTCTCGCCGAATCCATCGCCGGGCCAATCAGGAACCCGCGTCACCCGCCCCACCGACACGATGTCGATGCGGGGCAGACTTGCCAAGTCGCGGCCGGTCACTTTCTGCCTGCTTGCCCGTCGTCTTGAGCCGTCCGGTGGACACGTAACCCGAGTGCCTTCTCGAGGTCTGCGAGGTACTCGGCGTAGGCCTTCCGCCCGGCTCGGGTCGCCTGCAACCATGTTCTGGGCTTGGAGCCTTCGAACTCCTTCGTGATGGCCAGGAAGCCAGCCGCCTCGAGCTTGCGCAGGTGGACGGTCTGATTCCCGCCGGTCAGGCCCAGGGTCTGCTGGATGAACCCGTAGGCCAACCGGTCTGGCTCCGGCACCGAGACCAGCAGCGTCATAATCCGAAGCCGGGTCGGCTGATGGATGGTCTCGTCGAGTACGACCGGGATCCCGGTGGGGGAGACCTCGCCGTTCACGGGCTGCTCACCACTCGCCGGTCCTGCGGATCCATGCGAAGCCGAGGCCGAACGTCACCAGGGTCAACACTCCGGTCACGGCCAGGGCGGCATCGCCGAGCAGGTAGTGGGGGACGAAGAATGCGACGGCGAAGCCGAGGCCCGTCAGAGCGATCACCACCCGGGTGATGATTCCGAACAGGACGTACGCCAGGGCCACCATCGCGATCCAGGCGCGCGTCGCGTCGTCCACCCTGTCCGCGTTCAACAGCCCGGCGACCATCAGGATGAGGAATCCCCCCACAACGAATGAGGTCCAGAAGAAGAACACCCGCAGCCCGGCCCGGCGGGCCGCGTCACCGGCAGCAAGCCGCTGGCCGGCGCGGTGTCCGATGATGCCGCTGCAGACTCCTCCGGTCATCCCGATGCCGCCCCACAGGGGGCCCGTGAACCACGGCCGCTGCTCGGCGAAGTCGGGTGCCAGCGTGAGGATGCTGTACTGGGTCAGGAACCCCACCGAGATGATCACGCCCCAGAGCAGCAGGATCGTCGCGCTGCCGGCGAGGTACAGGGAGCTTCGGGCGTCGTCCATGGTGGCATGTATCGCCTGCCAGCTCCCCTCGGTCGTCAGGGCATCTGCGCCCTCATCGAATGTTCCCATTAGCTCCGCCTCCCGCAGATAGTTTGTATTGCAAACTAGTTTGCATCAACAAGAGAGCCGTGTCAAGTACTCAATTGGAAGCCAGCCGTCGAGGCGGGTGTCAGTAGCCGAGGGCTACGTCGACTAGGCCCAGCAGGTCCTCGCCGGCCAGCCAGCGCCGCACGTTTTCCCGCACCCGGTTGGTGATCAGCGGCAGGCCCATCTCCCGGGTGTTGCCGATGTGGGGCGTGATCACACAGTTCTGCAATCCCCACAGCTCGGAGCTGTCGGGCAGCGGCTCGGGGTCGGTCACGTCCAGCACCGCACCGGCGATCACCCCCGACCGCAGGGCCGCACCCAGCGCGCCGTGGTCCACGTGGCCGCCGCGGGCGACGTTCACCAGCCAGCACTGCGGTCCCATGGCCTTCAGCAGGGCGGCGTCCACCACATGCCGGGTCTCGTCGGTGAGAGCCAGGGCCAACACGACCGCGTCCGCACCGGCCACGGCCTGATGCACGTCGGCCAGCGAGAACGTCCGGGCCGCGCCCTGCACCGGCTCCGCAGTGCGCCGCACCACGGTCACCTGGCAGCCCCACGGCTCCAGCAGCCGCAGCAGCGCGCGGGTGATGCCGCCAGCGCCGAGCACGGTGATGCGAGCTCCCAGCAGGTTGCGCCCCGACTCGGCGCACCACGAGTCGGCCGAGGCGAACAGGTGGAAGTCCCGCAGGCCCATCAGCAGCGCGGCCATGACCCATTCGGCCACCGGGTCGGCGTACACGCCCTTGGCACAGGTCCACACCAGGCGGGGGTCGAGATAGTCGAGGAACGGCTCGATCCCCGCGTAGGGGAGCTGCACCCACTCGACCGCCGGAACCGAAGCGACCACCTCCGGGTAGCGATGGGGGACGTACGGGTCGGCCCACACAATGGCTCGGGCCTCGGCCAGGTCAGCCGCGGATGCCGCCACCCCGCCGCCCGCATCGCGGACCGCGCCCGCGAACGCCTGGTGCATCACGGGCCGGGAGTCGGGGACCACCGCGATCGGACCGTTCACAGGCACGCCCCGGGATCAGGTTGCCGGCAGCACCGGCCCGGCGGCGGCCGACCCGGCGCGGCGCCGGCTCACGGCGGGCCGAACTGGCGGTCCCCGGCGTCGCCGAGGCCCGGCAGGATGAACCCGTTGGAGTCGAGCGACTCGTCTACGGCGGCCACGCAGATGGCGTCGGCCACCCCGGCGTCCCGCACCCGCTCGATCCCCTCGGGGGCGGCCAGCACGCACACCGCGGTGACCCGGCCGGCCCCGGCGTCCCGCAGCAGCTCGCAGGCGTGCACGAACGACCCTCCGGTGGCCAGCATCGGATCCAGGATCAGCGCGTCGCGGCCGTCGAGGTCCTCTGGCAGCGTGCTCGCATACTCGCGGGCCTCCAGCGTGCTCTCGTTGCGCCTGAGCCCCACGAAGGCCACCTGCACGTCACCGAGCAGGTCCAGCGCGGCGTCGAGCATCCCCAGGCCGGCCCGCAGCACGGGCACCACCACCGGGAGACGTTCGAAGCGCATCCCGGTGGCCGGTCCCATGGGCGTGGTGATGTCGACGGGCACCAGTGGCGCCCGCCGCATCGCCTCGTACACGAGGACTGAGCTGAGGTCGCTCAGCAGCCGCCTGAACTCGTGATTGGGGGTGGACGAGTAGCGCAGGCGCGTGACCCTCTCGGCCACCAGCGCGTTGTCGACGACATGGACTTCTGTCACGGCCTTCTCAAGATCTCGATACGCCCGCCATCACCGTAGAGCGCGGCCGCCAGGGCCTGCACATCCTCGGGAGTCAGGCGGCCCAGTTCCTCGGTGCGGCGCTTCTGGGTGAGCACGTTCTCGTCACCAACGTGGGGTCTGGCCAGCAGCGCGCTGAGGAGGTGTACGTTGCGCGTTCGGGCGTAGTCGGTCGTCCTGATGGCGACGGCCTGCTCGAACTCCGCTGGCGTCAGCCCGTTGGCGGCCACATCGGCGAGGATGTCCTGCATGGTGGCGTAGATCTCGTCGAACCGGGTCGGATCGAGCGAGGCGTAGACCACCGAGTCGAAGAACTGGCTGGGAGCCGTGTTGCCATCGATCACGGCCCCCGCACCGTATGAGGCTCCCAACTCCTCGCGAATCACCAGGAACAGACGCTCAGCCAGCGCGGTCGTGAGCACGTCGGCGGCCACCGCTCGCAGCGGGGTCACCTCCAAGTCGGTCTCGTGATAGATCTCCAGCACCGCGCTCTCGCCCTCACCGACCTCGACTTGCCGCTGCACCAGCCCGGCGGGGAAGGGTCGCCGGTGATCGACGTAGGTGTCGGCCTCGCCGGCGGGAAGCGTGCCGATGTAGTGCCGGGCCAGACGCTCGATGACCGATGCGTCGATGTCGCCGACGACGGCCACCACCAAGTCGTCGACCGAGCCGAGACGGCTCCTGTACATGGCGAGCAGCCGCTCCGGGGTGAGCGAGTCGATCTCCTCGCGGCTGGCGACGGCCCGGTGCCAGGTGGTTCCGTAGCGGGCCTCGAGGTAGGCGATGGCCGCCTGCCAGCGGGGGTCGCGCTCCGCCCGCTCCAGCCTCGTCTCGGCAGTGTGGATGGCGTCCGCGTAGGACTGGTCGTCAATCCGTGGCTCGGTCACCAGCAGGTGTAGGAGCTGGAACATGGTCTCCACATCGTCGACGCCGGCGGCCCCGCTGAACCCCTCGACCGTCTCGCCGATGAATGCGCCGAGTGACACGTTGCGATCCTCGAGGAACCGGTTCAGCTCCAGTCTCGACACGTCGCCCAGGCCGCTGCCCTGCACTGCGTCGGTGGCGATGGCCGAAAGGGCCCGGTCGCCGGGCTCCAGCACCGACCAGCCCCCGAGTGACTGGGCTTGCAGGCTGACGGTGCCCTCAGCGATGTCGGAGGGCGTGAACATGACCCGGACCCCGTTGGCGAACTCCCACTCGTATCCCTCGTATCGGCCCTCGAACAGGTCGAAGGATCCCTCCGATGTCGGGTCCGCGGGCTCGGGAAGGTCCATCAACTGGTCTATGGCGGCCGCTTCCTCGGGCGGCGGCCCGGGAGCTGCCGAAGCTAGGGCGGCGTCGAGCTCGGCAACCGTCGGCACGCTCGACGGGTCGGGGCCGACCGCGATGGCCAGCAACCCGCCCCGCTCCATCTGCCACCGGAAGTGCTCGGTCAGCTCCTCGGTCGTGATCTCCGTCAGCAGCGTGGCGGTCCGGATCACCGATCCCGCCACGGAGTCGATGTCGGCTCCGTAGAGGAAGTGGTCTTGGTAGCGGCCGACCCACTGGCTGTCCTGGATGGTCGGTGCGCTGTCGAGGCGGAGCTGCAGCGAGGACACGATCTGCCTGATGGCCCGGCCCCGGTCGCCGTCGGTGAAACCGTGCTCCTGAGCGGTAAGCAGCACCGAGAGGTAGTCGGCGGAGGCGGCGTCGAGATTGTCGCCCTGCCAGTTCGTGCCGTAGTACCTGAGCCCCCGGTTGTAGATGAAGCTGAAGAAGCTCGGCGGGTCCACCTGGCTCAGCTCGCCCCGGTCGTAAGCGTCGTTGAGGCGGTTCTCGACCATCACCTCGATCAGGCTCTCCATGGTCGTGAGCCGGTCCCCGCCGACGGTGCTGCGGTCGTGGGGGTCGATGGGAATGTCCAGCGAGATGAAGCTGACCCCGTATCTCGGGTCGGTCACCACATGGCTCGCGGACCCGGCGGGAGGTATGTACACGCTGGGCGGCTGGCGCGGTTCACCCGGCGCCAGCGCCCCGAAGTGCTCCTCCACCAGAGCCTCGAGGTCATCGACGGCCATGTCGCCCACGGCCACGACCGCCATGTTGCCGGGCACGTACCACTTCTCGTAGAAGGCTCGCAGGTCCTCGGCTGTCATCGCGTTCACGGTTTCGACGGTGCCGATCGGGTCACGTCCCTCATAGGGGGTGCCCTGGGTGTAGATCCGGTCGAACTCCCTGCCTATGGAGCCGTTGACGCTCTCGACGCTCAACCGGTATTCGTCGAGGACGACGCCCCGCTCAGATTCGACCGCTTCGTCGGTGAAGGTGGCCGCGCTCGCCATCTGCGACAGGGCGTGGAACACCAGCGGCGCCTTGTGGGGTTCGTCGAGGCGCACCTCCACCTGGTAGACGGTCCGGTCGTGGCCCACCGAGGCGTTGACGTCGGGTCCGAGCTCCACACCGATCTCCCGCAGAGCCACTCCGAGGGACAGGCCCGGGAAGTCGGCGGTGCCGTTGAAGAGCATGTGCTCGACGAAGTGCCCGATACCGGCCTCCTCGTCGGTCTCGTCGACCGATCCGACGTTGACCAGCAGACGCACGGCGAGGTTCTTGCCCGGGTCGTCGTTGTGGCGCAGGTAGTAGGTGAGGCCGTTGTCGAGGGTGCCGATCACGACCTCGGGATCGACCGGCAGCGGCGTCGGATCCTGTGCTGCGACGGGTGGGGCCAGGTCGACGATGGCCAGCGCCCGGGCCAGGAACGTGATCATCTGGCCCCGGGTGACGTGCTGGTCGGGGCAGTAGCGGGCCGGGTTCGTCCCGCATCCCCCTGTGATCCTCGCCCCGGCGAGCCGGTCGATGTCGTCGACGTACGGGTGGTCGGCGCTCACATCGACGAACGCAGCCGTCCCGGCCCGGGGCAGGTCGAGGATACGGACCAGGAATTCGGCCATCTGGCCCCGATCCATGGCTTCGTTAGGACACAACTGGTCAGGCCCGCATGACAGGTCGATTCCGATTTCAGCCAGCCGCTCCGCGTGCGGGGCCCACCAGGCGCGGGCTTCGACGTCGTCGTAGCGCGACGACCGGATCGCGGCCGGATTGGCCCGGTCGATGATCCTTACCAGCCATACCGCTATCTCCCAGCGAAGTACCGGCTCTTCCGGGCAGAGTTCGTCGCTGTCGGCACAGCCGGTGCCCGCGAACATCTCCACTCCCGCGTGGTACCCGTAGTTGTCCAGCGCATCGATGGAGACCTGATGTCCGCCGGCGTCCTGTGCTGCCGCCTGGGCGGCCGCACTCGGCGCATAGGCGAAGATTGAGGCGGCCACCGCTATGGCGGCTACCACGGCGACGCGACAACGAGGTCTGGTCATCGTTCAGTCTCCTGTCGGGAGTGGGGAGGTGCGCGGTCCGGCTCGTACTCCGGGTAATCGGGTGGGCAGCGTAACAATGTCACGGCCGAACAATCGCCGGTTGTCGGGTCGCTATTTCCATTTCCTTGAGCGTCCCGGAGACTTCAGACCGGCGGCTCGCTCTGGGCCGCCTCGAGCGGCGCGTACTGGGGCTTGATCACGCCTTCGATTATCTGGAGCCGCTCCCTGAACGGCAGGAAGCTGGACTTCATGGCGTTGACCGTCAGCCACCGCAGCCGGGCCCAGTCGTAGCCGAAGGTGTCGGCCAGGGCGGCCATCTCCGAGGTCATCGACACGTTCGACATCAACCGGTTGTCGGTGTTGACCGTCACCCGGAACCGCATCTGCACCAGCGCGTCGATCGGGTGGTCGGCCACCGATGCGAACACGCCGGTGTTGACGTTGGAGGTGGGGCAGATCTCCAGCGGGATGCGGCGGTCCCTGATGTAGTGGGCCAGCCGGCCCAGGGTCCGGTCCCCGTCGTCGCTGGTGACGATGTCCTCGACGATGCGTATGCCGTGCCCGAGACGCTCGGCGCCGCAGAACTGCAGTGCCTTCCAGATCGACCGGGGACCGTACGCCTCGCCCGCATGGATGGTGATGTGGAAGTTCTCCCGCTGGCAGTACTGGAACGCCTCCAGGTGGTCGTCGGGAGGGAAGCCGTCCTCGGGCCCGGCAATGTCGAAGGCCACCACGCCCCGGTCCCTCCAGCGGACCGCGGCCTCGGCCACCTCGGCCGATCGGTGAAGGTGGCGCAGGGCGGTGCAGATGGCCCGGATGGTGAGCGGCGTGCCGTCGCTGCCCTGCGTGAAGCCCTCAAGGACTGCTTCGATGGCGTCGTCGAGGGTGAGCCCTCGTTCGGTGTGAAGTTCGGGGGCGAAGCGGACCTCGGCGTAGACCACCCCGTCGGAGGCCAGGTCCTCAGCGCATTCCCGGGCCACCCGGGAGATCGAGTCGGCGGTCTGCATCACGCCCACGGTGTGGGCGAACGTCTCCAGGTACAGCGTCAGATCCTTGCGGTTGGCGCCGCGGCGCATCCAGGCGGCCAGTTGCTCCGGGTCGGTGGAGGGCAGGCTGCGGTACCCGGTCTCGGCGGCCAGCTCGACGATCGTCGAGGCCCGCAGGCCTCCGTCGAGGTGGTCGTGGAGCACGACCTTGGGGGCGCGCCGGACGCGCTCCAGGGTGGGTGGTCCGAGGTCGGCGGCATTCAAGGGATTCGGGATACCGCAGGGTAGCCTTGTGGTCCGGATGACCCTTTCTGATCAGCTTGTCGACGTAGACACCCTTCGACAGGATGGCTTCGACCCCTCGGACGTCGGCGGGGTGACCTTCGCCAGCCTCGGACTCTGCGACGAGATCGTGGTGGCCCTGGCGGCGCGGGGGATAACCGTGCCGTTCCCCATCCAGGTGCTCACTATCCCCGACGCGCTGGCGGGCCGCGACGTGTGCGGCAAGGCCAAGACCGGTTCGGGCAAGACGCTCGCCTTCGGCCTGCCCGTCCTGCAGCGGCTGCCCCGGGCCAAGCCCGGCTCGCCCGCCGGCCTGGTGCTGGCGCCCACACGCGAGCTGGCCAATCAGATCTGCGACGAGTTGGCTGCGCCCGCGGCCGCGGTGAAGCGCCGCGTGCTGGCCGCCTACGGCGGAGCCCCGATCGACAAGCAGATCAAGGCGCTGCGGGAGGGCGTCGACCTGGTGGTGGCCACGCCGGGCCGGATGATCGATCTCATCGACCGGAAGACGGTCAGTGTCGGCTTGGTGCGCCAGGTGGTGGTGGACGAGGCCGACCGGATGGCCGACATGGGCTTCCTGCCCCAGGTCGAGTGGATCCTGCGCAACGTCGAGAGCGGTCACCAGACCCTGCTGTTCTCGGCCACCCTCGACGGAGCGGTCGACTCCTTGATCCGGCGCTACCAGAGCGAGCCGGCCATGCACGCGGTGGCGCCCCGCGAGATCACGGTGGCCGAGATGGTGCACCGCTTCGTGGGCGTCCACAAGCTCGACAAGGTGAAGGTGGCTGCGGCCATAGCCCGCTCGGTGGGCCGCACCCTGATGTTCACCCGCACCAAGGTGGCCGCCGACCGCCTGGCCCGCGACCTGCGGCGCGAGGACGTTAAGGCGGCGCCGATTCACGGTGATCTCCGCCAGGTGGCCCGCGAGAAGTCGCTGCGCCAGTTCATCGCCGGCGACCTTCCGGTGCTGGTGGCCACCGACGTCGCCGCCCGGGGCATCCACGTCGATGACGTGGACGTCGTGGTGCAGTTCGACCCGCCCGCCGACCACAAGACCTACGTGCACCGTGCCGGCCGCACCGCTCGGGCGGGCGAGTCCGGGGTGGTGGTGACCCTGTCGCTGTGGGACGAGGAGCTGGACGTGAAGCGGCTCCAGAGGCGCCTCGAACTGGACGAGCCGATCGTTGAGATGTTCTCCAACGACGATCGTCTGAGCGATCTCCTCGGCTGGGAGCAGGCTGTCTGAGCCCTGTCGGGCCCGGCGTGTCGCGCCGCGTGAGCGCGATCGGGTTCTAGACTGGTCGGCGACCTAGCGGTCAAGACATCACGAGCGGTTCGGCCTTCGGGCCGGGCCCGGCAACCTGGGAACGGACACCCAAGGTGCTAGCCCGCCTCCGGGCGGGGATGTGGCGCCGGCCCGGCCGGCGCAACCAAGTGTCCTTCGGGCACCCCCGACATCACGGCCTCCGAAGTGTCCGGTCCCCACAAGGGCCGCCCTCCATGCGGGGGCGGCTGGAGCGGATCACAAGGAGCGAGGGTTTGAGCGCAGGTTCCGGCATCGAGCCTCCGACTCCCGCGGCCGGGCGGGCCGGCCCCGGGGGGCGCTACCCGGCCGGGCTGCCCGTCACGGGCGCCTGGCAGGTCGGCGACCCCGCCGGCGACCGCCAGTTCGTGACCGTCACCGACACCCGTCCCTTCGCGCTGGAGTGGGGAGGGCGCCTCGGTGAGGTGCGGGTCGCCTACGAGACCTGGGGCGAGCTCGACCCGCAGGCATCCAACGCCGTGCTCGTGTGCCACGCCCTCACCGGCGACTCGCATGCGGCCGGCGAGAGCGGCCCGTCGCATCCCACGCCCGGCTGGTGGCACGAGCTGATCGGGCCGGGCAGGGCGATCGACACCGACCGCTACTTCGTGGTGTGCAGCAACGTGCTGGGCGGCTGCCAGGGGACCACCGGCCCGGCCGACCTCGATCCGGCCGACGGGCGGCGCTACGGACCGCGTTTCCCGGTGGTGACCATCCGCGACATGGTGCGCCTCCAGGCCCGGCTGGCCGACCATCTCGGGATCCGCCGCTGGCTGGCCGTGGTCGGCGGCTCGATGGGGGGAATGCAGGTCCTGGAGTGGGCCGTCATGTACCCGCGGCGGGTGCGGTCGATCCTGCCGCTGGCCACCTGCGCGTCGGCCAGCGCGCTGCAGATCGCCTGGAGCGCGGTGGAGCGCCTGGCCATCGCCACCGATCCCGGCTGGCACGACGGCGACTATTACGACAAGCCGGAGGGTCCCTGGATGGGCCTGGCCACCGCCCGCCAGATCGCGCAGGTGACCTACCGGTCCGGCGAGTCGTTCGAGCGCCGTTTCGGACGGCAGCTGTTCGACCCGGTCGGGGCCTTCGATCTGTGGGGCCGCTTCCAGATGGAGTCCTACCTCGACCATCACGGCCAGAAGCTGGTCCGCCGCTTCGACGCCAACACCTACGTGGTGCTCAACCGGTCGATGGACCTGCACGACATCGGGCGGGGCCGGGGAGGGACGGCCGCCGCCCTGGGCCGCATCGGGGTGCCGGTGCTGACCGCGTCGATCACCAGCGACCGTCTCTACCCGCCGCATGAGCAGCAGGAGCTGCTGGACGGGATCGTCGCGGGCGGCGGCGACTGCCGGCGGGTGATGCTGGAGAGCGACGAGGGCCATGACGGGTTCCTGCTGGAGCACGAACTGCTGCATGACCCTGTCGTCAGCTTCCTCGAGGAGGTGTCCGGTGACTGAGAACGCCGCCGGCGGCTCGGGCGACGGGCTGCATGTGCAGACCCGGGCGATCCGCGCCGGCCGGGACGACAACCAGAACGCGCTGGCCCCGATCCTGTGGGCCACCTCGACGTTCACCGCCGACACCGTGTCCGAGGCCCACGACATGGCGGTCAACACCCACTCGAGCCGGTTCTACACCCGCTACGGCAACCCCACGGTCAAGGCCTTCGAGGACGCCGTGGCCGACCTGGAGGGCACCGAGTCGGCCCGGGCGTTCGCCTCGGGCATGGGAGCGCTGAGCGCCATCGTGCTCGGCCTGTGCTCGAGCGGCGACCACATAGTCGCCCAGCGCCAGCTCTACGCGGGCACGCAACTGCTGCTGCAGACGGCGTGCCCCCGCTTCGGTATCGGGGTGACCTTCGTGGACGGCACCGAGCCCGGCGCCTTCGCCGAGGCCGTGCTGCCCGGTCGCACGGTGCTGGTGATCGCCGAGACGCCCGCCAACCCGAAGCTGGCGGTGGCCGACCTGGCCGAGGTGGGCGCCATCGCCGGTCCGATGACGGTGGTCGACTCGACCTTCGCCACGCCGCTGGGTCAGCGGCCCGCCGACTATGGGGTGGATCTGGTGGTCCACTCGGCCACCAAGGCGATCGCGGGCCACAACGACGCCACCATCGGAGTGGTGGCCGGCAGCGAGGAACTGCTGGCGTGGCTGTGGAACTACGCCGTGCTCCACGGGGCGGTGGCGTCGCCGTTCGACGCACTCAACGCTCTGCGGGGCATCCGCACCCTGGCCGTGCGCCTCCGCCAGCAGACCGAGACCGCCACCGCGCTGGCCGAGGCGCTGGAGGCCCATCCGATGGTCGAGGCCGTGCACTATCCGGGCCTCGAGTCCCACCCCCAGCACAAGCTGGCGGCCCAGCAGATGGACCTGGCCGGTGGTCTGGTCACCTTCGACCTGGCCGACGGCTACGACGCCGGCCGAGCGTTCGTGGAGGAGGTCCGGGTGGTGCGGTTGGCCACGTCGTTGGGCGGGCCCGAGAGCATCGTCACCCATCCGGCTTCGACCACCCATGTGAGCCTGCTGCCCGAGGAGTTGGAGGCGGCGTGCATCGGCCAGGGCACGGTGCGGTTCTCGGCCGGGCTAGAGCACACCGACGACGTGGTCGGCGACGTGATCGGGGCGCTCGACCGCGTCACCGCAATCGTCGGCGACGCCTCCCGGTAGCGTCGGGATTCGTGCGTTTGGGCAGAGCCTGGCTTGCGGCGCCCGTGTTGGCGGTGGCGCTGCTCGTCGCGGCAGTCGGCTCGGCGTCGGCTACCACCGACGGCGAGGCTCCGCTGGTGCTGAACCCGGACCAGTCCGGCTCGCTGGGGGTTGTCAGCACGGCCCAGTCCGACACCGAGATCAGTCCTGAGTCCGACACCCAGCGGCGCCTGGTCGGCCGCGAGAGCAGCGAACGCGTCGACGGGGTGGTGATCGCGCTCTGGTCGATCGCGGCGGGCATGACCGTGATGCTGGTGCTGTTCCTGTGGCACACCAGCCCGCGCCGCCGGCTGCGTCTGGCTCGGCGCCGTTCGGCGAAGCTGTACGACGGTGAGGCGGACCTGGCCGAAGCTGCTGCCGGCGAGGGGTCCGCTGACGATGCGGAGGTGGTTGACGACGCTGCGGCCGCCATGCAGGACGCAGAGGCCGTCGCGGTGGTGGCGGCTGGAGCGGACGACGACCCGCAGCCGTCCGAGCCCGAGCTTCCGACGGCGTGGGAGGAACCCGCGGCGGCTGAGTCGGCGGACGAGGATGAAGCCGAGCCAGAGACCGAGCCGGTCGACGCCGAGCCCCCGCCGGAGGAGGCCGAGCCCCCGCCGGTCGGAGAGGATTCTGGGCCTACTGAGCCGGTGCTACCGACCGCTTGGGAGGAGCTTGAGGTGGAGCAGCCGGAACTCCCGCCGGTCTGGGAGGACGAGGCCGAGCCGGCCAGCGAGAAGGCGGATCCCGCCGACAGCGGCCCTGCGAACGAGTCTCCAGAGGCCGGGAGGGCTGGCGGCGAGCGCCGGTCGAGGTTCTGGATGCAACTGCGGCGGACGCTCGGTCTAGATTGACGGGCGTGGCAGAGGGATTCGACGCCGACGCGATGATCGAGCGCTTCCGCGAGCGGGCGGAGGGGGTGAAGCGCCGCAACCTCCCGCCGGTGGCGGGCGACGAGCGGCGCCACTTCCTGGAGCAGGCTCAGAAGGACTTCCAGGACTTCGCCATGATCGGTGATGCGGAGGCCACGATGGAGGACGGCGTGTTGCGGCTCACCATCGACCTGCGTCCCCCGGAGGCTCGCTGACGGCGTGGCCGCGGGCGGGCCTCGCCGGTAGGATCGGCCCTCTTCGCGGACGTAGCTCAGTTGGTAGAGCGCAACCTTGCCAAGGTTGAGGTCGCCGGT
>VYCW01000090.1 GCA_009843735.1 Acidimicrobiaceae bacterium | reverse complement strand
CTCCATGCGCAGCAGCTTCTTGGTCTCCTCCTCGGTGAGCTTGTAGACCGGGATCCCGGTCCACAGCGACAGCACTTCGGCGATGGCCTCCTCGTCGACCTCGTCGAACAGGTCCACGCCGGCGGCCTTGGCCTCGCCTTCGAGCGTCTCGCGCCGGGACAGGAGCTGCTTCTCCTTGTCGCGCAGCTCGCCGGCGTCCTCGAAGCGCTGCTCCTCGACGGCGTCCTTCTTGCGGGAGATCACCTCGGCCAGTTCGGCCTCGAGCTCCTTGAACTCCGGCGGGGTTGACATGCGCTTCATCCGCAGGCGAGAGCCGGCCTCGTCGATCAAGTCGATGGCCTTGTCGGGGAGATGGCGGTCAGAGATGTACCGGTCGGCGAGATTGGCCGCAGCCACCAGCGCCTGATCGGTGATCGTGACCCTGTGGTGCGACTCGTAGCGGTCTCGCAGGCCCTTGAGGATCTCGATGGTGTGGGCCACGGTCGGCTCGTCCACGACCACCTTCTGGAAGCGGCGCTCCAGCGCGGCGTCCTTCTCCAGGTGCTTGCGGTACTCGTCGAGGGTGGTGGCCCCGATCGTCTGGAGCTCGCCCCGGGCCAGCATGGGCTTGAGGATCGAGGCGGCGTCGATGGCCCCCTCGGCCGCGCCCGCGCCGACGAGGGTGTGGATCTCGTCGATGAACAGGATGATGTCGCCGCGGCTCTGGATCTCCTTGAGGACCTTCTTGAGGCGCTCCTCGAAGTCGCCCCGGTAACGGCTGCCGGCCACTAGCGCACCCAGGTCGAGGGTGTAGAGCTGCCGGTCGCGCAGCGTCTCCGGCACGTCGTCCGACGCGATGGACTGGGCCAGCCCCTCCACGATGGCGGTCTTGCCGACGCCCGGCTCGCCCACCAGCACAGGGTTGTTCTTGGTGCGCCGGGACAGGATCTGCATGACCCGCTCGGACTCCCGGCCCCGGCCGATCACCGGGTCGAGCGCCTTCTCGCGGGCCAGCTGGGTGAGGTTGCGGCCGAACTGGTCGAGAACGTGGGAACCCGACGACGAATCGCCACCGCCGCTGGCGCCCGTGCCGGCCTTCTCGCCCTGGGGCGAGCCCGACACCCCGCCGTACGCGGACAGCAGTTGGATCACCTGCTCGCGCACCCGGGCCAGGTCCGCGCCCAGCTTGACCAGCACCTGCGCGGCGACGCCCTCGCCCTCGCGGATCAGGCCCAGCAGGATGTGCTCGGTGCCGATGTAGTTGTGGCCGAGCTGCAGCGCCTCGCGCAGGCTCAACTCCAGGACCTTCTTGGCCCTGGGCGTGAACGGGATGTGGCCGCTGGGCGAGTTCCCGCCCTGGCCGATGATCTCCTCCACCTGGCCCCGCACTGACTCGAGGCTGATTCCCAGCGACTCCAGCGCCTTGGCCGCCACCCCTTCGCCCTCGTGGATGAGGCCCAGAAGGAGGTGCTCGGTGCCGATGTAGTTGTGGTTGAGGAGGCGCGCCTCTTCCTGGGCCAGGACCACGACTCGACGGGCCCTGTCGGTGAACCGCTCAAACATCGCTCACACCTCCAGGCTGAGGACCGGGCCAGCAGACTGCCTCATTGTGGCCAGTGTAACCCGGCGGTGTGACATGAGTGGCGTCGTGGCCAGAGCCGGCGATGTGACATGGGACACCCCCCGGACCACCGTCCCGGTGGGCATCCCATTACCCTCGCGGCGTGGCCGACACCTCACCCTTCGCCGTGCTGCCGTGCCTGGAGCACGACCTGCAGCGCGTGGAGGACGAGCTTCTCGCGGCCGCGGCCGCGGCCGACGACTTCGTCACGGAGCTCGCCCGCCACCTGATCGCGGTCGGCGGCAAGTTGGTGCGGCCCGGGTTCTGCCTCGCCTCGTCGCTGGTGTGCGACCCCGCACCGGAGAGCTCGTCTCAGGCCGCCGTGAAGGGGGGTGCCTCGGTGGAGTTGGTGCACATCGGCTCGCTGTACCACGACGACGTGATGGACGGCGCGACCACCCGCCGCTCGGTGCCCAGCGTCAACGCCCAGTGGGGCAACCTGAGGGCCATCCTGGCCGGTGACTACCTGCTCGGTCGGGCCTCGGCCCTGGCAGCCTCACTGGGCGCCGAGGTGGCGATGCTGCTGGCCGAGGCAATCACCCAGTTGTGCGAGGGCCAGATAATCGAACTGGAGAACGCCTACGACGCCGAGCGCAGCGAGCAGCGCTACGAGCGGGCCATTTCGGGCAAGACCGCGGCGCTGCTGTCGATCTCGTGCCGGATCGGAGCCACGGTGGGCGAGGTGCCCCGGCCGGTCACCCGAGCCCTGGGCGAGTTCGGGTTCGCCTACGGCATGGCCTTCCAGATCGTCGACGACATCCTGGACCTGGTCGCCACCGAGTCGCAGCTGGGCAAGCCCGCCGGCAACGACCTGGCCGAGGGCACCTACACGCTGCCGGTGATACGGGCTCTGGCCGATCCGGTGACCGGTGACGAGTTGCGCTCGCTGCTGGGGCAGCCCATCGGCGCGGCAGCCCGCGACCGAGCCGCCGAGTTGGTGCGGTCCACCACCGGCGTGGACGAGGCCCGCGACACCGCCCGCATCTGGGCCGGAAGGGCAGAGGCCGCGCTCACGGCCCTGCCGGACACCCCCGCGACCTCGGTGCTGCGCCTGGCCGCGGACCGCCTGACCGAGACCCCCGCTCTAGCCGGCTAGTTCTGGGGGTCGGGGCGCAGGGTCGGGAACAGGACCGCGTCGCGGATGGCCTGGGTGTCGGTGAGCAGCATCACCAGGCGGTCCACGCCGATCCCGAGGCCGCCGGTGGGGGGAAGCCCGTACTCCAGGGACCGCAGGTAGTCCTCGTCCACCACCATGGCCTCGTCGTCACCCGCGGCCCGCAGTTCGGCCTGGGCCTCGAAGCGGGATCTCTGCTCGGCGGGATCGACCAGCTCGGTGAACGCGTTGCACAGCTCCCGGCCGGCCACGATGGCCTCGAAGCGCTCGGCGTAGCCGGGCCGGCTGCGGTGCCGGCGCGACAGCGGCGACACCTCCTCCGGGTAATCGGTCACGAACACCGGCCCCCACAGGTTCGGCTCGGCCGTCTTCTCGTAGATCTCCAGCAGCAGCTTGCCCGGGCCCCAGCCGGCCTCGATCTCGATGCCCAAGCGGTCGCAGAGGGCCTCCAACTCGCCTGAGCCCGCGTCGAGGCTCACGTCGAGTCCGGTGTGCTCGGCTATGACCTCCTCCATGGTGGCCCGCCGCCACGGGGGCGCCAGATCCACGTCCTGGCCGTCGTAGACCACGGTGGTCGAACCGCACACGTCCCGGGCCACTCCGGCCACGAGGTGCTCGGTGAGCTCCATGATGTCGGTGTGGTCGGCGTAGGCCTGGTACAGCTCCAGCATCGTGAACTCTGGGTTGTGGCGGGTCGAGATTCCCTCGTTGCGGAACACCCGGGCGATCTCGTAGACCCGCTCCATGCCTCCCACCACCAGCCGCTTGAGGTACAGCTCGGGCGCGACCCGCAGGTACAGGTCGGCGCTCAGGGCCTCGTGCCGGGTGACGAAGGGCCGGGCCGCGGCGCCGCCCGGGATGGGGTGTAGCACGGGTGTCTCCACTTCGACGAAGCCCTGCTCGTCGAGGCGCCGCCTCAACGCGGTCACGATCCGCGAGCGGCGGACGAAGGCGGCCCGGGCCTCGTCGCTCACCCACAGGTCCACGTAGCGCTGCCGGTAGCGCGTGTCGGGGTCGGTGAGGCCGTGCCACTTGTCGGGGAACGATCGCCGGGCCCGGGCCAGCCGCGTCCAGTCGTCGACCCTTACCGACAGCTCGCCTCGCCGGGTGGCCATGACCGCGCCCCGCACACCGATCCAGTCGCCGATGGACAGAGCCGTGAACCGGTCGAACCCCGGTGATGCCGCGGCGGTGGCGAACAGCTGGATGCGTCCGGTGGCGTCCTGCAGCGTCCCGAAGGCGAGTCGACCCTGGTCGCGGCGCAGCATGAGCCGTCCGGCCACCGACACCACGGTCTCGGTCTCGACGCCGGCCTCGAGGCCCTCGAACGCCTCGACCACCTCGCCTACGGCGTGGCTCCGTTCGAAGCGGTACGGGGTGTCGTCCGGCCCGTCCCCTGGATCGGCCTGCCCTTCCGGGGCCGGCGCGGTGTCGTCGCTCATCGATCCTGGTTGCGCTCGTAGACGATGCGCAGCCCGTGCAGGGTCAGGAACGGCTCGACATGCTCGATCGTCTCCGAGATCGGGGCGATGACGTGGGCGAGACCGCCGGTGGCGACGACGTTCGCCTCCCCGAGCTCAGCCAGGAAGCGGGCGTTCATGCCGTCGATCATGCCGGTGAAGCCGTACAGGGCCCCGGACTGGATCGACTCGACCGTGGTCTTGCCGATCACGCTGCGGGGCTCGACCAGCTCGACCGCGCCCAGGGCCGCGGCCCGTCCGAACAGCGCGTCGAGGCTTATCTCGATGCCCGGCGCGATGGCCCCGCCCAGGAAGGCACCGTCGGCGGAGATGACGTCGAAGTTGTTACCGGTGCCGAAGTCCACCACCACGGTGGGCCCGCCGTAGAGGTCGTAGGCCGCCACCGCGTTAGCGATCCGGTCGGCGCCCACTTCCTTGGGATTGTCGTAGTGGATCGGCATGCCGGTCTTGGTTCCCGGGCCGATCACCACCGGATGGAAGCCGAGCTGGCGGCGAACCATCTCTCGCAGTCCCGCCAGCAGGCGGGGAACCCCCGAGCAGATTGACACCCCCTCGACGTCGCTGTCGAAGTCGAGCCCGATCGTGCCGAGAAGCGACCGGATCGCCACGCCGAGCTCGTCGGCGGTGCGTTCGGCGTCGGTCGAGAGCCGCCAGTGGTCGACCAGCCCGTCAGCCGCGCCCGAACCGTGGACCGCGCTGGGGTCGTACACGCCGACGACGGTCTGGGTGTTGCCGACGTCGATAGTTAGCAGCACCGCCGCAGGATACGGCGATCAGGAGGCCGAGGCTCGGTGGCCTAACCGGTGCGGCAGCCGAGGTTGTCGATGAGCCGGGCCTTGCCGAAGCGCACCGCCACCAGCAGCCGCACGTCCCCTTGCAGCGGCTGCTCGCTCCGGGTGAGGGTGGCCGGGCTCACCGCGGCCGCGTAGTCGATCCTCGCCAGCGGCGCGTCACTGATGACGGCCGCCATCCGGGATTCCACCACGGCCCCGTCGGGCTCGCCCGCCTCCACCAGGGCCGCCCCGGCCTCCAGGGCTCGGCGCAGCGCGGGTGCCTGGGCCCGCTCATCGGAGCTCAGGTACGCGTTGCGGCTGGACAGGGCCAGCCCGTCGGGCTCGCGCACCGTCGGACAGCCCACCACCCGCACCGGCAGCGACAGGTCCCTGGCCATTCGGCTCACGATCGTCAGCTGCTGAAAGTCCTTCTCCCCGAAGTAGGCGGAGCACTCCCCCACGATCGAGAAGAGCTTGGCCACCACGGTCGCCACCCCATCGAAGTGCCCGGGCCGGGAGGCGCCGCACAGCACGCCGGCCAGGCTTCCGAGGCGGACGGTGGTGATCACCGGCTCGGGGTACATCTCGTGCTGATCGGGAGCGAACACGATGTCGGCGCCGGCCTGCGCGCACAATTCGACGTCGTGGTCGAGGTCGCGCGGGTAGTCGTCGAAGTCCTCGCCGGGGTTGAACTGCAGCGGGTTGACGAAGATCGACACCACCACCAGGTCATTCTCTGATCGGGCGCGCTCGATCAGAGACTGGTGGCCTGCATGGAGGAATCCCATGGTGGGCACGAGACCCACCCGCTGCCCGCCGGACCGAGCGCCGTCGAGGCGGGCGCGCAGGCCGCCGATGGTGTCCTCTGTGACGGGACGACCGGCAGGCACGGTCACGGCGTCACCGCGTCACGGCACGGCCGGCGAGGCGGCGGGCCTCGTCGGCCAGGGCCCGGTAGGCGGGGTGCTCGGCGGGCGCGATGGCGCCGAGATGGCGCTCGATGGTGGCCTCGTCGCCCCGGGCCGCGGGACCGGTGAGCGCCGCGGCCGGGCCCAGCTCCTCGACGTTGTCGACGGTGGCCCGAACCAGGTCGAGGAAGGCGGCCAACCCAACCCCGGCTTGCGCGCCGATCCGCTCGGCCTGGCCGAGCAGGGCTACAAGATGGTTGGAGGCGACCACCGCGGCCGCGTGGTAGGCGGCACGATCGCCGTCGGCGACCTCGAAGGCCCGACCGCCGAGGTCGGCGACCACCTGGCGCACGATCGGGTCGCCCGCGACCGCGAACCAGCAGCCGGCCAGCAGGCGCCGGGCCCCGACCGCGGCGTCCGGCAGCGCCACCAGCGGGTGCAGGGCCGCCGCCCGAGGGTGCGGGACCACCGCGTCGAGGCCCAGCGCCCCGGCCAGATGGGCGACCGCGGCGGTGGCTGTGGGCTCCACCGCGGCCGCCACGTCGGCCACCGCGGCGTCGGGTGTGGCGATCAGCACCAGGTCGACATCGGCGGCGGCCGCCGCCACCTCGCCGGGCGGCGCAGCCCGACCGAGGATGGGGCGCACCTGCCAGCCGACCTCGGCCAGCGCGGCCGCCATGGCTCCGCCGGCCCGCCCCCCGCCGATCACCCGGACCGACCTCGCTGTCATGCGAAGAGCGGCCCGAAGTTGACCACGCCGTTGCAGGTGCGGGGGTCATAGCCGTCGGGCAGCAGGTCGGCGCCCACGTCGGCCAGGGGCACGAGCACGAAGTCCCGCTCGTACATGCGGGGATGGGGTACCACCAGATCGGGTTCGTCCACCCGCTCGCCGTCGATCCACAGCAGGTCCGCGTCGAGGGTGCGGGGCCCCCAGCGCACGACGCGCACCCGGCCTGCCTCCAGTTCCGAGCGCCGGCACTGGCGGAGCAGCTCCCGGGGGCTCGCCGACGTCTCGAGCCGCATGACCATGTTCAGGTAGGGGCCCTGCTCGGGGCCGCCCACCGGCTTGGTCTCGTACACGTCGGACACCGCGTCCACGTCGTCGAACCCGTTCACCGCATTCTGCAGGTAGGCCAGCCTGTCGCCCAGGTTGGACCCCAGCGCCACGAACGCCCGTCTGGCGGCTCGGGGGGCGCTCATGGTGACGGCCTGAGCTGCCCGGCGCTGGCCACGAGCTCGCGTGCCGTGGGACCCAGCTCGCGCTCGAGGAGCTGCTCGGCGATGGTGATGGCTTCGGGTCCGCTGTCAACCAGGCCCGACCACAGCAGGTAACCCGCCACGACCCCCGACAGGCGGTCCCCGATCGAGTCGTGGTGGAGGACCACGCGCTCGCCGGCGACGTGGTCGTGAATCGTGTGCAGTATCTCCTCCAGACGTTCGGGGTCACCGGAGTCCGGTAGGGGAAGGTGCACGTAGGCCAGGCCCTGCTCGTCGTAGTCGCGAAGGTTGTAGGGGATGGAAGTGAGGCTGACGATCAGGTCGATCTCGTTGCGCCGCAGCCAGATGATCTCCTCGAGTCGACGCACCCGCCGGTGCCCGGCGCCGTAGCCACCGGGCCGCTCGCACACGCCGAGACGCTCGGTGATGATCCAGCGGAACCCGCGAGGCTCGATGCCCTCCGACCACTTGCTGCTCATGCAGGGTCCAGGTCGAAGAGATGGACCGACGGCAGCTCGCGGTAGCGCTCGGCTACGTCCAGCCCGTACCCGACCAGCCAATCGGCCGGGACGGAGAACCCGACGTAGCGGATGCCGTCGGATCGGGCGTCCTCGCGCACCAGAAGGGCGCAGATCTCGAAGCTGGCCGGTCCCCGGGCCCGCAGCAGTTCCGCCAGGTAGCCGGTGGTCAGACCGGAGTCGACGATGTCCTCCACCAGCACGACATGGCGGCCGCGCACGTCGGTCTCGAGGTCCTTGATGATGCGGACGACACCGCTGGACTCGGTGCTGTAGCCATACGACGACACTGCCATGAAGTCGAACTCGACGGGCAGGTCGATGGCCCGGGCCAGGTCGCTCATGAACACGAAGGCGCCTTTGAGAACACCGACCAGCAGCGGCGGCCGGCCTCGGTAGTCGGCCGTGATCTCGGCGCCGATCTCGGCCACCCGAGCACGCAACTGCTCGGCGGTGAGAATGGCGCGTCCCACCGACCCCGGAGGCAGCGGCAATTTTGCCGCGGGCTGGTCCGGCGGCGAACTCACCCTGGCACCATAGCGGGCCCCGACGGAGCCTCTGCCGCCCTGTTGGCCGCGATTTATTGCGGTCGGGCCTCGATGCGGAGCCGGCCAGCGCGGCGGGCCACCCGGTGGCCACCGGTGACCTCGGTGGCGACACTGCGGCCGGCGGCAACATCGAGCACGCGGTCGATCGAGGCGGCCGACGGGGGCGAGCCGGCGGTCCCGGAGATCCACGTCCTCAACGCCTCGGCCGCGACCGCTCGGGGGGCCGCGGTCAGCTGAACGGCGTCGGTGGGGTCGAGTCCGGCCGCCAGGTCTGCAATGACCTCCAACGCCTGCGAGGCCAGCTCGGCGTGCCGGTTGAGCAGCGGCACGGGGTCGCGGCCGAGCGCCCGGGCCAGGGCCGGAATCACCTCGTTGCGAACAGCCACTCTGGCGAAAGCGGGGTCGTCGTTCATGGGGTCCCGCACCGTTGTGAGACCCAGTTGCTCGCATAGGGCCCGGGTCTCGAAGCGGCGAAGCCCCAGGAGGGGACGGCGGACACCGGCATGGGGGGCCGCCGCGCCGGCGAGGCCCGCGCCCCGGCCGATGTTGAACAGCACGGTCTCGGCCCGGTCGTCGGCGGTGTGGCCGACCAGGACCTCCGGGGGCAGGGCCTCGTAGCGGGCGTCGCGGGCCCGGGCCTCGAGGTTCGGGCCCGGCTCCACGAACACCCGCCGCAGCTCGAAGCCGGCGCCCAGCCGGGCTGCGATTGCGCGGGCCGCCTCGGCTTCGGCGCCCGATGAGGGGCGCAGGCCGTGATCCACATGCCAGGCGGTGACGCCGAGCCCGGCCCGGCGCGCCAGCGCCACCAGCGCCGAGGAGTCGGGACCGCCCGAGAGCCCGCAGGCAACCGAGGTGCCGGCCACCGGGAAGTCACAGCGAGCCAGCAGCGCATCGACGTCCGTCTGGAGGGGTCCGTCCACGGATCGCGACCCCTCCGCCCGGCCTCTTCAGGCCGCGGCGCCCATACGGGCGATCCAGTCGTCGGGGCTGCGGATCTCGGCGATGCCGGGAACGTTCTCGGGACCCTCCCACACCCGGTCGAGCAGGGCCGTGCCGCCCGCCTCCTCGACGGCTTCGATGAACTGCTCGCCCTCGGCGTACTGCTTGATCTTTGCGTCGAGGCCGATCAGCCTCTGGAAGACCTTGTTGAAGCCGCGCGCCGACTTGCGGCGGTTGCGCATGACCCGGCCGAAGCGGGGCGCGGAGGGGACCAGGCCGTCGCCGGCACGGTCCATGATCACGTCCCCATGGCCCTCCAGCAGGCTCATCAACCCGCTCAGCTTCTCCAGCGTCTCGACCTGGGCCTCCGAGGCGAACAGCCCCATCACGCCGCCCGCAGCCAGCGGGTCCTCGCCCCTGCGGCGGGCCTCCAGCACCCGGCGAGCGGCTTCGGCGATCCGCTTGGGATCGGGATCCACCGAGTCGAGCACCGACTCGACCAGGCCGATGAAGTGGGCGCGCATCCAGTCCACGCCGGTGAACTGGGCCCGGTGGGTGACCTCGTGGAGAGCCAGCCAGAGCCGGAACTGACCGGCGTCGAACGCGTAGCGGTTCTCCAGCGACACGACGTTGGGGGCCACGTAGTACACGATGTCCTGTTCCTCGGGCTTCTCGTCCTCGATGACGAGAAGGTCGTACTGGCCCAGCACCCGGGTGGACATCCAACCCAGCATCACGCCTATCTCGGCACCGGCTACCCGTCGGGTGACGGGCGCCATCACGCCGTCGGAACTCGAGCCGAGCTTGGCGGTCAGGG
This sequence comes from Acidimicrobiaceae bacterium, assembly GCA_009843735.1. Lineage (GTDB taxonomy): Bacteria > Actinomycetota > Acidimicrobiia > Acidimicrobiales > Aldehydirespiratoraceae > Aldehydirespirator. The sequence continues at coordinate 51,055 of VYCW01000090.1, read as the reverse complement.
GACGCAGCAGTCGCTGGAACGAGGCCAGGTTGGCGTCGATCCAGCCGGCCCGGTCGGTGACCCTTCCCCGGGCCGGACCCGCCTTCGACCGCAGGCCGGTGCATTCGGCCACCAACTCCTCGGCCCGCTGGGTGCACTCGTGAAAATCCTCGGCCAGGCCGTCGCGCCAGCGGGGCGCGGTGTAGGGCTCGCGTCTCGCGGTCCGCAGGGCCACCCGGCGGGCCATGTCCCAGTCGATGGGGTCCGAGAGGTCTTCGGGTTCAGCGGATCCGTCGTGGTCGGCGAACTCGACCAGCCTCGCGATCTCGGCGGAGTCTCCGGCGGCGGGATCGCCGGCGGCGGCGCCCATGGGGAGGGGTTCAGTCCCTCGGGTATCGCTTGTAGGTGACCTTCTGGAGATAGCCGGCGATCGTGGCCACGATCGAGACGATGCCCGCCACGGCCAGCGGGACGGCGATCCAGAAGTGCCAGACGACTCCAGCGATGATCATGGGTCCGCAGTGTAGATGGCTTGCAGGACGCGCACTCGCAGCGAGTCCGGGACGGGCTCCGCGCAGCAGCGGGCCACCACCAGCCGGACCTGGGACTCGAAGCGGAACACGTGGGCGCACGACGGGCACTCCTCAAGGTGCACCGAGATCACAGTCCGGGTCGAGACCGTCGCCTCTCCGTCGAGATAGAGGTGAAGGTCCCGGCAGATGTCGTCGCATTCGCATTCGTGGGCCACGGCTCAGCTCCTGTGGTCCTGGTCTCGGTTCGGGGTGTTGCTCGGGGGCGGATCGGCAGCGCAGTCACCGGCGAGGTCACCGGCGTCGGGGAGGAGCCGGTTGCGGACGGCAAAGTCGTACAACCGCTTGTGGAGCTGTTTTCTTCCCCGATGCAGGCGGCTCATAACCGTGCCTATGGGGATGTCGAGGATCTCGGCGATTTCGGCGTAGGAGAATCCCTCCACGTCGGCGAGCAGCACGGGCAGCCGGTAGTAGTCCGGGAGGTCCTCCACCGCCTGGGTGACCTCATGGTCCGCGAACAGACCGGCGAGTTCGTCCTCCACGCTGCGACCGAGCCGCGCCCCGGTGTCGCCGCCGAGGCGGCGGTAGAGGTAGAGGTGCTCCACATCGCCCAGGTCGGTCTCGGCGGGCCGGCGCTGACGGCGCCGGTAGTCGGTGATGTAGGCGTTGGTGAGGATGCGGTACATCCAGGCCTTGAGGTTGGTCCCAGCGGTGAACGTGCCGTAGGACCGGTAGGCGCGCAGGTAGGTCTCCGAGACAAGGTCCTCGGCGTCGGCGCGGTTGCGGGTCAACCGGAGCGCCGCCGAGTAGAGCGACGGCATCAGCGGCAGGGCGTCGTCCTCGAAGGTTGCCTGGTCGGCCATCTAGGAGCCGCCTCTGGGGATGCCGGGGGCGTGGGAGCCCGAAAGGGGATTTGAACCCCTGACCTACGCTTTACGAGAGCGTCGCTCTACCGACTGAGCTATTCGGGCCTGTGCGCCCGGCAGGCAGGCCCGCGAAGCGCCCGTTCAGGCTACCGCGCCGGCGGCAGGTCCAGGAAGAGGGCTTGGAGGGTCAGGGCCTCGTTCGGGGAGCGGATCAGGCTCTCGGCGGTGGCCCGGAGCCGGTCGACGGCCCTCATGGCTCTGCGGTCCGCAGCCGGATCGTGCGGCTCCGATGCCAGCTGCTCGCGGTAGCGGGCCGTGAGGGTGGCCAAGCCAAAGCGGATCTCGTCGGTGCGGAACTGGCGGTGCTCGCGCTTGTGCTGGGCCTCGATGTCACGGCGGCCCGAGCCCCGGGTGCCGAACCGGGCCTCGCGCTCGTCGAGGGCGACCATCTCGGCCCGGTGGCGCGCCGTCAGGGCCTCGCCGGCGTCGTCGATCAGCGCTCGCAACTCGGCCACCACCTCCGCCACCGCGGCCCCGGTGCCGTCCAGGCGCGCCGGGGCCGACCACCAAGCCTCCCGCCGGGCCGCCACCCGCTCGTCGGCAGCCAGGACCCGGGCCCGGTGAAGGTTGCCAGCGGCCGCGGCCGCCACCAGAGGAGCCCGATCAGTTCCGGCCAGGCCCTCGGACACCAGCGCCGCCGCGACGTCGTCGTCGGGGACGGGACCGAAGTCCACCCGAGTGCAGCGCGAAGCGATGGTGACATGCTCGGGAAGCACCTGCTCGGCCAGCAGCACCCACACCACCGGCGTGGCGGGCTCCTCCACTGGCTTGAGCAGGGCCGCGGCCGCGGCCGGAGTGGCGGTGTGGAACCGGTCGACGACCAGCACCTTGCGGGTGCCCTCAACCGGTGTGCGGCTCGCCTCGACGATTAGCTCCGACACCTCCTCCTCCCGGCGCAGGCTGTTGCCCGCCGGGCTGAGCACGAAGATGTCGGGATGCTCCTCGCGGGCGGCCAGCCGGCGATGCCGCTCAGCTCGTTCCGGCTCGGTGCCCGCCCGCTCGTCGGCGGCCACGATCAACTCGCCCGCGAACGCGGCCGCGGCGGTCCTCTTGCCCGAGCCCCGGGGACCCACCAGCAAGTAGGCGTGCACCGGCGACGCCACTGCCGACTCCAGCGAGGTCACCGCCCGCGGCTGGCCCAACACGGCCGACCATCCAGTGGCCGGCGCGGACTCCCCGGCGGCCTGCAGGAGGCTCATCAGCCGTTGCCTAGACGCTCGCGCACCGCGGTCAGGATCCGGGCTGCGACTTCGTCGGTGGTGCCGGCTGCGTCCACCACTGCCCAGCGTCCCGGGTCGGCCGCGGCGAGAGCGAGGTAGCCGTTCCGAACCCGGTCGAGGAACTCCCGGCCCTGCCCCTCGAAGCGATCCACCGATGACCCCAGCCGTTGCCAGGCCTGCTCGGACGGGAGGTCCATCAGCACGTTCAGGTCCGGCTCGAGCCCCCCGGTGGCAAAGCGCATCATCGCCGACAGCTCGCCGAGGTCGAGCCCCCGCCCGTAGCCCTGGTACGCGAGCGTCGAGCCGGCGAAGCGGTCGGTCACCACGTCGCGGCCGGCCTCCAGTGCCGGGCCGACGATCTCGGCGACGTGCTGAGCTTTGTCGGCGATGATCAGCAGCGCCTCGGTGCGGTCGTCCACCGAGTCGTTGGCCGGGTCGAGCAGAAGGTCACGGATGACCTCGCCCACACCGGTAGCACCGAACTGGAACGTGAACTCCGCTCCCAGCGAGCGGGCGAGCATCCGGGCCTGGGTGGACTTCCCCGACGCGTCCACGCCCTCGACCGCGATGAGCCGGCCGCTCACTGCTGCGGCCCCGCCGAGGGCTCCGCGACCGGCGGCCGCTTGGCGGAGCGCAGGCTCCATGTGGCCAGCGCGCCCGCCACCATGATGATCAAGGCGGCGAGCCACAGGGTCAGCCGCACGCCCGGCAGTTCCACCCTGGCGCCCAGCACCGAGGCGAACCCATCCCACCAGCGGTCCGACAGGTTGTCGAGCAGGTCGGTCAGCACGCCCCCGACCGTCAACGCGATCAGGAAGCACAGCCGCACCAGCACCAGCAGCGCGGAGAAGACCCGGCCCCGGATTTCGTTGGCCACGTTCTCATGCAGCAGCGTGAAGCCGAGCACGTAGGACGGGCCTGCGAGCATCCCGAGCATCACCACCAGCGGGATCATCAGCGACAGCCGGTCCACCGACGCGGCCACCAGCAGCACCACTCCCGCGCCCATCAGCGACCATGTGAACCCGCGGGCCCGGTTGATGCGATTCTGCAGCGCGGAGGCCGCGCCGACGCCCACTGCCATCCCCACGCCGAGTGAGAACAGCACGGCATGGAAGTCGGCCTCCCGCCCAACGATCACCTCGTCGACGAACCGGGCGCCCAGCAGGATCACCATCCCCGCGCCCATCACCGCGGTGGCCAGCCCCACATTCACCGACCGCACGATGGGGTTCTTCCCCACCAGCCGCCAGCCTTCCCGTAGCTCCCGGATGGCTCCGCCGAGATCGAGACTTCCCCGCTTCATCGCCCGGCGCTCGTCGCGGGTTCGTGACGGGATGGCGATGCTCCAGATGATCAGGGCGGTCACGAGGAACGACAGGGCGTCCACATAGAAGGCCAGCCCCTCCTCGTTCAGCCGCAAGTTCGTGACCCAGCCCTCGTCCGGCATTGCCTCGGCGGCCTTCGCCAGCAGCGCAGCCGCCCCCGCGGCCACCGGGAACATGCCGTAGGCCGCGGCCACGTTCAGCGAGTTGGCCGCGGTCAGCTTTTCGCGGGGCACGAGGTTGGGGACGGTGGCCTCCTTGGCGGGCTGCCACATCATCGTCAGCAGTTCGAGCAGGAAGCTGGCCACGACCAGACCGACAATGGTGTCGACGAACGGCAGCGTCACCAGCACCAGGGCCCGGCCCACGTCGCAGGCCACCATCACCCGCTTGCGGTTGAGCCGATCCACGATCACGCCCACCGCGGTGGCCAGGAAGAACCCCGGCGCGACGCGGGGGATGAGGACCAAGGCTATGGCGGTGCTCTTCGATCCTTCCGGGGCGAGCTGGTCCGCCAGCGCGATGAGGGCGACGAGCCCGAGCCAGTCGCCGGTGGCCGAGACGACCTGCGCGATCCACAGTCTGAAGAAGGCCCGCGTACCGAAGATCCGCTCCAGGCGGCCGGATGGACGGGCCGCCTCGAACGCCTCGTCGAGCCGGATGCCGGCCGAGGAGCGGGGGGGTTGCTCTCCCACAGCACCCGAGGCTAGGCGTCGCGGCGGAGGGCGGTAGGGGTCAGCTTCGCTTGCGGGCCGGCTTCCGGCGAGCGGGGCGCTTCTTGGCCGGACCCTTCGCCCGCTTCTCGGCCAGCAGATCGCAGGCCCGTTCGAGGGTGAGCCCCTCCACCGTGTCGCCGGACCGGAGCGATGCGTTGACCTCTCCGTCGGTGACGTAGTGGCCGTAGCGGCCGTCCTTGACCACGACGGCCCGCCCCGTGACTGGATCGTCCCCCAACTCCCTCAGCGGCGCGGCCGGCGCCGCGGACCGGCCCCGGCTCTTCGGCTGAGCCAGCAGGGCCAGGCACTCCTCGAGGGTGACCGTGAACAGCTGGTCCTCGCCGGCCAGGCTGCGGCTCTCGGAACCCTTGCGCACGAAGGGCCCGTAGCGGCCGTTCTGCACGGTTATGTCCACGCCGTCGGCAGGATCGGCCCCTACCGTCCGGGGAAGCGACAGCAGCTTCAGCGCCTCATCCAGGGTGATCGTCTCCAGCTCCATCGTCTTGAACAGCGATGCGAACTTGGGCTTGTCGGGGACCTCGTCGGCCAGCCCGAGCTGCACGTAGGGTCCGTAGCGGCCCGACTTGGCCACGACGGACAGTCCGGTGTCGGGATCGGTGCCCAGCGCCCGCTCGTCGCTGGGGGCGGCCAGCAGCTCCAGCACCCGATCGACGGTGAGCTCGTCGGGGGCGGTGCCGTCGGGCACCGAGGCCGAGTCCTCGCCCCTGTGCACGCTGGCACCGTCGCGCCATACCCGGACCTCGACATCGACGCCGTCGTCGTCGACACCCAGCCGGATCGAGTTCACCGAGCGGGCGTCGATGTCGCCCAGACGACTGGACACCTTCTCCTTCAGGCCCGGATCGTCGGAACCGCCGAAATAGAACCGCTGGAGCCATGGCACCTGCTCCTCGGCACCGGCCGCGATGCGGTCCAGGTCGTCCTCCATCTCGGCGGTGAAGGCGTAGTCGACCAGCTTGGGGAAGTGGCGCTCCAGCAGGTTCACAACCGAGAACGCGGTGAACGACGGCACCAGCGCCGAGCCCTTCTTCCAGACGTAGCCCCGGTCGGTGATCGTGCCCATGATCGACGAGTAGGTCGAGGGCCGGCCCACGCCGAGCTGCTCGAGGCGACGCACCAGCGACGCCTCCGTGTAGCGGGCCGGCGGCTGGGTCTCGTGCCCGGAGGCCTCCATCCCGCGGCTGCTGACCGCGTCACCCTCGCCGAGCGGGGGCAGGCGCCGCTCGTCGGCGGCATCGCTGGCCTCGCCCGCGTCGGTGCCCTCGGTGTACACCTCCCGGAAGCCCATATGGGTTATCACCGTGCCGCTGGCCGCGAACTCGGCGTCCCGTCCCGCTGAAGTGCGGGCACCGACCCGCAGCTGCACGGTCTCGCCGGTGCAGTCGGTCATCTGGCTGGCCAGCGTCCGCTTCCAGACCAGGTCGTAGAGCCGGGCCTCGGGCTGGGGCACCTGCTGGGCCACCGTCCGGGGATCGGCGAAGGCCTCCCCGGCGGGCCGGACAGCCTCGTGGGCCTCCTGGGCGTTCTTCACCTTGCTGGCGTAGGTCCTCGGCTTGGCCGGGAGCAGATCCTGCCCGTAGCGAGAAGCCACCTCGGAGCGGGCCGCGGCCACCGCGGCCGACGACAGCGATGTGCTGTCGGTCCGCATGTAGGTGATGTAGCCCTTCTCGTACAGCGACTGAGCCGTTCTCATGGCCGCTGCCGATGACATGCCCAGCTTGCGGGCCGCCTCCTGCTGCAGCGTCGACGTAATGAAGGGTGGTGCCGGCCGGCGCCGGTACGGCTTGGAGGTCCGGGACCTCACCGCGAAGTCCGAGTCCTGCAGGTCGGCGACCAGGGTCGCGGCTCCGGCCTCGTCGAGCACGGTCAGATCGCCGCGGGTGGCACGGCCGTCGGGACCGAAGTCCCGAGCGGTCGCGACCCGCGAGCCGTCGAGTGAGGCCAGGGTGGCCGTGAACTCCGGCCCCTGCTCGTCCCGCGGAGCGAACGTGGCCGTGAGCCCCCAGAAGGAGGCGCTGACAAAGCTCATCCGCTCGCGCTCACGCTCGACCACGATGCGCACCGCCACGCTCTGCACACGGCCGGCCGACAGCTGGGGCATGACCTTCTTCCACAGGACCGGCGACACCTCGTAGCCGTAGAGCCGGTCGAGCATCCGGCGGGCCTCCTGGGCGTCCACCAGACGACGGTCGAGCTCGCGGGGCGAGTCGACCGCAGCGGAGATGGCCGGCCGGGTGATCTCATGGAACACCATCCGCTTCACCGGGACGCGTGGGTTTAGCACCTGCAGCAGGTGCCAAGCGATGGCCTCGCCCTCGCGGTCCTCGTCGGTGGCCAGGTACAGCTCGTCGGCGTCGGCCAGCAGGCTCTTCAGCTTGCTGACCTGCTGGCGCTTGTCGCTGTTGACCACGTACAGCGGCTTGAAGCCGTTGTCGACGTCGATCCCGAGACGGGCCCACGACTCGGACTTGTAGGCCTTGGGCACCTCGGCCGCCCGGCTGGGAAGGTCGCGGATATGGCCGATGGAGGACTCTACGACGTACCCGGCGCCGAGATAGCCGGAGATCGTCTTCGCCTTGGCGGGCGACTCAACGATGACTAGAGCGTTGGCCATGGGGTTCGAACCGATCCGACGGGCGGGCGCCCGTCACCAGATAGGGACTTGGACAGGATAAGCAGGGGCTGGCAAGGGTTGGGTAACCGGTCGAGGACGGGCGGGATCCGGCCCGACCGGCGGACCGCCGAACCGGCACGACGCTAATGCGCCGGCGCGGGCCGAGTCAGCCGGGTCGAGAACTGCGGAGGATAGCGGCGCCGACGAGGGCCGCAATGGCTGATGCGGCCAGGATACCGATCGTCGCCTGAGAGATCATGTGCTCGGGTGCGAACGCCAGGTTGGTGATGAAGAGCGACACGGTGAAGCCGATGCCGGCCAGCGCGCCGACGCCCAACACCGCCCGCCAGGTGGCCCCCTCGGGCATGGGGCAGACGCCGAGCCGCACGGCCAGCCACGTGAACGACGACACTCCCACGATCTTGCCCACCACGAGGCCGACCACGATCCCGATGGTGATGGGCGAGGTCAGGGCTAGGTCCAGGGACTCGCGGGACACTTCGACGCCGGCGTTGGCCAGCGCGAACACCGGGATGATCAGGAAGCTCGTCCAGGGGTGCAGCAAGTCCGCGAGCCGATCGGCCACCGCCACCCGCTCCCGCGCCTCGAAAGACAGCCGCCGCGCGCCTTCCACGCTGAGGACGCGCTCTGAGAACACCCCGAGTTGATCGGTCACTGTCACCTTCTCGTGCGCCTCGTAAGTCAGCCGCGGCGCGTCCTCTGGGAGCATTCCCATGGGCCCGTCCATGAACCTGGTCCTGCTCAGCAGCGGGCGTGCCGGCGCGAACAGGCCCATGATCACACCGGCGATGGTGGCGTGTACGCCCGACCTGAAGAGCGCAAACCAGAACACGATCCCCACCGCGAGGTAGACGGGCGTGTACCAGACCCGTCCCAGCCTCATCAGCACCAGCAGCGCCACGATGCCGGCCGCGGCCCCTAGCCAGGCCAGCGACAGGTCGTCGGTGTAGAAGATCGCGATGATGACGATCGCCCCGATGTCGTCCACGATCGCCAGGGTGAGCAGGAAGACCTTGAGCGAACTGGGGACGCTGCGTCCCAGCAGCGCGACCACGCCGACCGCGAAGGCGATGTCGGTCGCCATCGGAATCCCCCAGCCGGCTGAGCCTTCACCGCCCGTGTTGAAGGCCGCGTACAGAACGGCCGGGACCGCCATCCCACCGATGGCGGCGATCGCCGGCAGCGCGGCGGCCGCGGGCTTTCGCAAGTGTCCCGCCACAAGCTCATGCTTGATCTCGAGGCCGACCACGAAGAAGAACAGCACCATCAACGCATCGTTGATCCACTCCTCGAAGGGCTTGTCGAGCACTAGCAGGCCGCCCAGCTCGACCCGGGTGTGACTCTCCAGCAGGTCGTGGTACGAGTCCCGCCAGGGCGAGTTGGCCCAGACCAGGGCCAACACGGCCGCGGCCAGCATCACGATCCCGCCGCCGGCCTGCAGGTGGAAGAAACGCTGCATGGGCCGGCCGATCCCCCGGGCCAGCCAGCGGTCGCTGCCGATCCATGTGCGCGGCGAGGGCTCGGGCCCGTCGGGGAGTGTTGGGGGATCGAACGCCATCGGTTTGTCCGTGCCAGTGCCGCCGGGTGGGCCGATACGCACCTTAGTGAGACCTCGCTATTGTGAGCCGTTCGAGCAAGCGGGGTCGGTGGTGCAATCGCTCGGCCACTGGTGGGTGCCAGCCGTGAGAAGTTACACCTTAGAGCAAGCGCGGAGTGAGGCAGACCGGTGATACTCGGCCTGCTCGTACTTCACGTCGCGGTGTGCGTCCTGCTGGCCGCTGCCAGCCGCCGGCTGGGCCGCAACGGCCTGCTGGTGGGCGCGGTTCCTCCGGCCGTGACCGCGGTATGGGCCGCCACAAGACTCGGGGATCACCAGCCCGAATCGGCCGACGTGGCCTGGGTGCCCGGTCTCGATCTTGCCATGACCTTCAGGGTTGACGCCTTCGTGGACATCATGACCCTGATCGTGTCGGGCATCGGCTTCGGCGTGTTCGTCTACGCCTACGGGTACTTCGCACCCGCCGCCGCCGGGATCGGCCGGTTCGCGGCGACGCTGCTGGCCTTCTCGACGGCGATGCTGGGCCTGGTCTGGGCCGACTCGGTCTGGTCGCTGTTCGTCTTCTGGGAGTTGACGTCGGTCACGTCGTTCCTGCTCATCGGGCACAAGAACACCGACAAGCCAGCACAGGTGGCCGCCCGGCAAGCGCTGATGATCACCGCCGGCGGTGGGCTGGTCCTGCTGGCCGGTCTGCTGCTCGTGACCCGTTCGGCCGGCACGACGCTGATCAGCGAGATGACGCCGGTCGACGGGGCCACCGCCACCTTCGGCGCCGTACTCGTGATGGTCGGCGCGGCCACGAAGTCGGCCCAGGTCCCCTTCCACCCCTGGCTTCCCTCGGCGATGGTCGCTCCCACCCCGGTCAGCGCCTACCTCCACTCGGCCACCATGGTGAAGGCGGGTGTGGTCCTGGTGGCGGTGATGGGTCCCGCTCTGGGAGGGCTGCCCGCCTGGAAGGCCTGCGGTCTCGCCTTCGGGGTCGCCACTGTCTTCTGGGGCGCGATCGGGGCCCTGCGCCACCGGGACGCCAAGCTCGTGCTGGCGTGGGGCACCGTGTCGCAGTTGGGCATGCTCATCACGCTGTTCAGCGTCGGCACGGCCAAAGCCGCGCTGGCGGCGGTGACCCTCCTGGTGGCTCACGCCCTGTTCAAGGGCGCGCTGTTCCTGGTCGTCGGGGAGATCGACGTGCGGGCCGGGACCCGCAACATCGATGAACTGGGTGGCCTGGCCCGCTCCATGCCGATCGCCTGCACCGTCGCCGTGCTGGCCGGGCTGTCGATGGCCGGCGCCCCACCGCTGCTGGGATTCGTCGCCAAGGAGGCGGCGATCAAGGCCGCGCTGGCGCTGGAAGGGCCGGAAGCGTGGATCGTCGGTTTCGGGGTCATCGCGGGCTCGGTGCTGACCGTCGCCTACACGGCGCGGTTCCTGGTCACCGTGTTCGGCCCCGGCCCCGAGACGGCACTCGCCCCCCGCCGGCATGCTCTGAGCCTTCCGGCTGCGGTTCTCGGACTAGCGGGGCTGGTCGGCTACGCGGTCCTCGGTCCGCTCAACGGTGTCCTGGGGCCCGCCGCCGCCCGGCTCGCTGGCGCCGCGGAGGTCAGCGACCTGCACCGCTGGCCCGGCCTGACGCTGGACCTGGGGATCTCCGCGATCGTCCTGGCGCTCGGCGCCAGCCTGGGTCTGGTCCTAAGCCGTCGACTGGGCCGCGTCCCGGTGGAGTACGGCGCCCGCTGGACCGACGCCTCTATCGAGGCCACCATGACCTTCGGGCGAGCGACAAGCGCACGGCTCCAGCACGGCTCACTGCCGGTGTACCTGGTGACGATGGCGGGCACGGCTGCCCTCGCCGCCCTGCCGTTCCTGGGGTATGTGAGCTTCGACCATGTCGTGGCGTGGGACACGCCGCTGCAGGCGGTGCTCGCCGTCGCCATAATCGGCGCGGCGGTGGCCCTCTCCTTCGTCGGCACCCGTCTCGCGGCAGGGCTCGCGCTCGGAGCGGCCGGCATCGCAGTAGCGGCCGTCTTCGTGGTCCACGGCGCCGCCGATCTGGCCCTCACCCAACTCCTGGTCGAGGCGGCCATCGTGGTCGGGTTCGTGCTCGCCTTCGGCCATCTCTCCCGCAGCTTCCCGAGGGTCGGGCTGCGGTGGCGAGCGGTGCGGATGACGGTGGCCGGACTCGGGGGCGCCGCGGTGGTGGTCGGGCTCGCGGCCGCGTCCCGCAGCCCGGTGGCAGAACCGCCGCTGACCGAGATGGCAGCCGCCTCGGTCGACGAGGGCGGCGGCAGCAACATCGTCAACGTGATCCTCACCGACATACGGGCCCTCGACACGCTGGGCGAGGTCCTGGTACTGGCCACGGTCGCTCTCGGCGTCCTGGCCCTCGCTCGGGCCTCCGACCGCCCGGAGGGATCGGCCTCATGATCAACGGGCACGCTCCCATCATCCGTCTCGGGATCCGCGCTGCCACCCCCTTCGCGACGATCCTCGGCTGCTACCTGCTGTTCGCAGGCCACAACAACCCCGGAGGCGGGTTCGCGGCCGGGCTGGTGTTCGGCGCCGTGCTCGCCCTGCGGACCATCGCCGGGTTCCTGCGACCGACCTACGGCGTCACGCTGGTGGCCGCCGGCGTGTTCATCGTGGCCGGCGTCGCCCTGCTGCCGCTTCTCTGGGGCGACCTGCTGTTCGACCAGCAGGTGCTGTCGTTCGAGCTTCCCCTGCTGGGCAAGGTGAAGACCGGCTCAGCGCTGCTGTTCGACGTCGGTGTTTCGGTCATCGTCGTCGGAACGGTCATGGCGGTGCTCGACGGGCTGGGAGCGGCCGAGTTCGCAGCCGACCTGCCGGCCGCGCCCGACCACCGGGAGCAGGAATGAACGGAGCGCTCCTGCTGGCCGTCGGCGGGCTCACCGCGGTCGGCCTGTACCTCGTGACCGGGCGATCGCTGAGCCGGATCGTCCTCGGCTACTCCCTGCTGGGCCACGCGACCGTGGTAGCGCTGATCGCGGCCGGCGGGCCGGCCGGGCGTCCCCCCATCGCCGGTCAGGCGGAACCCGAGGCCATGGCCAACCCGCTGCCGCAGGCCCTGACCCTCACCGCCATCGTGATCTCGTTCGGCTTGACGCTGTTCCTGCTGGCCCTGGCCCGGCGCCAGCGGACCATCACCGGCGACGACCTGGTCGAGGACGACCTTGAGGACCGCCGGATCGCGGCCCCGGACAGCTTGCCGGGCGAGCAGGAAAACCAGGCCGCGACATGACCGAGCTGATCTCGATCGCGATCGTCGGACCGCTGGTGGCCGCGGCCTGCAGCCTCGCCCTGCGCTCCCGCCCCTTCCTGCGGGACCTGGCCGTCCTCGCGGGACTGGGCTCGGCCGCGCTCGCCTCGCACATCATGCTGGTGGCCGTTGCCCGTGACGGCACCCACACCGTCGCGGTCGGGGGCTGGGCACCAGAACTCGGCATCGTTCTGGTGGCCGACCTGTTCGCCGCCCTGATCCTCCCGGTGGCGCTGACGATCATCTTCGTGGTGGAGATCTTCGCCATCGGCCAGCGCCGGACGGTGTGGGCCGCCAACCCCGAGTTGAGCGGGCCGCTGCTGTGCGTGCTCACCGCCGGGGTGTCGCTGGCCTTCCTCACCGGAGACCTGTTCACCCTCTTCGTCGCCTTCGAGCTGATCCTGGTCTCCAGCTACGTGCTGCTGACCCACCAGGGCAACCGGGACCAAGTGAGGTCGGGCATGACCTACGTGGTGATGAACCTGCTGGCCTCGACGCTTTTCCTGCTGGGCGTGGCGTTCGTCTACAGCGCCACCAGCACGGTCAACATGGCGCTGCTCGCCGAACGGATACCGCAACTGGACACCGGCGTCCGGCTCGGTATCGGAGCCTGGTTCCTGGTGGTCTTCGGGACCAAGGCCGCGGTGTTCCCCCTGTTCAGCTGGCTGCCCGACTCCTACCCCACCGCGCCCACCACCATCACTGCGGTGTTCGCCGGCCTGCTGACCAAGGTGGGGATCTACTCGATGATCCGGTTCCACAACCTCACCGCCATGGACGATCTGGGGCCGCTCATGCTGATGGTGGCCGCCACCACCATGGTCGTCGGTGTCCTCGGCGCACTGGCCCAGTCCGACGTCAAGCGCATCCTGTCCTTCCACGTCATCAGCCAGATCGGCTACATGCTCATGGGCCTCAGCCTCTTCACAGTCGCCGGCGTCGCGGGGTCCATCCTGTTCCTGATTCACCACATGCCGGTGAAGGCCGTCCTCTTCCTCGTCGGTGGCCTCATCGAGAACCACGAGGGCTCGAGTTCGCTGGATCGATCCGGTGGCCTCGCCCGTCGCCAGCCGCTTGTCGCCGTCATGTTCGCCATCCCGGCCCTGAGCCTGGCCGGCATCCCGCCCTTCTCGGGCTTCGTCGCCAAGCTGGCGGTCATCTCAGCCGCCATCGACCGTGGCGGCACCGTCGTGGTGGTGGTGGCCGCGCTGGTGGCCGGAGGCTTGACGCTGCTGTCGATGAGCAAGATCTGGAACGAGGTCTTCTGGGGCCGGCCGACCGAGGGCCCCCGACCGAGCCCCGCCCCGACCCGGGGCCAGCGAACCATGCACACGGCCACGGCCATAGCCGTCGCCGGCACCCTGATGGTGGCGCTGTTCGCGGGAACGCTGCTGGATCTCTCCACGGAGGCCGCCGAGAGCCTCCGCAACCCCGCCACCTACATCGAGGCGGTCCGGCCGTGAGGAGATACGCAGGAACCCAGCGGCGAGTCGTGACCACGGCCGGCCTCACCCTGGTCTGGTGCGGTCTCTGGGGATCGGTGTCGGTCGCCAATGTGCTGTCCGGCCTCATCCTGTCCATCGTCGTTCTCGCCGTCGACCGGGGGGCGACGAGCCGCCATGTGATCCGGTTCCGGCCCTTGCTGCGGTTCGCCTGGCTGGTGCTGATCGATCTCGCCCGCTCGACGATCGACGTGGCGGTGGAGATCGCCACCCCCAACGACGGCACCGAGGAAGCCATCGTCGCCGTCGACCTGCCGGTCACCGGCAGCGAACACATGCTTCTCCTTTCGGCGTCGATCACCCTCAGTCCCGGGACGGCGGTCGTCGATGTCGACCGCCGGACCGGCCGCTACTACATCCACCTCCTGCACGGCAGCAAGAGCGAATCAACCGTGGCCCATGCCCGCAAGCTCGCCGAGTTGGCCTGCAAGGCCCTGCCGACCTCAAGTCCGATGGGCAGACCATGATGACGACGGTCGCCATCGCCGGCTTCGCGGTGGCCGGTCTCTGCGGCCTCTACCGGCTGCTGCGCGGCCCGAGCCTGGCCGACCGGGTGATCGCCGTGGAGGTCGCCCTCGTGTCGCTGGTCGGCGGTATCGCCGTGGATGCCGCCGACCGCGGGAGCCAGACGTTCCTCGTGCTCCTCATCGTCATCGCCCTCGTCGGGCTGGCAGGAACCTTCGCGGCCAGCCGGTTCCTCGAGCGCGACACCGACCTCGCCAACCCCAGGACCAAGCCATGAGGGCTGCGGCCGAGGCGTTGATGGTTGCCGGCGCGGTCATCGCAGTGCTGGCCGGAATCGGGCTGCTCCGCTTCTCCACGCCGTTCGCGCGGATCCAGGCTGCCGGCAAGGCCAGCCCGGTGGCCCTACTGCTGACCTCGGTCGGAGCAGCTCCCCTGCTCGGCTGGTCCGGCGCCGGTTATCTGGTCATCGCCGCGGCGGCGATGATCGTCACGCTGCCCGTCGTAGCCCATCTGCTGCTTCGAGCGGTGCACCGGTCCGACCACACCGGCCACCTCGCGATCGACGACCTGGCCGCCGACGAGCAGAGGCCCGCCGGAACCGGCGACCCTGACTGACCACAGCCTCTCAGGGCTGCTCGAAACGGAGATGCACTTCGGTGCCCTTCGGGCCGGAGTCGATGCTCGACTCGTCAGCCAGGGCCCTCATGATGGAGATGCCCATTCCCGACTCCCGGCCGAGGCGGACCGGCGTCTCCGGAGGCGTCGCCTGCAACCGCGCGCCGGCGTCGAAGCCGGGACCCTCGTCGCTGACCACGACCGACACCCGCCCGCCCGAACGCTGGCAACTGACCCGCACCGGCCGGCTGCAGCCCGAGCGGATATGGGCCTGGATCGCGTTGGTCGTCGCCTCTGACACCGCCACCCGGAGATCGTCGACGCGCGGCGGCTCCAAGCTCGGATCGAGCTCGGCCGCGGCGGCCACCACCACCCGGACGAGAGACACGTAATCGGGCCGGGGAGGGATCTCGATCTCGATGGTGTGGTCGGCCACGCCGCTCATGACGTCACCGGAGCCGAGGGCATCGGCCGGGACCCGGCCGCGCCGTCGATCGAGTCGTGGACCGCGATGATCCTGTCGAGATCGCAGATCTCGAACACCCTGCGAATCCGCCGCGACGGGCATACCAGCGCCAACTCGCCGCCCCGCTGGCGTAACCGCTTCAGCGCGCCGACGACCGCACCCATGCCGAAAGAGTCGACGAAGTCCAACTCGGAGAGGTCGATGATCAGCCCGCGGCAGCCGTCGGCCACCTCCTTGACGACGGCCTGGCGCAGCTCGGGGGCACCGACCACATCGAGTTCGCCGCCGACGCTGAGAACAGTCCACGGAGGCCGTTCCGAGCGCCGGATCGTCACGGACACAAGAAAAAACGCTACCGCGTGGGGCCGGAATCACTCACCATCCTGCTCGGCCCGCTTCGACTACTCGTGCTCTTCCCGCTCTTGTTCGCTTCGCTCACCGGCCGCTCGGGCCATGTCTCCGCTTCAGTTCGCTTCGCTCACGGGCCGCTCGGGCCCGGGGCCTCGCCTATGGGCCGAATCCGTCCGCCCGTTGCTCGGCCTCCAGGCGCATCGTGGCCCGGGCCTCGAAGACCGCCTCGGGTGTCAGCGGGCCCACCACCGGAACCTCGGTGGCGTCCGCATACCGCAACTCCACTGTCGCCCTGCCTCCTCCTCGACGGACCACGACGTGCAGCCGGAGCGGGTCCAGGTCGGCTGCGGCCACCGCGGCCTCCCTGACCTCGCGGTCGTCCGCCCCCACCGCGGCGGAGCGCACCGCCTCCCGGGCCGCATGGGTGACCAGCACCCGGGTTCGCACGAGCAAGCCCACCTGCACGACCGTCAGGAGCATCAGCGCGAGGAACGGGACCATCAGCGCGAACTCCACCGTCGACTGCCCGGCCTGGTCCGGTGAACGCCGGGCAACCGACGGGCGCCGTCGCCAGCGCATCAATTGACCATGTTGGCGACGGTGTCGACCACCTTGTCCAGCAGCGTCGCGATCTTGCCGGAGCCGGTCGCCCAGGCCAGAAGCAACAGCGCCACCGCGGCGGCACCGACGATGACCAGCGCGTACTCGGCCGTGGTCTGGCCCCGGTCGCCGGCTCGACGGTCCCCACCGGCGTGACGGTTGGAGAGACGGTGCTCGGCAAGAAGGCACCGAGCGTGCAGTGCGGCCAGGGTGCGCAGGATCATGTTCGCTCCTCTAAGGGAATTGGAGGTCGGAGACGGTCCCGATGAGCAGCGGGACGATGGTCAACAGGCAGAAGGCGGGCAGGATGCAGAACACCAGCGGGAACAGCATCAGCACCGGCACCCGGCGGGCCGCCTCCTCGGCCCGCACCCGCCGGCGGCGGTGAGCCTCGTCCGCGGCCCGGGCCAGAGCCGGCTGCAGCGGTGCGCCGTCGACCTCGGCCGCGGTGACGGCGTACACAACGGGCGAGGCGCTGGGCCCAAGGCTCTCGCGCAGTCTCCGTACGGATTCTACGAATGGCTCGCCGGCCGATGTGCGCCTGGCCACGGCCGCCAACTCCGAGCGGAACGGCTCCACGACCCGTGGAGAGATCTCTGCCAGGGCCGACACTGTGGGCCTCCCGGCCCCGACGACCAGGCCGAGCAGGTCGATGACCTCGGGGAGGTGGCGCTCAATGCGCAGCACACGGTCGCGGCGGCGACCCCGCTGCCGGGCGGCGACCGCCGCGACGGTGGCCAGCAGAGCGAGCAGGCCTGGTGCCGGGCCCAGAGCGACGGCCGCAACCACGCAGAGTGGGACTGCGACCCCCACCAGCGTCTCATCGGGGGGTTCGAGCACTCCCCCGGAGATTCGACGGCCCACCGTCGCGAAGGCGCGGCTCCAGTCGCGGTCGGGCCGGTCCCGGCCCCGAAGCCGGCGTCTGGCCGGACCGCTCGACCCCAGGGCCGCGTCGAGGACCCACAGAACCAGTACGGCAGACGCCAGCGAGGCCGCCAAGCTCACGCCCATCTGACCACCCCACGGCCAAGCCGGCCCATCCACCAGACCCCCAGGCCCTCGAGCACCAGCCCGGCCATCAGTGACAGCAGCCCGATGGGCGTAGCCACCAGCGTGCCCAGAGCACCGGGATCAGCGACCGCGATCACCGCCGCGAAGCCGGCCGGTGCGGCCGCCACGACCATTCCCGAGACCCGGGTCTGTGAGGTGAGCGCCCGGATCTCGTCGCCCAGGGCGCTCCGTTGACGCAGCGATGCCGCGGCCCGGTCGAGACTGGCCGCCATAGCCGCACCCGACCGGTGCCCCAGCACCAGCAGCGCCGCAGTTGTCTGGCGCTCGGACCGGTCGCCCGCCCAGCCGTCAAGCGCCTCGGTAAGATCCAAGCCCCCGCGCACCCTGCCAACCACCTCCGCCCAGCCGGTCTCGGGCATCTCCGTCGCCACCGTGTCCAGCGCGGTCAACACCGACGCTCCGGAGCGCAGCGCCCGCGCCGTCAACTCGAGCGCCTGGGGTAGCGAGTCGTCGCGGCGGTGCCGCTGCCTCCACCGCTCACCCATCGCCGAGAGGCGGGACGCGGTCTGATCCGACGGCCGCCTCAGGCGCCCGGACCGACCCCGCATCCCGAGCCGCCGCGGCGCCGGTGCCAGCGCCACGAACACCAGGGCGGCGGCCAGCGCCACGGTCACGGTCCCGCCACCAGACGGGCAGTCCGCGAGACCCCTTGACGGACCCCGCGGCCATCGGCCAGCAGGCGCACACTGTCGTGCCCCTCGACCTCGGCGACGGCCGCTACCCGCCGGACCCCGCCGTCGGTACGCCCGACGTGGACGACGGCGTCGATTGCGGACTCCACATGGTCCCTGACCGCGGCCACGCCCAGGCGCTCATCGGCGGCCGCGGCCAGCGCAGCCAGCCGGCGCAGCGCGTCGACAGGCCCGTTGGCATGCAGCGTCGACAGGCAGCCGCCGTGGCCGGTGTTGAGGGCGTGGAGCAGATCGAGCGCCTCAGGACCCCGCACCTCCCCCACCACCATCCGGTCGGGCCGCATCCGGAGCGCGTTGCGGACAAGGTCGCGGATGGTCACCTCCCCGCCACCCTCGCGGGACTCGGGCCGGGCCTCCAGGCGCACCACATGGGGATGCTCAAGTCGCAGCTCTGCGGCGTCCTCGATGGTGATCACCCGATGCTGGGGACTGATCCGGCCGGCCAGAGCGTTGAGCAGCGTGGTCTTGCCCGCTCCGGTGCCTCCGCTTACGACGATGTTGGCGCCCCGGTCCACCAGTTCCTCGAGCAGCGCCGCCACCGGCGGCGCGGCGAATAACTCCAGGGCCACATCGGGTACCACGAAGCGGCGGATGGTCACATAGGGGCCGTCGACGGCCACCGGAGGAACGGCCACATGGACCCGGGAGCCGTCGGGCAGCCGCCCGTCCACGCACGGCGTGAGTTGATCGACCCGGCGGCCGAGCGGGGACACGATCCTCTCGATGACCAGGTTGACCGCGGCGCTGTCCAGCGACACCGCGCTCCGGCTGAGGTTGCCGCCACGCTCGATCCACACCGGTCCCGGTCCGTTGATCATCACCTCGCTCACTGACGGGTCGGCCAGCAGCGGCTCCAGGGGACCGAGGCCGTGCACCCGGGCGGCGACCCGCTCCACCACATCGTCGACGACGTCGGTGGGGGTGAGGGGAGCCAGCGCACGGACGACCGCCGCGATGTCGGCGGGCGGCATCGGCAGACGCTCCATCGTGTCGACCACCCTGCGGTGCACGACCTCGACGAGGGCCTCGCAACCGTCGCCCGAGTGCGTGCCCGCGACCATGGGTGCCCGTGCGACACCAGCGGCTGCGGCGGTCATGCCGGAAGCTCGAATCGCCGCAGGGGCGGCGGGAGCATGCTGACGATCGTGCCCGCGTCCACCGACCGGGCCACGCGGGGATCCCACGCGACCCGCTCGACGTGGGAGGCCCCGACCGCGGCGCACACGTCGCGGGCCCGCAGAGCCCGACCCGGCTCCTCCACGAGCACCACCCGCTCGTAGGGGCCGGCCACCTGCTGGGCCCGGGTCAAGGCCAGGTAGCAGGAGCGCAGCACGCACACCGGACGGTGCGGGCCGCCGATCGCCGAACGCAAGCCGGCCAGATCCGGTCCGGCGTCCACCACGACCGGCCCGGTGCGGGCCAGCACCTCAAGGGCGAGCAGCAGCCGTGGGGGTTGGTCCTCGCCCGTCGAGGCCTGGCCGGCCGTCGGCGGCTGGGTGCCCCTCCGCAGCAGGCGCAGGCCCGGAGCCACGTCCTCGAGGAGCCTGCCGATGGCGTCGGCGGCCACACCGTCCCCCGCGGCCACCCAGTCGCCGATTCCGGGCTCGGCCGGCATCGCGCCGGCGGCCATTCCCAGCAGCGCCGGCTGGTCTCCGCACAGGTCCACCAGGGTGGCGTCGCGGTCCTCCGACGCCAGGCGGATGGCGGTGGCCGCGGCCACGACCGAAGTCCCGACCCCGCCCTTGACGGACCAGTACCAGATGATCATTGCTCTTCCCCGCGCGCCGCGACCTTCGGAGGCGGGACTCTGATCGCCCGGGTTGAGGCGGCTCGCCCGGCACCCAGCAAACCGGGGCGGCAACAGCCACCTTACAGATGTTCCAGCAGTTTCAAACTATGTCATTGATTTTTAGGAAAGTCCCATGATCCCGGCACCGGAGCGCAGCAGCGTTTCGGCCGACTCGTCGTCGAGGAGGGGCACGACAAACGACTCGATCCCGTGGTCGGCAGCCATCCGGTGCAGTTCCTGGCTGCACTCGTCGGGGGTGCCGGCGATCACGAAGGGGAGGGCCCATTCGTCCCGCACGTGCTCGGCCGCGGCCTCGAGGCCGTCGGCCAGCGCAGCCCCGATCCTGGCCGCGTCGGCGTCGGCCAGCCCGATCGCCTCCTGCACGTCCGCGGGCGAGTCGACCAGCCGGTAGGTCAGGTGGGGCTTGACGGCGGCCATGGTGTCGTCGTCGGTCACCAGCATCGTGGAGTAGGAGATGCGAGGCTCGTTGCCGGCGGCCCGCCCGGCGGCCCGGATCCGCTCCACCGCCGGTCCGATGTGCGGCTTGTAGACGAAGTCGACCAGCACCCCGTCGCAGGCCGCACCGCCCAACTCCAGCATCCGCGGTCCCCGCCCGGCCAGCCAGACCTCGGTGCTTGCCCGGGCGTGCAGAAGCGACGCCTCGCTCAACCGGACATGGACGCCGTCGACACTGACAGCCTCGCCCGCGAACAGGCGCCGGCAGGCATCGATGGTCTCGCGCACCGCGGCCAGTGGCCGGTTGCGCTCGATGCTGAGGGGGTTGAGCGTAAGGCTTCCCCCCGCGCCGATTCCCAGGAAGGCCCGTCCGCCCGACACTTCGTCGAGCGAGGCAATCGCGCTGGCGGTTACGCCCGCGTGGCGGGTGTAGGGGTTGGTGATGCCTGGCCCGACCTCGAGGGAGGTCGTGGCCAGCGCGATGGCGGTCATGGTCACGTACACGTCGGCGGCTGCGAGCCCCTCGTCGTACACCCAGCACCGCTGGTAGCCGAGAGTCTCGGCGAACCGGGCGATCTCCACGGCCCGCTCGATGGGTCCATGCGGCAGGACGTTGAACTCAGGCCGTACCACGGCACTCACCCTACGGCTGCCGCCAGCATGCCGCCGCAACCGGGCCGCTCACGCCAGGCCGCTGAGGCGGGCCAGCACAGCCTCCAGCACTCCCCCACCCACGGCCAGGGACTTGTCGGAGATCTCCCAGCACGCTGACGGATCGCAGCGGGGATCTACATCGCCGATCTTGAGACCCTCAGGCACCGTTGTTCCCGGTCGTATCGCCCCTCGCAGGACTCCGTCGAAGGGCGCGCTTATCGCGGCGCCGCCCACCTCGCCGAGCAGCTGACCCTCGCTCACCGAGTCACCGATGCCGACGTGCCATAGGACCTCTCCCGGAGCCGGGGCCCGCATGACCCGATCCGCCGACCGGCCCCCGAGTTCGGCCGGTGTGCCGGTGTCGGGCAGGGCGGAGCCGGACCAGATCACCCGGCCCAGCAGGTGACCCCGCATGGTCTCGACCACGGCATGGCAGTCGGTGCCCGCAGTGAAGCCGGGACCCAGGCCGATCACGATGCCGGCGTCGTCGATGGACGTGTCCATGTTGCGCTTGGCCAGGCGAGCATCGACCACCACGTCGGGCTGCAGCGGCCCGAGGTCCGCCAGATCCGGCGACACCAGCACCGGCACATCGCCTCGCTCGCAGCTCGCCGCCGCGTCGGGAGGCGACGCCGCCCGCACGCCCCTCATGCCCTGCACGCTGATCTCCCCGTCGGTGACCGCGGTGGACAGCGCCACCGTGCGGCGAATCGTCAAGGGCTCGGGCAGCTCGAGCACCACCACCGGCCAGCCGGCGCGGGTGAGCCGCCAGGCGACGCCGGTGGCCAGATCGCCCCCGCCCCGCAGCACGCACAGCGGTGAAGACCCGTCTCCGGCGGGTTCACGTCCGGCGATGGGCTATCACCTCGGCCATGATGCTCAGCGCGATCTCCTCGGGGGTCTCGGCCCCGACCTCGATGCCGATGGGGGCATGGACCCGGTCCAGCGCGGCCGGATCCACCCCGTCGGCTTCCAAGCGGGCCCGGGTGGTGGCCCAGCGGCGCTCGCTGCCCATGACTCCCACGTAACCGGCGCCGGTGGCCAGCAGTGCGGGCAGGGCCGCGGCGTCCACGTCCACGTTGCGGGTCACCAGCACCACCGACGCGTCGGCGTCGAGCGTCCGCCCCGCCAGCAGGTCGGCGACGGAGCCGATGACCAGCTCGTCAACAGAACCGCTCGGTGACTCGTCGGTTAGTCCCTCAGGATCCTCCCCGCCGGTCGGACCGTCCTCGATCCCGGCCCGATCGTCGGAGGCCACCACGCGGAAGCCCAGCCAGTGGGCCAGTTGGGCCACGGCCCGTCCCACGTGTCCGTATCCCATGACAATGACGGTGGGCTTGGGCATGTGCGGCTCCACGAGTATCTGGACGTCGCCCCCGCAGACGCCGGGATCGCCCCGGACAGGGTCGACTAGACGGTACGACAGCAGACGGCAGCGGCCGTCGGCAAGCGCGGCGACGGCCTCGGCCACCACCCGGGCCTCCATCTCGCCCCCGCCGACGGTGCCGGAGATGGCGCCGTCTCGGAACACCAGCATCTTGGCCCCGGCCCGGCGGGGCACCGAGCGCGACGTGTCGACCACGGTGGCGGAGGCCACCGCCACCCCACCGTCGACCGCGTCGGCAAGCTGGCTGAGCAGGCTCACGGCGACAGCCTCTGGACTGCTGGCCCCGGTATCACGACCACAGTCTGGCCGCCTGCTCGAGGGTGCGGGCCCGCAGCTGGGCCACGTCCGCGCCGATCATCTCGCCGCCGTCGACGATCCAGTCCCCGCCCACCATTACCCGGCTCACGTTGGCGGCGCTGCGCCACAGCACCAGCTGGTCGAGCAGGTTGTGGGCCTCCACCGGGGTGGGCAGGCCCCTGGGGCCGTCGATGTCGACCAGCTGCAGATCGGCGTGCCAGCCGGGCTCCAGGCGGCCCACCCGCTCGAGGCCGAGCGTTCGGGCCGAGCCCTCGGTGGCCATATGAAGCACGCTGGCCGCGCTGATCGCGCCCGGGTCGAGGGTGGCGGCCCGGTGCAGCAGGAAGGCGCCCCGCATCACCGCGAACATGTCGTTGAGGTAGCCGTCGGAGCCGAGCCCGACGGTGACGTCCCGTTGCAGCATCTCCAGCACCGGCGCGATGCCGCCGCCCACCTCGCAGTTGGACAGCGGCATGTGCGACACCCTCACGCCGGTGGTTGCGATGATCTCGATCTCGCGGGGCGACATCTGCACGCACTGGCTGGCCTGGAACCGGGGCGAGGCCACCCCGATGCGCTCGTAGAACTCAAGGGTGCGCATGCCGTGATGCTCGGCGCACCAGCGTCCCTCGTGCACCCCCTCGTTGACGTGGGCGTGGCAGAACACGTCCAGGTCGGCCGCGATCTCGAAGGCCTGGCGTATGAACGGCTCGCTGCACGTGAACGTGGTGTGGATGCACATCGCGCCCGACACCCGGTCGCCGGTTCCCGGCGGGCCGCCACCGGCCCGGCACGCCTCGATGAAGCGCGCGTTCTCGTCCAGTCCGGCCTGCCCGTTGGCAGCGCCCATCCGCTCGGTGGCCTCGAAAGACAGCACTCCCCGCAGCCCGCTGGCGGCCACCGCCTCCCGCTCGGCGAGAAGGGCGTCGGGCAGCGCGTTGGGGGCCTCCAGGATGTCGAAGAAGCTCGTGGTGCCCCCGGCCGCCAGCTCGGCGGTCACCCAGGCGGCGGCGGCTGAGATCATCTCTTGGTCGAGGGCGTTCTCCACCAGAGGCCACCAGTAGTCGTCCAGGAAGCCCCAGAAGTCGGCCACCGGCTGGGCCGGCGCGGGTACCCCGTGGGCCAGCACCCCGTACAGGTGCACGTGCGCGTTGACGAAGCCGGGCAGCAGCACGCAGCCGCTCCCGTCGCAGAGGTCGTCGTCGGGGTAGCGGGCCCGCAGCTCGCCGGCCGGGCCGCAGTCGTCGATCAGCCCGCCGGCCACTCTCACGCCCCATTGGTGCTGCGGCTCGCCCAGCGCGGCGGGCACGGCCCAGTCGGCCGAGACGATGAGCCCCGGCCCGGCAGGAGCCCCTTTCAGCTGTGGGCTTGCAGGGCCGCCCATACCCGCTCCGGCGTGAAGGGCAGTTCGTTGATGGCCGCGCCGGTGGCGTCGAGGATGGCGTTGCGGACCGCCGGAGCCACGCCGTCCTTGGGGATCTCGGCCACCGCCTTGGCCCCGAACGGGCCGCTGTCCTCCATGGTCTGGACCAGGTAGACGACCGTGTCGGGCATCTCATCGGCCCGGTAGATCTTGTAGGGGCCGAACGACGGGTTGACCATGCGTCCCTCGTCGTCGAGCACGATCTCCTCGCAGTGGGCGTAGCCGAGGGCCTGGATCATTCCCCCCTCGACCTGGCCGCTGGCAGTGACCGGGTTGATGGCCACCCCGCAGTCCACCGCCATAACCAGCTTGGTGACCGTCACCTGGCCGGTGTCGACATCCACCTCCACCTCGGCGAACTGGGCCGCGAACGGGGGCGGGCAGTCGGGCGAGACATGCGAGGCGGTGCCCATGATCTGCTCCTGCTCCTGCCAGTGCAGCGAGTCGAGGGCGATCTCCTCCAGCGTGACCGAGCGGCCGTCGGCCGCGTAAGCCCGGCGGTCGCGCAGCTCGATGGTGCAGGGCTCGTCCACCTCCAGCAGCATCGCGGCCCGCGCCTTGAGCCGCTCCCGCACCGCCTCCGCGGCCCGCAGCGCGGCCGTTCCCGAGATGTAGGTGGTCGACGAGGCGTAGGCCCCGGTGTCGAACGGGGTCATGTCGGTGTCGCTGGAGTACACCTTGATGTCGTCGAGGGGCACGCCGAGCACCTCGGCCGCGATCTGGCCGATCACGGTGTCGGCGCCGGTGCCGAGGTCGGTGGCCCCGATGAGCATGTTGAACGACCCGTCGTCGTTGAGCTTGATGGAGCAGCCGCCCATGTCCAGGAACGGGATGGCCGTGCCGTGCATGCAGAAGGCGAAGCCGATCCCCCGCCGGATGTTGGGCCGGTCGGCGGGCGCTTTCCAGGCGGCGTCGTTGCGGCGGTTCCAGTCGACCTCGCGCATCCCTTGGGCCACGCACTCCTCGATGCCCGACGACATGATCCTCGGGTACTCGTCGAGCTCCTCCTCGGCCACGGCCCGCTCGCCCAGATGGGGGGCGATGTCCATCTCGTCGCCCACCTTCACCCAGTTGCGCCGCTTGAACTCGATGGGGTCGAGGTCGAGGGCCCGGGCGATGTCCTCCATGTGGGCCTCGAGCGCGAACTCGGCCTGGGGCGCTCCGTAGCCCCGGTAGGCGCCCGGCACCGGGATGTTGGTGTAGACGACGTGGCAGTCGAAGCGTTTGGACGCGGCGTTGTAGGAGGTGAGGCCGCGCAGCCCCGACACGATCTGCACGGTGAAGCCGTGGGTGCCGTAGGGGCCGGTGTTGCCGATGATGCTCATGTCCTGGGCGAGCAGCCTGCCGTCGCCGTCGACCGCGGTGCGGTAGGTGATGGTCTGGGGGTGGCGGGTGCGGCTGGCGTAGAACTCCTCGGCCCGGTCGAGTTCCAGCCGCACCGGGCGGCGGGTGGCAATAGCGAGGTGGGCGACGATGTCCTCGATCAGCATCTCCTGCTTGGCCCCGAAGCCGCCGCCGATGCGGGGCTTGATCACCCTGATGTCCTTGATCTCCATGTCGATGAGGGGGGCCAGCATCCGGCGGGTGTGGAACGGCACCTGGGTGGCGGTGCGCACCACCATGCGCTCGTCGGAGTCGAGCCAGGCCATCGAGATGTGGGGCTCGATGGGGCACTGCTGGACCTGGTGCACCCTGAACGTCTGCTCGAAGACGTGGGGCGCGGCGGCCAGGTTGCCCTCGACGTCGCCGCGCTTGGCCGCGATGTGGTGCACCAGGTTGCGCTGGGGATCGCAGATGTGGGTGGTGTCCTCCTCGTCGTGGACCTTGGGGGCGTCGGGGTCCATGGCGAAGCGCTCGTCGAACACTGCAGGCAGCACGTCGTAGGTGACCTCGATGAGCCGCACGGCCTCCTCGGCGGCCTCGACGGTCTCGGCGGCCACCGCGGCCACCCGGTCGCCGACGTGGCGGACCCGGTCGTCGAAGCTGACCTGGTCGTAGGGGTGGGGGTTGGGCCAGCTCTGCCCGCCGGAGGCGTACTTGACCCTCGGGGTGTTGCCGTGGTGAAGCACCGCGTGCACGCCCGGCACGGCTCGGGCCGCCGAGTCGTCGATGCTGACGATGCGGGCGTGGGCGTGGGGGCTGCGCAGCACCTTGGCGTAGAGCATTCCCCGGGGCTCGATGTCGTCGGTGAAGGCGGGGTTGCCCTTGGCGAGGCGCACGGCGTCGACCTTGACCTCCGGCTTGCCCACGACGGCCATGTCGGGAACCTCGCGCGACGGCACCAGACGGGGCACCGCGTGGGGCGCTTCGGGCGCCGGGCTGCCGGTGGGAGGCTCAGCAGGCGGGCGAGAGCCGTCGGTGAGCGAGTCGATGACCAGCGGTGCGAACGGCTCGGTCTCGGTGCCCCGCAGCACTGCCGCAGCCCGCTTGACGGCCTCGACCGGCTTCACGTAGGCGGTCTCGCGGTCGAGGATGCCCGAGAGCATGTCGCGGATCTCATCCTCGGAGGGGTCGGGGTTCTCCTCCAGCAGCGCCAGAGTGCCCAGGATCATCGCCCCCGCCGAGTAGCCCGACTGGAAGGCGCCGACCGCCACGAAGGCGGTCTGCACGGGATGCAGGTCCGGCGAGACGTTGAGCGACTCGACGGTGGTGACCCGGTGGCCGTCGGCCGAGGCGGCCAGGATCACGTCGGCGGAGGCGAGCCGCCCATCGTAGAGCACCGCGGCCGCGCCGGTCTCACCGCTGTCGGAGCCGAAGTGGACCGAGAACATGCCCAACCGCCGTAGGGCCTCCCTAAGGGTGTGATGGGGCTCCACGGCCAAGGTGACCGGAGCGCCGTTGAGCTCGAAGGTGACGTCGATGGTCATGGGTACAGCTCCTCCATAACCCGGGCCGTGAGCGTGCGGACCAGATGCAGGCGGTACTCGCGGCTGCCCCTGAAGTCCCCCGCCGGATCCAGGCCTGCGGTCGGGTCGTACACGTCCACCAGCACCGGATGGTCGGCCACCCCGGTGAGAGCCATGGCCACGAAGCCGTCGGTGCGGCGCCCGTAGGCCGCGACGATGGGCACGTCGGCGGGGGTGCGGCCCGTACGGGACACCGCGGTGCTCCCCGAAGGATCGACGGTCACTGCGGTGATCAGCGAGCCCGGCGCCAGCCCGGCGGCCAGCAGCTCTCCGAGACCTCGCTCCGAAGATCCGGCATCGCCGGGGCCCGCCAGCTCCACCCGGGCCTCGTGGGCCAGCAGGGCGGCCAGCAGCAGGCTCTCGGCCGAGGCCTTGGCGACGAGGCCGCCCACCGTGGCCAGCGTCCGCACCGTGGACGGCTGCTCGGCCCGGGCCAGCCCGGTCAGCGACTCGGGCAGCAGCTCGCAGCGGCGGACCGCGTCGAGGGTGGCGGTGGCCCCCAGGCGCACCCGCCCGCCGCCGGTCGCGGCCACTTGGTCCAGCCCGAGCGCCTGCAGGTCGACGGCCTCCAGGTCGGAGGGCTCACGGTCGGCGTTGAGTGTCGTCCCACCCGCGAGGGCCACCCGCTGAGGCGAACTCAGCAGGTCCAGCGCCTCGCCCAGGGACGCGGGTCGGTGGTACGCGGTCACGAGAGGCACGGCAAGAAACGCTAGCGGTCCCCAGCCTCGAATCTCGCAGCGGAGCCCGGCCCCGCTCGGGTCCCGCTCGGCCGCTCAGATGCGGGTGACGCGGGAGGTAATGCCGGCCCGGGTGAAGAGGCGGCGGGCGGCGGCGTTGGCCTCGGCCATGATCCGACCCTCGTCGGCGACGACCAGTTCACCGGCCCGCAGCAGGATCCGGCCGTCCACCACGACGTCTCGCAGATCCCGGGGAGAGGCGTTGTAGACGAGGGCGCTGGGAACCCGGTGAACCGGCGCCACGAGCGGCGACCCCAGGTCGACCACCAGCAGGTCGGCTCGCTGCCCGGGGGCCACCATGCCGAAGGCGCCGGGCAGCCCGAAGGCTGACGCGCCGTTGCGGCAGGCCAGATGCAGCACGTCGGCCGGCTGCAGTAGCAGGGGGTCCAGGTGATGCACCTTCTGGAGCAGCACCGTCGCCTTGAGCACCTCGAACATGTCCTGACGGTTGTTGCTGCCCGGCCCGTCGCTGGCCAGCGCCACCGTGATGCCGCGGGCCCGCATCTCGGGCACACGGGCCACTCCCGAGGCCAGGTACATGTTCGAGACCGGGCAGTGGACCACCACCGAGCCGGTCGCCGCGATCAGGTCGAGCTCGTCGTCGTCGAGCCAGACGCTGTGGGCGAGTTGCATGTCGGGACCCAGCACTCCCAGCGAGTCGAGCCAGGTCACATGGCGCGTCCCCCGTTCTT
Source organism: Acidimicrobiaceae bacterium (assembly GCA_009843735.1). Classification (GTDB taxonomy): domain Bacteria; phylum Actinomycetota; class Acidimicrobiia; order Acidimicrobiales; family Aldehydirespiratoraceae; genus Aldehydirespirator. Next base: position 22,771 of record VYCW01000090.1, on the reverse strand, counting down.
CGAGGCTCATGTCCACCTCGACCGCGGTCTCTGCGCAGTGGATGTGGGTGCCGCGACCCCAGCTCCGGGCCGCGGCGACGGTGGTGCGCATGGCCTGGTCGGAGCACCCCCACGGGATCAGCGGCGCCAGCTCCACCCGGATGCGATCGTCGTCGTGGCCGTCCCAGCGGCGCCGGGCCGCGTCGGCCCGGGCAACAGCCTGCTCGGCGGTCTGCTCCAACCTCGGGTGGTAGTTGCGGTCGGCCCAGCCGTGGGCCAGCAGGAACCGGACTCCCAGGTCGCCGGCCGCCCGGCACACCGCGTCGTTGATGCCCTCGTCGGTGTGGATGTACTGGTGGTCGATGACCGTGGTGGCGCCACCCCGGAGGTTCTCGACCAGCCCGGCCATGGCCGCGGCTCCGGCGATCTCGGCGTCGAGATGGACGGCGGCCGGCCAGATGCAGTCCCTTAGCCAGTCGAGCAGGGCCTTGTCGTCGGCCAGGCCCCGGAACAGGGTCTGGAACAGGTGGGTGTGGGCATTGGTCATGCCGGGCATGACCGCACAACCGGCGGCGTCGATCTCCTCCATCGCCTGCCGCCGGAGGGCGGGCGGAGGCTCCCCGGACCCGACTTCGGCCACCTGGTTGCCCTGCACGTACACCCAGCCCGGGTCATGGATCGTGCCGGCGTCGTCCACGGTGACCACCGCGCCACCGTGGATGAGCAGATCGGTCACATTGGAGCGCGCGCCAATGGGTGCCAGCGTTTCACGTCGCGGTGTGGTCATTCCTGCTCTTGTTCGCTGCGCTCGCGGGCCGCTCGGGCCACGGCCTCGCCCGTATGGGCCAGATTCGCTCACCCATACGCTCGGCCTCTTAGGGGGACCAGTGGGCGAAGGCGTCGATCACCGGCTCCATGTTGTCCATCAGCGGGTAGAGCACGGGGCAGGTGACGCCCGCGTCGATGAACTCGGCCACCTTGTCGCGGCATTCCGAGGCGGAGCCGACAGCCATGATGCCCCGCACCAGGTCGTCGCCAATGAGGGGAGCCGCCTTGTAGTAGTCGGCCTCGGTGGCCGGCCAGCCGACCACCTCCTTGACGCGGTCGATCAGCTCGGGGTCGGCTCCGGAGGCGGCCATGATGTGGGGCTCGGTGCCCAGGTAGTACGCCACCAGCGACTTGCCGGTCAGCAGGGCCAGATCAGGATCATCCTCGGACAGTGAGCAGATCAGCAGCTCCGGCCGGTCGATGTCGTCGATGGTGCGCCCCGACTTCGCGGCCCCGACGGAGACGCGGGCGACCGCGTCGCGGATGTAGTCGATCGGCACGACGTAGTTGAGCATGGCCCCGTCGGCGATCTCGCCGGTCAGCTCCAGCATCTTCGGGCCGGTGGCACCGATGTAGATGGGGATGTCGCGGGGCGAGGTGTCGCCGTAGGCCACATCGAGGCTGACCCGGTCGAGATGGACGAACTCGCCCTCGTAGGTGATCTCTTCCATGGTGAACAGGGCTCTGATCGCCTCGACGTTCTCGCGCATGGCGGTGAGCGGCTTGCGCCGGCCGGCCCCGACCCGTCCGGCGATCGGCTCCCACCAGGCGCCCAGCCCCAGCATCACCCGGCTGCCGCCGTCGGGCGCGGGTCCGCCGAGCTCGTGCATGGTGCTCCATGTGGCTGCGATCACCGCGGGATTGCGGGTGTAGATGGGCAGCACCCCGCTGGCGATGCGGAGCCTCTCAGTCGACGCCAGCAGAGCGCTCATCAGCACCACACAGTCGCGGGCCAGTCGGGTGTCGCCCTGCCAGATCTCGCTGAAGCCCCGCTCCTCGGCGTACCGGGCCATCTCGATCTCGTAGCCGATGGGGTGCTTGTCCTGGAAGTACAGAGCCATGCGCTGTGCCATGCGCGAGAGTGTGTCACGGCTCCGGCGAGCCTCCATACGCGGGCCGCCCCGATCCTGGTCGCACCGGGCGCGGCTACCATCGCCGCGATGACTTCACGAGTGATCAGCCCAGCCGGCATCGCGCCGCCGGCCGCCCGCTACGCCCACGCGGTCGCCACCGACAGCGCCCGGCAATGGCTGCACACCTCGGGGGTGCTGCCCACCCTGTCCGACGGATCGGTCCCCGACGATGTGGGCGAGCAGGCCCGCACGGTCTGGCAGAACGTCGCGGCCATACTGTCGGAGGCCGGCATGTCCTCCAGCGACATCGTCTCGGTGACCACCTACGTCGTTCCGAAGCAGGACCTGGGCGCGGTGATGGCCGCGCGTGACCAGTTCATGGGCGGCCATCTGGCCGCCTCGACGCTGGTGGTGGTGCCTGAACTGGCCCAAAGCGCCTGGAAGCTTGAGATCGCAGTGGTGGCCGCCCGCTGACCGCGTCGCCCGCGGCTGGTCCGGCAACCCCCGATCAGCCGCCGACCCCGGCCAGTTCCGAGGCTGTCCGTTCCACGAAGGCCGTTATTTCCTCTGGGCTGTGCTGGTCCAACCCGTACAGAGCCACCCAGCGCAGCCGGGTCCCGGGCGCACAGAAGCGAGCGATCGTGCGTCGCAGCAGCTGGCGCCCCGGCTCACCCTGAAGCCAGTTCGTCCACTTGGGCGAGCCGTGAGTGGTGACGGCTATGAGATGCCTCACCGTGCGCAGCGGCGATGTCGCCCGATCGGCCGAGCCGTCGAGCCAGGCCGCGAGCTCGCGCTGCACCCACGAGAGCATCGGCGCGGGCAGACCGCCCCACCAGGTCGGGTAGACGAGCACCAGGCCCTCGGCGCCCGCGAGGCTGGCGCCGTCGATCCACTCTCCCTGCGTGAGCCGCACGAGTTCAACGGTGTGGCCGGCTCGCTCCAACGTCTCCACCACCCGGTCCCGGAGAGCCACGTTGAGACACTCCGGTTGGGGGTGAGCGTGCAGCACCACAAGACGCACAGCCCGAGCGTACCCACCTTCGTCGGCCTAGTTTTCTGACCATGGTCGACAGCGCAGTGACCTGGGCCGGGTTCGAGCAGGCCGACGGGGAGCTGGCTCAGCGGGTCATGGCGAGGCTGGGAAGCCACCGCCACGCGATCATGGCCACGCTGAAGGCGGACGGCTCGCCTCGAACGTCCGGCATGGAGGCGCCCATCAGGTCGGGACACTTGTGGCTGGCCATGGCGCCGGGATCGCGCAAGGCCGGCGATCTCGGGCGCGACCCCCGCTTCTCGCTCCACAGCGCCCCCGACGCCGAGCTGCTGCCCGAGGGCGACGCCCGCGTCGACGGCATGGCTCAGCCTGCGGACACAGCCCAGCAGGCTGAGTTCGTGGCGGGACACCGCTATCCGATCGACGATCCGTCGACCATGGCGCTCTACGTGGCCATGATCACAAGGGTCGTCCTGGTGCGAGTGTCGGGAGACAGCCTGCTCATCGAGTCATGGTCACCGGCCACGGGGCGCGACACGCACCGGATCCAGTGACCCCGACACGGACCTACAGCACAGCAGAGACCTAGAGTTCCTGGCGTGGATCTGCGGGACTGGATCATCGGAGACGTGCGGTCGCTGCGGGCCAAGCTCGACGGCGGCGTGCTCGGCCTGATCCCCCCGGAGCGGCGCACCGAACGGGCCGACGGCGGGGGGATCGCGCCGGTCTACGTGCTGTGGCACCTGGCCCGCCACCACGACGTGGCCGTCAACGGCGTGGTGCGGGGCGCCGGCGCGGTGGTCGAGAGCTGGACCGACCGCCTCGGCATCAACGAGGACCTCTGGCGGGGCCTAGCCGAGGGCGAGGATGCCGACCTGGTCGATGTGCTGGATCCGGAGGCCGTGGGCGGTTACACGCTGGACGTCATGGAGTCCACCGCGGCCTGGCTGGAGGACCGCGGCCTGCCGCCGATGGACCAGCAGCCCGACACGGCCGCCGCCCTGGAGGCCCTAGGCACCCCGGCGGACCGCTTCGACTGGCTCTATTCCATGTGGGAGGGCAAACCCACGGCGTGGTTCTTGCAGTGGAGCGCGGTCGGCCACGGCTTCAACCACTTGGGCGAACTGGTCTCTATTCGCAACCGCCTGGGCCTAAGCCCCTTCTAGGGCCGGACCGACCGAGCGGCACCCGGCCGCCTCGGTGACGGCCGGTGGGGCGACGGCTACGGTCTGTGTTCGTGCGATCCCGCTGGCGCCTCATTGCCGGTGCCGTGGCGTGCGGTCTGCTCGTCGCCACAGCCTGCTCAAGCTCGCCGGAGCGCACCTCGGTCCCGGCCCCGGCCGACGCCGACTTGGAGTCCACCCTTTCCCCGGGCGGCGGAACGACCAGCGCCGCGGCTCCCACTCCGGCCACCGAAACGGCCGTGCCCAGCGTCGATCCCGTGGGCGGACGCGGCCTGATCGCGGCCTCGGGTCCGACAGGCCTGCGATTCCTGAGGTCCGACGGCAGCGAGGTGTTCGCCGTCGCTGCGGACCAGGTCGTCACCCAGCCCACATGGTCCCGTGACGGGAGCCGGCTCGCGGCCACGCTCCTCGATCCGAACCGCGGCGAGGCGTGGGTGATCGTTGTCGACGTCACCACCTGGGACGTGACCACCGCGAAGGCGAGCCGCCCCTACTTCTTCTACACCTGGAGTTACGACGGCTCCCGTCTGGCCGCACTGGGGCCGAGCCCGACGGGCGGCACAGCCGCGGACATACTGGACGGGACGGGCGCGCCCGCCTCAAGCGTGTCGCTCATCAGCCAGAGCCTGTTCGTCGCCTGGGAACCCGGCGGGGACCGGCTGCTGCTGCACGCCGGGCACGGGCTGCTGCTGGTCGACGATGTCGACGCACCCGACAGCCACCGCGACTTCGGCCCGGTCGGCTTCGATTTCCAGGCACCGGCATGGGTGCCTGGGACGGGAGACTTCCTCTACGTCGACTCCTATGCACAGGCCCCTATCGGCACTGAGCCTGAGGCGCTCGTGGACAGGAGTGCCACGACCACCCCGCAGTTGTTGCGCCGCAGCGCGGACTCAGGCGAGATCACCGAACTCGGGCCCGCCGGCGCGTTCACGCTGATGGCCGTCCACCCCACCGGTGACCGCGCCGCCATCTCGGTGGCCGAGCTCGAGCCAGCCGCGGCCGGCGGAAGCCTCGAGGCGGCCGTGCTGGAGGCCGGGCAATCGGCTCAGGCCGAGCCTTCGGTCGGGGCCGGTTCGGTGCAGATCGTCGACCTCGCCACAGCCGAGCGCCGCACCGTCCTCGACAGGATCGGGCTGTGGCTCGAATGGAGCCCGGACGGCGAACGCCTGCTGATCGGGACCAGCGCGAGCGACGATCGCGAGAGCGTCGGTCTGGCCTGGTACATCTGGGACGGGAACGAGCTGTCCGAACTGGCGCTATTCGCCCCCACGGCGACCTTCTTCAGGGACTACGTGCAGTTCGCGGACCAGTACACCGAGGCGCCCCGCCTGTGGTCGCCGGACAGCACCGCGATCGCGTTCGGCGCCCAGACCGCCGACTATGCGGTGTCGGCGGTGGCGCAAGTGGAGGGAAGCGGCGGGGTCACCGCGCTGGGTCTCGCCGATGTCTCCTTCTGGAGTCCCGTTGCCGTCGACCCCCCGCCTGTGCGGCCCGGATAGGGCTGCCCGCGGAGGAGGCCACCCGGCGCGGCATCGGTTACTTTGGACCCCATGACCGAGTCGAGCCGCCGTCTTGAGGACCTCAGCGGACCTGAGATCGCCCAACGCATCGCGGAGTCGTCGGTGATCGTGCAGCCGATCGGGGCGGTGGAGCAGCACGGCCCGCACCTTCCGCTGTCGGTGGACCATGTGATCGCCCACGAGGCGGCGGCCGCTGTCGTCGCCGAGCACGGCGACGACTCTGACCTGTGGCTGCTGCCGACGCTGTCGGTGTCGAAGTCGAACGAGCACGCCTGGTCGCCCGGCACTCTGTGGCTGTCGGCGGAGACTCTGCTGGCGGTCCTGCGCGACATCGGCCGCTGCGTCGCCGCGACCAGGGCCGAGCGCCTCGTGTTCCTCAACGGCCACGGCGGCAACTCGGCCCTGCTTAACGTGGCTTGCCGGGAGATCCGGCTGGAGACCGGGCTCATGACCTTTCTCGTGCACCCGTTCGTTCCGCCCGATCACGGCGGCAAGTCGCCCGAGACCACCGAACTCGGCATGGGCATCCACGGCGGGCACCGCGAGACCTCGGTGTTCATGTACCTGCGTCCCCATCTGGTGCATCTGGAGCGAGCCAGGAGAGCTGTGCCGGAGCGCCTCGCGGAGAACCGCTACGTGCGCTTCGGGGGGCTGGCCTCCTTCGGCTGGCTGTCCAACGACTTCGGGCCCGACGGCCACATCGGCGACCCGACGGGAGCCAACATCGAGGAGGGCAAGCTGCTGTTCGAGACCGCGGTGGCCCTGCTCGGCGAGCAGATGGCCGAGATCGCGGCCTGGGACTTCGGGCGAGGCTGAACCCCCCCGCCGGCGCGGAAGGGACCGGGGCTCACCCCGGTCCCTCCTTGAGCCGGGAACGAGCCCCGGCTCAGCTATTCGCTCGGCCTATGGCTACGACGGGATCCAGGCGCTCCAGGTGGCCTCGTTGGCGGCGATCCAGTCCGCCGCGGCCTCCTCGACGCTCTTGCCCTCTCCATCGATCGCAGCCAGCATCGACACCTGGTCGGCAGTGGTGTAGTTGAAGTTGTGCAGGAAGGCCCACGCGTTGGGCGCCCCCTCCTCGAGCCCGGCCCAGACGATCTTGAACAGATCCTCTGACGGGTAGTACTTGTTGCCGTCGGGATCCGGCGGCAGCTCCAACTCGACGAGATCGAACGTGTTGAAGGCCGAGTGAGGTGTCCAGAAGTACGACAGCACGGGCTCCTCGCGAGCGAAGGCCGCGTCGAACGCGGCTAGCAGCGCCTCCTCGGAGCCGGCGTACACGATCTCGAGCTGCAACCCGAAGTCGTCGATGATGTCCTGCTCGAAGGTCACCCAGCTGGGGTCGCCGTGCAGGATCTGCCCGGCCTCGCCCGTCTCGGCCGTGGCGAACAGGCCGGCCAGCGCCGGATCGGTGAATCCCTCTGCGCTGGCCAGCGCGGCGTTCTGATCGATCATGTAGCCGGGCAGGTACCAGCCGATCTGGCCGATGGGACCGAGCAGCCCGGCGTCCGCGACGTTGCCGTCGGGGTTGTCGATGAAGTCGACCCGGTTCTGGCCGTGGCCCGACGGCCACACCTCGAGCGACGCGTGCAGCTCGCCGGTGTTGATCGCCGACCACTGGGCGTTCTCGTCGAGGTCGGTGACCTCGACCGTGTAGCCCAACTCGTTCTCGAGCAACTGCTTGGCCACCTCGATGTTGGCGGCTGAGCCGCTCCACGGGTTGGCGACGAGCTTGATAGTGGTGATCTCCTCCGCACCGTCGTCGCCACCGCTACAGGCTCCCGCCAGCAGGCCGAGCACTGCCACTCCGGCGGCAAGCTTCCATAGAGACTTCCTCATCCGGTGTCCCCTCCCAGTTGTCTTGTCCCGGGCCGCGCCCTGCCGCGCGACCAACTCCGAGGCCCAATGTCTACACATGGGTGGTGCCATAAGTCAATAGTCCGGCGTTCGTAGTCCGCATGACTAACTTCGTTCGCCGTCGGCGCAGACAGCCGCGGCCTAGTATGCGCGGGTGGTCGCTGCCGCGGGTGATGAGGCCGTACAGGCCGGCATCGAGGCGGCCGCGCCGCTCGTGTGCACGGAGATCACCAAGGTCTTCGGCGAGGACCTGGCCGCGGCCCTGACCCTCCTCGACGAGGGCGCCAGCCGCCAGGTCGTGCAGGAGCGCACCGGCTGCCTGATCGCGGTCCGGGACGCGACATTTTCGGTCGAGCGCGGCGAGATCTTCGTTGTCATGGGCCTGTCCGGCTCCGGCAAGTCGACCCTGATCCGCTGCCTGTCCCGCCTGATCGAGCCGACCAGCGGGACCGTCGAGATCGACGGCACCCCCATCGGGGACCTCGACGACGAGGGACTGAGAGAACTCAGGCGGAGCCGCTTGTCGATGGTGTTCCAGCACTTCGGGCTGTTCCCGCACCGGAAGGTGATCGACAACGTCGCCTTCGGCCTCGAGATCCAGGGGGCGACCAAGGCGGACCGCTACGAACGGGCCCTGCAAGTCCTCGAGGTGGTCGGTCTCCAGGACTGGACCGACCACTTCCCCCAGCAGCTCTCAGGCGGGATGCAGCAGCGGGTGGGACTGGCCCGGGCGCTGTGCGTGGAGCCCGAGATCCTGTTCTTCGACGAGCCGTTCTCGGCGCTGGATCCGCTGATCCGCCGAGACATGCAGGACGAGTTGCTGTCGCTTCAGGCCAGCATGCGCCGCACCCTGGTGTTCATCACCCACGACTTCCATGAGGCCCTCAAGCTCGGGGACCGCATCGCCATCATGAAGGACGGCGAGTTCGTGCAGGTGGGCACGCCCGAGCAGATCGTGTCGGCACCGGCCGACGAGTACGTGCGCGAGTTCACCGAGGACGCGCCCAAGACGAAGGTCGTGACCGTGGGCTCGGTCATGCGGCCTCTCGACGGCGAGACGCCCGCGGGAGAACCGGTGAGCCTCGGTGCGGTCCTCGACGACGTGCTGCCCCGGCTGCTGGCCAGCCCCGAGGCGCTGTGCGTCGCCGACGACCAGGGCCAGGTCGTGGGCACGGTGGACCGGGACCGGGTAGCCGCATTGCTGGACGAGGGCTCCAGAGCCGGAGCCGCGGCAGGCGACCGTACCGTCGAGCCGCGGTGACCACGGCCGCGCCGTCCGCGGCGCCGTCGGAGGCTTCGAGCACCATCGAGGCTCGGCTGGCCCTCGACCGGCAGCGGCGGATGCGCTCGGGCGGGGGGCTCGCCATCGGGGTGGCCGTGCTGGTGGCGGTCCAGATCGCCCTGAGCTCGCTCGGGGGGTTCCCCGAGTCGCTGGTGATCCCGCTGGCAGACTGGATCGACGATGCTCGCCGCTGGGTGATCAACAACCAGACCAGCCATTGGAGCTTCTCCTTCTTCTTCAACCCGGTCAGCGACATGATCGACTGGGGCTTGCGGGCCGTCGAGTGGTTCCTGCTGTGGCTGCCGTGGTACGTGGTGGTGGGCGCGACGGCCATGGTCGCCACTTCCGTGCTAGGGCTCCGGGCGGGCCTGCTCGCCGGGGTGGGGGTCCTCTACTTCGGCGCCATCGGCCTTTGGACCGAGAGCCTCCAGACGGTTGCGTTGATGGCGGTAGCGGTCGCCATCTCGGTGGCTATCGGTGTACCGGTGGGAATCGCCGCGGCCCGCTACGACCGGCTCCAGCAGGCGCTGCGGCCGGCGCTCGACGCCATGCAGACCCTGCCGGCCTTCGTGTACCTGATCCCGGTGGTCCTGCTGTTCGGCGTGGCCAGGGTCCCGGCCATCATCGCCACCGTCGTGTACGCCCTCCCGCCGGTGATCAGGCTCACCAATCTGGGCATACGGACTGTGCCGGCCGTCACCGTGGAGGCCGCCGAGATGTTCGGGGCCACACCCCGCCAGACCCTGCGCAAGGTGCAGTTCCCGCTGGCGTTGCCCAGCGTGCTGACCGGCATCAACCAGACCATCATGATGGCGCTGAGCATCGTCGTGATCGCGGCCCTCATCGGCGCGGGCGGGCTGGGCCAGGTGGTGCTGGTGTCGCTGCGGGGACTGTTCGTCGGACGGGCGCTGGAGGCCGGTCTGGCCATTGTCGTGCTGGCCGTCATCATGGACCGGGTCACCCATGGGGCTGCGGGCATCGGGACCCGTCGCCGGCTGCGCCTCATGCCCGACGCCCTAGCGCACCTCGAGCCGGTCCGGTGGGTGGAGAGCGTCCTGTCCGCCATTGACGGCGGCTTGTCGCGGGCGGGCAGCATGCTGGCCGTTCCGATGAGCCGGAAGTTGGGGGTGGAGGCGCTGGTCCGGCATCCTCGCAAGGTGCTCGGCGGCGCCCTGCTCCTGGTTGGCACGCTGGTGGGAGCGGCGATCGGGAGAGCCGACTTCCCCGGCGCGATCTCCTTCTCGTTCGCGGACCGGATCGACTGGCTGGTCGACTGGGTCCGGGACAACCTCTACGAGATCGGCGGGACCTGGTTCGGGACCGGCTGGTTCAGCGACTCGATCACCATCTACGCCGTGACGCCGCTGCGGGAACTGTTCAGCTCGGATCTTGCCTGGCCGGTGGTGGTTCTGGCGGTGGCGCTGGCTGCGTGGCGGCTGGGTGGGCCAGCCCTGGCCGCATTCTGCACGGCCTGCGCGGCCGGTCTCGGGTTCCTCGGGATGTGGACGCTCTCCATGGACACCTTCGCCCAAGTCATCGTGGCCGTGGCCATGGCGATCCTGTGCGGCATCCCGCTGGGGGTCCTGGCCGCCCGCAACGACCGGTTCGAGCGGATGCTCAAGCCGGTGCTCGACTTCCTGCAGACAATCCCCAGCTTCGTGCTGCTCGTGCCGGTGATCATCATGTTCAACGTGGGGCGGATCCCGGGGATCATCGCCTCGGTCCTGTACGCGTTGCCGGCCGCGACCCGGCTGACCAATCTGGGCATCCGCCAGGTGGAGGGCGAGGCCACCGAGGCTTCCAAGGCCTTCGGCGCCACCCGGGGCCAGACGCTGCGCAAGGTGCAGCTGCCGCTGGCCGCTCCGAGCATCATCGCCGGCATCAACCAGACGGTGATGCTTGTGCTGGCCATGGTGGTGATCGCGGGGCTGGTGGGCGGCGGCGGCCTGGGCCTCGAGACGGTGAAGGGGCTCAGGCGGACCGACTCGGTGGGGTCGGGTTTCGTGGCCGGCATGGCCATCGTGCTGCTGGCCATGCTGCTGGACCGCATGTTGCAGGCCTGGACCCGCCGGTTCACCCCCGTCGCCGGCGGCAACTGAGGGCTAGCGGCCCTGCCAGCGGGGAGAGCGTCCCTCGGTGAAGGCGGCGGGACCCTCGACCGCGTCGGCTGATCCGAGCATGGCCTCGTAGGCGGTCAGTTCCCCTGACCGCAGCACCTCGAAGGCCTCAGCCAGCGGGAGGTGCCGGGTGCGGTCGCGTATCTGGTGGATGGCCGCCACCGACAGGGGGGCGGCCTCCAGCACTCGGGCAGCGAGTGCCCGGGCCTCGCTCATCAGGTCCGAGGCATCGATCACCGAGTTGACCAGCCCCCAGCGCAGCGCCTCGGCCGCATCGAGGCGCCTGCCCGCGTACAGGATCTCGTTGGCCACTACGGGCGGCACCATCCTGGGCAGGCGCACCGACCCGCTGTCGGGAACGAGCCCGAGCGAGGCTTCCGGAAGCCAGAAGCGGGCGTGCTCGGCGGCGACCACGAGGTCGGCGGCGAGGACGATCTCGAAGCCGCCGCCGATCGCCATGCCGTTGACCGCGGCGATCACGGGCTTGAGCAGACCGGGCAACTCGCCGAAGCCGCCGAAGCCACCCTCGCCGTAGTCGGCCTCGAACTCCTCGCCCTCCGCGGCCGCGTTCAGGTCCCATCCGGCGGAGAAGAACCGGTCGCCTGCGCCGGTGAGGATCGCGACCCGGAGGTCGGGGTCATCACGGAAGCCGGCGAACACGCGACTCAGCTCGCGGCTGGTGGCCGCATCGATGGCGTTGGCCTTGGGGCGGTCGATGGTGACTTCGAGTACCGGCCCGTCGGCGACGGCAGCGACCGCGGCGGAGGGGGTCCCGTCAGCCATCGGCCACGACCATCAGCGCATCGACGGCGACCGCGGCGTGCGGCGTGACGGCAAGCGGGTTGATCTCGACTTCGATGATGCTGCGATCGTCGCGCACCAGTCCTCCGAGCGCCGAGACCGCCTCGATCACCGTGTCGACGGCGCCCGCGGGGCCGCCGCGGTGGCCGGCCAACAGGGGCCACAGCCGCAGGCTGTGCAGGGCCTCGAGGGTGGCGTGCGCCGTGGCCGGGAGCAGCAGGGTCGCGGTGTCGTCCAGCAACTCCGCCAGCGTGCCGCCCGCTCCAAGCGTCAGCAGGATCCCTACCGGGGGCGAGGACCGCACGCTCACCAGCAGTTCGGCCACGACCCCGGTAATGCAGGCCTCCACCCTCACTGTCCCATCGCCGCCGCCGGCTAGCCGCTGAGCGGCCGCGGCCACCGCGTCGGCGTCCGTGAGACCGATCACCACCCCGCCGGCCTCAGTCTTGTGGGCGGGGCCCGAGGCCTTGACCACGACCGGATATCCGAGCCTGCCGGCCGCGGCCGCGGCTTCTCCGGGCAACACCTGCCGCCCATCGGGCACGGCGATGCCGGCCGCGGCCAGGCGCGGCTTCGCCTCCTGCTCGGAAAGGACCGTGACGGCGCCTTCCGTATCGCGGGCCGCAGCCAGAAGGTCGGCGTCCCCGATGTCGCCCCGGTTCCCCCAAGCCGCGGCGGCCTCCAGGGCGGCGAGGGCGGTGTCGATGTCGGCGCATGCGGCCAGTCCCAGCTCTGCGGCCCGGGTGCGGGCGTCGGCGGGCAGGTTCTCCGCCAGTGAGGCCACCACCACGCCACCGGTGCGGTTGGCGTCGCAGGCGGCGGCGAAGGCACTCAGGGTGGGCCACCAGCGCGACCGGTCCAGCCCCTCTGCGGGGAAGTCAAGCACTAGGAGTGCGGCATCGAAGGGAGCCTCCCGATCCTGCCCGCTGTGCTCACGGGCCGCTGAGGCCACAGTTGAGCCAGCCTCACCGGCGTCACCGCGGAGGGCGGCCCCGAAACAGCCGGCTAGCCGGGCCTCATCGCCCCAGATGAAGGTGTGGTAGTCGAGCGGGTTGGTGACCGCGACCCGATCGTCCAGAGCCGACGCCACCCGGGCGGCATGACCGGAGCTGAAGGACGGGAAGCACAGGTTGCGATCCCGGCTGCGGTCAGCGACGAGTGCGGCCTCGCCGCCGGAGCAGCTGAACGACACCAGCCGGTTGCCCTTGAGCGGTCCGAGAGCGCACACGACGGCCAGGGTGTCGAGCAGTTCCGGCAGGCTGTGCACCCGCCGGATGCCCAGTTCATCGAACAGCGCGCCGTAGGCGGCGTCGTCGCCCACCAGCGAGGCGGTGTGAGTGACGGCGATGGCGCCGGAGGCCCTCGACGCGCCCAGCTTGAGGGCCACTACCGGAAGACCTCTGCGCCGTGCCGCCACGGCGGCCGCCGCGAAGCGCTCGGCGTCGTCGAGTCCCTCAATGCAGAGGCCGACGCCGGTGGCTGCCTCGTCGGCGGCCACCGCCTCGAAGGCCTCTGAGATACCCACATCGGCCTGGTTCCCCAGCGTTACCACCCATGCGATGTCGAGGCCGCGGCGCTGCATGGTCAGGTTCACCGCGATGTTGCCGCTCTGGCTCAGCAGCGCCACTCCCCGTTCGCAGCGGGCCAGCCCGTTCACGTCGGGCCACAGGGCCGCGCCGGTCGGTGCCGACAGCATCCCGTAGCAGTTGGGACCCAGCAGCGGCATTCCGGCCGCCGCGGCCACGAGCTCGTCCTGTAGGGCCGCGCCGGCCTCGCCGGTCTCGGCGAAGCCCGACGCGTGGCACACCGCGGCGCCCGTGCCCGCGGCGGCCAGTTGGCCGACCAACTCGATGGACGCATGGCGGTCCACGCCGACGAAGGCGGCGTCAATGCCGGCCGGAAGCTCAGTGGCGGATGTGACCGTGGGCAGGCCGCCCAGTTCCCGGCGCGGGTTGACGGCCCACATGTCGCCCGCGAAGCCGAACGAGCGGCACGCCTCGATTGACAGCTCGGCGGCCGCGCCGCCCACAAAGGCCAGCGACCGGGGCCGGAGCAGCCGATCGAGCCGACTCTCCACGTCGCCTCTCAGCAGCCGAGGGGGCGCAGCATGTCCCGCGACACGATGTGGCGCTGGATCTCGCTGGTGCCGTCCCATATCCGGTCGACGCGGGCGTCCCGCCATATCCGCTCCAGCGGCAACTCGTCCATCAGTCCCATCCCGCCCAGGATCTGGATGGCCTCGTCCGACACGAACTGGAGCATCTCGGTGGCCGACAGCTTGGCCATGGCCGCGTCGGCGTCGGTCATCTCGCCCTGGGCCGACAGCCAGGCGGCCCGGTAGGTCATCAACTCGGCCTGGAGCAGGCGGATGCGCATGTCGGCCAGCTTGAACGACACGCCCTGGAACCGCCCGATGCGCTGCCCGAACTGCTCGCGAGTGGCGGCCCAGTCGAGGGCCACCGACAGGGCCCGGTCGGCCCTCCCCAGGCACACCGCGGCCACCTGCAGGCGGGTGCTGCCCAGCCACTCATTGGCCACGTCGAAGCCCCGGTGCTCATCGCCCAGGAGCTTGGAGGCTGGCACCCGGGCGTTGTCGAAGTTGAGGATGAAGTTGTGGTAACCCCGGTTCGAGACGCAGTTGTAGCCCGGCACCCGCTCGACCCCGGGCGTTTCGAAGTCCACCAGCAGCGACGAGATCAGCTTGCGGGGTCCCCGGTCGGTGGTGTCCGTGCCGGTAGCCGCGAACAGGATCACGTAGTCGGCCAGGTCGGCGTGGCTGATGAAGTGCTTGGTGCCGTTCACCACGTAGTGGTCGCCGTGCCGTTCGGCCCGGCAGGTCATTCCTCTCAGGTCGGATCCCGCGTCGGGCTCGCTCATGGCCAGGCACTCCACCCGCTCGCCCCGCACGGTGGGCAGCAGGTACTCCTCGACCTGGTCGCCGGTGCAGGCCCGCAGGATGTTGGACGGGCGGGCCACGATGTAGTGCAGGCCGTAGGCGGTATAGCCGAAGGCCCGCTCGGCCATGGCCAGGGTCACGTCGTCTAGTCCGCCGCCGCCGAGCTCGACGGGCATGTTGGCCGCGTACAGGCCCGCATCGACGGCCCTGCCCCGGATCTCCTCCACCAGTTCGGGCCGCACCTGGCCGGTGCGCTCCACCTCGTCCTCATGGGGGACCAGTTCACGCTCAACGAAGGCGCGCACGGCGTCCACCACCATCTGCTGGTCTTCGCTGATCGAGAAGTCCAATTCGCCCTCCCTGGTAGATCAGTTGGCGGGTCGGCGGGCGTCGATGGACATGCGTCTGCCGGCCTGCGGCGGAACCGGCATGGACGCGTGGGCCTCGGTGACCGCAGCCACCGCGACCGCCGGACCTTCGAGCAGCTGGGCGCTGCGACCGGCCGCAGTGTCGACGTGGACCAGCATCTGCTCGCCGGTGCACACCCTCTCGCCGTCCCGGTACATGGCGTGGAAAATGTGCAGACGCTTGGCGTCGCTGCCGAGCACCTGGGTTGTGACCCGCAGCGGCTCGCCCAGCGAGGCCTCCTGCTGGTGGTTGAGGTGGGTCTCGACGGTGTAGTAGGAGTGCCCGCCATCCCGGTACGCCTCGTCGATGCCCAGGTAGCGGAACAGGGCGTCGGACGCCCACCCGAACACCGCCAGGAAGGCCCACTCGGTCATGTGGCCGTTGTAGTCCACCCAGTCGGGCTCCACGACCGCCGAGTACAGCTCCAGGGGAGCCGCGACATCGGCGCCCGATGTCCACGGCTCGGCCGCGGCCGCGGCTCCGGCGGCCAGTATCCGAGCCTCCCGCTCGGCGATGAGGCGACCGGCGCCGATGCCGCTGGCCCGCAGCGCCCTCATCACCGCCAGCAAGGAGTCGTCGCGCTGGCGCTCCAGCTCGGCAATCGACCGGCCCGCGGCCTGGTCCTCGCAGCCTGCGGCCATGGCTTCGACGAGATCTCCGGTCAGCTCGGGGGCTTCCAGCCGGGTCCACGGCAGCTTCAGCGCCGGACCGAATTGTCCCAGCATGTGGCGCATTCCGCCGTCGCCCCCAGCCAGATGGAACGTCAGGTTGGTGCCCATGGCCGCCCAGCGCAGCCCCGGCCCGTAGACGATGGCGTCGTCCAGCTCAGCGGTGGTGGCTACCCCGTCGTTCACCAGGTGCAGGTTCTCGCGCCACAAAGCCTCCTGGAGCCGGTCCGACAGGTAGCCCTCGACCTCGTTGCGCACCACCAGCGGGTGCATCACCAGATCGTCGTAGTGGTACACAGCCAAGGCGACGGCCTCGTCGCTGGTGGCTTCGCCGGGCACCACCTCCACCAGCGGCAGCAGATACACCGGGTTGAAGGGATGCCCGATCAGGAGCCGCTCGGGATGGTTCAGCCCGCCGGCCAGGCGGCTGGGCAGCAACCCCGACGAGCTACTGGCGATGACAGTGCCGGGCTCGGCCGCGGCGTCAAGGCGGCGCAGCAGCGACTGCTTGACCGTTTCGTCCTCCGGCACGCTCTCCTGCACGAAGTCGGCACAGCCCGCCACCGCCTCGGGACTGCGGGCCCAGCGCAGACGGTCAGGACCGGCACCGGGAAACAGCCCCAGGCGGGTGGCCGACGGCCAGGCCCGCTCGATCGAGGCCCGGAGCCGGTCCTCGGCCCCGGCGGCGGGATCCCAGGCCACCACGTCATGGCCCCGGGCCAGGACACGCACCGCCCACCCGGCGCCGATCACCCCCGTTCCCACCAGTCCTATGGTCCTCGCCGTCACCCGCGCCCTCCCTGCAAGTGCTCCGGTCCGGCCCGCAGTATCGCACCGCTGGCACGGCGCGGGAAGGCTTGGCCGACCTGACCTAGTATCGGCGCATGGGTCCGCCGCTGGTGTACAACCCCTACTCGTTCACGGTGCACGACAATCCGTTTGACACCTACCAACGGCTGCGCGACGAGGCACCCGCCTACTGGAACCCGGACCTGGAGTTCTGGGCACTGAGCCGCTTCGACGACGTGCAGCAGGCCTTCCGGGACTACGAGACCTACTCCTCCGCCGGTGGCGTCGCCCTGGAGGCCAGACGGCCCATCGACCGCGCCCACCCTGAATACCACGAGCTGATCGAGATCGACCCTCCCGAGCACACCGCCCTTCGGGGGCTCGTGTCACGGGTGTTCACCCCCCGGCGGGTGGCCGGGATGGAAGACGAGGTGCGCCGGATCGTCAATCACTACATCGACAACGTCATCGAGTCGGGCCACGCGGACCTGGTGGTCGACTTGGCCGGGTGCTTCCCGATGGATGTGATCTCGGCCGTGCTCGGAATCCCCGCCTCCGACCGGGACATGGTGCGAGAGTGCGCCGACCGGGGGCTGATCCGCGAGGACGGCTCCATGGAGATCCCGAAGGATGCAGTCGATGCGATCTTCGAGGTGATCGCCTACTTCACCGAGGACCTAGCCCGGCGACGCTCCGGAGAGGTGCCCGGCGGGGGGCTCATCTCGGACCTGCTTGAGCTGGAGGTCGATGGCCGGGCCCTGACGGAGAGGGAACTGCTCGGGTTCTGCCTCCTGTTCTCGTTCGCCGGTTTCGAGACGACAGCCAAGATGGTGGCCAACGCGGTGGAGCTGCTGTCGCTCCATCCCGACCAGCGGGCCGCGCTCATCGCCGACCCGTCGCTCATTCCCGACGCGGTCGAGGAGGTGATCCGCTTCAACACCTCCACCCAGTACATGCATCGCACCCTCATCCGCGACGTCGAAATGCACGGCCAGCGGATGCGAGAGGCAGACTCGGTGCTGCTGCTGATCGGCGCGGCCAACCAGGACGAGCGAGAGTTCGGGCCCACTGCCCGTCAGTTCGACATCTTTCGCCGTGCCGACCGGCACCTCGGCTTCGGGTACGGCGTCCACTTCTGCCTCGGAGCCGCGCTGGCCCGCCTCGAGGGCCGGGTCGCGCTGGAGGAGATCCACCGGCGCATGGGCGACTACACCGTCGACCACGACAACAAGGTCCGCTTCCACAGCGGCAACGTGAGCGGCTGGAAGAACCTGCCCGTCAGCTTCACGCCCGGTCCGCGCCTGCAGAGCGTCGCCGTTTGACCGGCTACGGCTACATCGGGCTGGGCATGATGGGCTCAGCCATGGCCGAGAACCTGATCCGCCACGGCAGCGGACCGGTCACGGTCCACGACATCGACCCGACCGCAGTGGACGCTGCCGTGGCTCTTGGCGCAGCAGCAGCGGCCGACGCGGCCGAGGTGGCCCGCGTCAGCGATGTCGTAAGCGTCTGCGTTCCCGCCGCGGCTCACATCGAAGCCGTGCTGTCCGGCCCAGGCGGCATCGCCGAGGGAGCCCACGAGGCGCTCACCGTGCTCATCCACTCCACCGTTCACCCCGACACGGTGCTGGCGGCGCGGGCCGCCGCCGCCGAATGGGGCGTCGCCGTGTTCGACGCCTCCGTGGCCGGCGGCGCCGAGAACGCCAGGGAAGGAAACCTGACGGTGCTGGCCGGTGGGTTGGCGGACATGCCTCCCGCGGCGCGGGAGCTGCTCGAGGTCTATGCGGGCACGCTCATCGACGCCGGGCCGGTGGGCGCGGGCGCGGCGCTGAAGATCGCCATCAACGTGATGACCTACGCCCAGTTCGCGGCGGCCGCCACCGCCCACGACATGGTGGCCAGCACCGGCGGCGAGCCTGCCGCGCTCCTGGAGGCATGGCGGTCGATGGACCAGCTCGGGGCCCTGACCGAGCAGTACTGCGCCCTGCTGGAAATCCCCGATGAGCACATCCAGGGCGAGCTGAGGACCATGCTCGAGACCCAGGCCGGAATCGCGACCAAGGATCTGTCGCTGGCGCTGGAGGTGGGCCGTACCCGGTCCGGCGCCGGCGCCCTTCTCGACGCGCTGGGCCGCGTCATGCCGGCCGTCTACAACGTCCACGACGACACCGAGGAGTCCGAATGAGCACCGACAACTCCCCCGACACCCCCTCTGACGGCACCTACGAGCGGGGTGTTGCCATGGTCACCGAGGTCTACCAGGGCGAGGTTCCGGCCCTGCCCGAGGGGACCATGGCCTTCAACGACGTGATGATGCGGAGCCTGTTCGCCGAGGTCTGGGACCGTGACGTGCTCTCGATCCGGGACCGGCGCCTGCTCATCATGGGCGTGATCGCGGCCCGTGGCTCCACCGACGTGTGGAAGCTCCAGGCCCAGTCGGCCCTCAAGCGGGGCGAGCTCACCCCCGACCAGTTGCGCGAGACGCTGATAATGCTGGCCCCCTACGCGGGCTACCCCGTCGTGGCCCCCCTGATAGGCCCCTGCGAGGCCGCCATCAACGAATGGACCGAAGCCCAGGGTTGATCCTGCCACTGGATCGGATCGATTGCTGCGAGGTGCTCGTGCCGGTGCAGGGCCCGTCTGGACTCAGCCAACGGTCCACACGAGAGCGTTGAAGGCTCCCATGCCGGCCGGATCCAGCAGGGCCTCGGCCTCCCGTCGCCGGCTGCGGGCTGTGAGGGCGTCGAGATCGCCCGCGCCGGCACGTTCCTGCCACACGGCTCGACCCTCAGCCACCAGTTCGTCGATTCCGTGGTGACGAAGGAACGCGGCCTGGGTGCGGACCTCGGCCCGGTGGTCGGCCTGGATCTGGTCCAGAGCCACGTCCGCGGTGATGTCGCACGACCCCGGCTCAGCCAGCCACGACGAGCCGCCCTGATGGTGCCGGTGTGTTCTCAGCCATCCCATGCCGGTGCCGGGATCATCCGACGGCCCGGCCCGCTCGGCCAGGGTCCGGGTATCGGCGCCGTAGTCGAGAGCCACGATCCAACCGGCTCCGAGCGCCTGGTGCGCGCCGGCCACCCAGTCGCGAGCAGCCCGTTGAACCGGTACCCGTGCTCCGACCGCCACCTCTGGCAGACCCGCCACGAGCTCGACCGGTGCCGGCTCCCCGACCAGCGAGAAGCCGCGGCGGCCTGAGGCCTCACCGACAGTGACGCGCAGCTCATCCCAGCCGTCGTCGGTTCGGCGAGCAACATCGAAGGGCAGGTTGTCGAGCAGTTCGTTGGCCACCACGATGCCCGCGGGCGCGCCCTGGGGCAGCACGTCGGACAGCCGGGCTGCGCTCTTGACCGCCGGGTGGTCGGGATGCAGTGCCCGCTGCGCCGGCGACCGCTCGAGCGCGATCCATTCCAGCGCGCCCGCGGACAGGCAGCGAGGCTCCGCGGCCATGACAGAGCGGGCCAGCGTGCCCGGCCCCGCGCCCCAGTCGATCACCGTGAACGGCGCGGGCTCACCCAGTTGCTCCCACCACCCGTCCAGCGCCCGGGCCAGCACCGCTCCGAACAGCGGGCCGACCTCTGGCGCGGTCAGGAAGTGGCCCGAGCGTCCTCCGGCACGCCCCCCGACGGACCGCATGTAGAAGCCGCCGTCCGGGTCGTAGAGGCAGGCCTCGACATACTCCGAAACAGAGATGGGCCCCCGGGCCGCGATCCTGCCGGCGAGCCGCTGCCCGACCGTCACCAACAGCATCGTCTCTCGCCGCCTACCCGCCCTCGAAGTCCCTGGTGGGCGAGCCTAGAGCTCCGATGATCGCATTGCGATCACTTCACAATTCCAAGTCGTGTGGGCCCTCGACCGTTAGCGGCGTCTCAATGACTCCATTCCTCGTGGTAGCTCTGACCGTCGGCGTCCTGAAGGGGATGAACAACCTGACAGGAGTTCGTCCTGGCCTGGCCGCTAATCGCGACTACCCGGATGTCGTTGGTGTGCGGGTCA
This sequence comes from Acidimicrobiaceae bacterium, assembly GCA_009843735.1. Lineage (GTDB taxonomy): Bacteria > Actinomycetota > Acidimicrobiia > Acidimicrobiales > Aldehydirespiratoraceae > Aldehydirespirator. Next base: position 2,376 of record VYCW01000090.1, on the reverse strand, counting down.
GCCGGGGAGGGCGACTATGAGGCTTACGTCGGTGAAGTGGCCTACCCATTGGGGGAGGATGCCGAAGGCGAGGGTGGCTGCGCCGGTGAGGACCAGGGCGGCTGAGACTGAGGTGGGGGGCTTGATGGGGGTGGTTGTGTCGAAGTCGGCGGACTCGGGCGGAGCCTCCACCCACATGTGGCTCGCGATGCGGGCGTAGTAGTAGAGGGCGATCACGGAGTTGATGGCCACGATCACGCCGAGAGCCACTCCCCAGGCGGTGCCCGGCGAGAGCAGCGCCAGCACGATCTCGAACTTGGCGAACCAGCCGCCCAGCGGGGGGATGCCGGCCAGGGCCATCAGGAAGATGGTCATGGCCACGGCCAGGCCCGGCGAGTAGCGGAACAGGCCCTTGTAGCTGTCGATCTCGGCCGAGGCGGTGCGGCGAGCCACCGCGATGATCACCGCGAAGGCGCCCAGGTTCATGGCCGCATAGATGGCCAGATAGGTCACCACCGACGACAGGGCGTCGTCGGCGGTCGCCAGCGACTCCCCCGCCACCGCCAGCGGGGCCAGCATGTACCCGGCCTGGGCCACGCCCGAGTAGGCCAGCAGGCGCACCAGGTTGGTCTGGCGCAGAGCCATCAGGTTCCCGCCGAACATCGACGCCGCCGCCAGCACCCACATCAGCGGCTGGTACACGTCGGCCCGGCCCCAGAAGCCCACGAACACCAGGCTCAGCAGGGCCACGAACCCGGCCGCCTTCGACGCCACCGACAGGAACGCGGTCACCGGCGTGGGGGCGCCCTCGTAAGTGTCGGGCGCCCAGGTGTGGAACGGGAACGCCGAGACCTTGAACCCGAAGCCGACCACCACGAAGATCACGCCCAGCGTCACCACCGCCAGCGGCGCGCCGTCTCCCGAGATGGCCGCGTCGATGTCGACCAGCATGGTGGAGCCGGCCGCCCCGTACAGCAGCGACATGCCGTAGAGCAGCACCGCCGAGGCGAACACCCCCATCAGGTAGTACTTGAGGCCGGCCTCGTTGCTGCGCAGGTCCCGCTTGCGCCAGGTGGCCATCAGGTAGGCCGGAATCGACAGCAGCTCCAGGGCCACGAAGATGGTCACCAGATCGCGGGCCGAGGCCATCACCACCATTCCCAGCACCGCCGACAGCAGCATCTGGTAGTACTCGTTCTCCCAGTAGTCGCCCTCGGCGATGTAGTTGGTGGACAGCAGCACCACCACATACCCGGCCAGCAGGAACACGGCCTTCATCACCAGGGCGTAGTCGTCGACCACGTAGGCGCCCCAGAACGTCGAGCGGTCGGCGCCGTCCCACGCCAGCGTCAGCACCGGCACCATCGACGCCAGCAGCCCGAACGACGCCAGCGCGGACACCACCGCCCGGCCCCGCTCCAGCCAGACGATGTCGACCAGCGTCAGGAGCGCCCCGAAGCCCAGCAGGGTCAGCTCGGGCGCGACCGCGTGCCAGTCGATCGCCGGCCGCTCGAAGGCGAGGGTCAGGACCGAGCCGAGCATCAGGGCGTCAGCCTCCGGCCGCCAGCAGGCCGACCACGGCCGGGTCGGTCACGTCGAAGATCAGGCCCGGGGCCACCCCGAACAGGATGATCCCCACCAGCAGCGGCGCCCACGAGATCCACTCGGTGCGGGTGACGTCGACGATGTCGTCGCTGTCGGCGAACTCCTCGGAGGGCGCGCCCATGGCGGTGCGCTGCAGCAGCCACAGCAGGTAGCCCGCGGCCAGCACCGTTCCCACCGCGGCCACCACCATGTAGGTCCGGAACGTCTCGACCGGCAGGCCCTCGGCGGGCGAGTAGGCCGACAGGATGGCCGGGAACTCGCCCCAGAAGCCGGCCAGACCCGGCAGGCCCAGCGACGCCATCGAGCAGAACCCCAGGATCCAGCCCATCCGGGGCGCCTGGACCAGCATCCCGCCCAGCCGGCGGATCTCGAGGGTGTGGTAGCGCTCCTTCACCGAGCCGGCCAGGAAGAACAGCATCCCGGTGATGATCCCGTGGGCGACCATGCCGAAGATGGCGGCGTTGATCCCGAAGTCGGTGAGGGTGGCGATCCCCAGCATCACGAAGCCCATGTGGGCCACCGACGAGAAGGCGATCAGGCGCTTCATGTCGGTCTGGGCCAGACAGCCCAGCGCGCCGTAGATGATGCCGATCACGGCCAGCAGGCCGATCCACGGGGCCCAGGCCTCGGCGCCCTCGGGCAGCATGGGCACCGCAATGCGCACGAACCCGTAGGTGCCGAGCTTCAGCAGGATGGCGGCCAGGATCACCGAGCCCACGGTGGGCGCCTCGGTGTGTGCGTCGGGCAGCCAGGTGTGGAACGGGAACATCGGCACCTTCACCCCGAAGCCGA
>VYCW01000112.1 GCA_009843735.1 Acidimicrobiaceae bacterium | reverse complement strand
ATCGCCACCGACGACACCATCACCTGCTGGGGAAACAACGCCTACGGCCAGACCCGCGCCCCGGCCGGCACCTACAAGACCCTCGCCTCGGGCCGCTACTACAGCTGCGCCATAGCCACCGACGACACCATCACCTGCTGGGGCGACAGCCGCAAGGGCGAGACCGGCGCCCCGGCGGGCACCTACAAGACCCTCGCTGCAGGCCAGGACCACAGCTGCGCCATCGCCACCGACGACACCATCACCTGCTGGGGAAGCAACCGCGACGGCCAGAGGCGCGCCCCGGCCGGCACCTACAAGGCCCTCGCCCTCGGCTACAGCCACAGCTGCGCCATCGCTTCTGACGACACGATCTCGTGCTGGGGAAGCAGCAGCCACCGCCGGGCCACGGCTCCGTCCGGTACCTACAAGGCCTTGTCCGCCGGTGCCTCCCACAGCTGCGCGATCGCCCTCGATGGCGCCGTCTCATGCTGGGGAAACAACAACTACGGCCAGACTAACGCCCCGGCGGGCACCTACAAGGCCCTGGCCACAGGCGAATACCACAGTTGCGCCGTCGCCACAGATGACACCGTCACCTGCTGGCCGCAACCACCCGAGGGGGTGCGCTGGGCGCACGCCGGCATCTAGCCCCGGTCAACTCCTGCGCCCGAAGCTAGGCGTCCGGCTGGTTGTCAGGCTCGACGGCGCCGATCAAGGCTGCGAGCAGGCTGTTCCATTCGTCCTCGGAGGGGACCCGGCGCTCCGGGAGCTTCGCGGTGATCAGCAGGTGCGCACCGATCCCGAGTGCCTGGCACAGGAAGGCGATGGCGGTGGTGCTGTAGTCCGGGTCGACGAACCCGTCCTCCTTCATCTGGTCAACGATGCGGCTCAGCTGGCCGGCGTCCTCGTCGAGATGCTCGAGCAGGCACTCCCGGATGGCTTCGTTGTTGCGAGCGCTGCCGAACACCTGGGTGACCACGTCCTTGTGCGGGTTGAACGCCAGCAGGTTCGTCCCGAGCAGCGCCAGCTGCTCGAAGGACCCCGCGTCGGCGTCGCCCAAGTTCTTCAGCTCCTGTTCGGGGAGGGTCTTCTCGAGGGTGTACTCCAATGCGGCCACGAGCACGTCGGACTTGTGGGGCCAGCGCGCGTAGACCGCTCCGGCGGTCACCCCCACGCGACGGGCGATGTCGCCGACGCGGGCGGCCTCGTAGCCGCGCTCTATGAACTCCTGCGAGGCCGCTTCCAGCAATTGCTGTGTTGTCGTCTCGGGATCTTGCCTGCGGCGCGGCGCGCCGTCGCCGCGGGATGCGTGCCTCCTTGTCATGGAGTGAAATCGCTGGCCCACGGAGCGAGTGTAGGCAACGGCAGGCGGAGGGTGCAGAGCGGAGCTGTCAACAGGCGTCGGCAGTCATGAGAACCTGCCCTGCGGCGGCCACGTAGTTGCCCGCTGGCTAGGGTGCGCTCATGGCGACGAGGAACAAGGCCGACGAGACCACCCGCAGGCTGCTGGAGCTCGCGGCCGAGGAGTTCATCGAGCGCGGCTATGAGCTGGCCCGGGTCAACGACATCGCGCGCCGGGCCGGGCTTACATCGGGCGCCGTGTACGGGCGCTGGCCCCACAAAGAGGACGTGATGGTCGCGGCCCTCGACCACATCTTCGAGCAGATACTGCCTGAACGCAGGCTCAAGGGCGCCGGTGTCGACACCATGAAGCCCCCCGACATGGTGGCGCTCCTGGGGGCGAGCCTGCTGAGCAACGACCAACACCGTGACGTGCTGGTGCAGGCGTTCGGAAGCGCCCGCAACAACGACGGCATCAGCGAGCGTCTCCAGGCATTCCTCGACGAGGAGGCCCGGCAACTCGGACACCTCGTCGAGGAGGGCAAGGAGGCCGGCTTCTGCGACCCCGCCTACAGCACCGCCGCGGTCGCCTTCGTGTGCCAGGCCATCGGAATCGGCGCCCACCTGCTGCACGCGGCCGGCCTTGACGACCGCTACATCCCGTCCGACAGCGACTGGGACACGCTGCTGCGCAGCCTGATCAACGCCGTCAGTTCCGAGCCGCTGCGGCCATAGCCGGATTAACCAGCCTGAGGCGATTAGAGGCTGCGTCTAGCGCGACGCCTCCGGGTCAGCCCGGCCGACGAAGGCGGCCTGGCAGGCCGACTGGTCAGCCGAGATCGACACCCTCCTCGCCGCCACCGCCTAGCCGGCGGGAACGACTCGCTGGGCCTTGCCGGCGGAGCGGGGCACCTCTCCGGGCTCGACTACGGCCACCACGGCTGACACGCCGATGTTGCCTTTGATGTGGTCCGCGAGGACAGTCCCCAGTTCGTTGGCGGCGCGGCGGCTCGCCGGGTCCCGCTCGACCCGCACGGTGAGGCTCGCGAGGTTGGCTGAGCGGTCGACATGGATCTGGAAGTGGGGGGTCAGACCGTCGACCCTGAGGATCTCGGCCTCGATCTGGGAGGGGAACACGTTCACGCCCCGCACGATCAACATGTCGTCGGAGCGGCCCGTCACCCGCTGGATGCGTCGCATGGTGCGGGCGGTGCCCGGCAGCAGGCGGGTCAGGTCGCGGGTGCGGTAGCGGATCACCGGCTGTCCCCGCTTGGTGAGCGCGGTCAGCACGAGCTCCCCGAAGGCGCCCTCACCCAGCACCTCGCCGGTGTCGGGGTCGATGATCTCGGGGTAGAAGTGGTCCTCCCACAGCGTGGGCCCGTCCTTGGTCTCCACGCACTCCTGAGCCACACCCGGACCCATCACCTCCGACAGCCCGTAGATGTCGACCGCATCCATGCCCAGACGGCCCTCGATCTCGGCCCGCAGTTCGTCGGTCCACGGCTCCGCCCCGAAGATCCCGACCTCGAGCGAGCAAGACACCGGGTCGATCCCCCGCCGCTCCATCTCGTCGATGAGGTTCAGGCAGTATGACGGGGTGACCAGGATTATGCGGGGCTCGAAGTCGGCGATCAGCGTCACCTGGCGCTCGGTCTGGCCGCCCGACACCGGCACGACCGTGCATCCCAGCCGCTCGGCTCCGTAGTGGGCGCCCAGCCCGCCGGTAAACAGCCCGTAGCCGTAGGCCACGTGGGCCACATCGCCGGGTCGGCCTCCGGCCGCGTAGATCGAGCGGGCCATCAGCTGCGCCCACACGTCGATGTCTTCGGTGGTGTAGCCCACGACGGTGGGCTTGCCGGTGGTTCCCGACGAAGCATGGACGCGAACCACCTCGCTTCGGGGCACCGCGAACATCCCGAAGGGGTAGTTGTCCCGCAGGTCCGCCTTGGCCAGCAGCGGGAACCGGGCTAGGTCCTCGAAGCCGGCCAGATCACTGGGAGTCGCGCCCGCGGCGTCGAACGAGCGCCGGTAGTGCTCCACGTTGGCGTAGGCGTAGGCCACGATCTCGCGCAGCCGGGCCAGTTGCAGGCTGCGCAGCTCATCGACCGAGGCCCGCTCGATCGGCTCGTAGCAGTCCATCTCGCTCGTGGTCGCCATCCTGCCTCCGCTACCTGTCTACCAGCGACCCCAGCGGCCTTACAGGCGGGGGGTCTGCGCGTGGTGGTCGGTCCTCTTCTGGAAGGCCTCGCCCACCGCCGCGAGGGTCCGGTCGGCGAACGGTCGCGCCACGATCTGGAAGCCGATGGGCATGCCGTCGGCGGCGAAGCCCCCGGGCAGGGCGATCGCCGGCAGTCCCGCGGCGTTGACCGGGAACGTGAACTGCGTCGTGGCGGGAATCAGGGGAATGCCGCCCAGTTCAACCGCACCATGGTCGAGAACCTGGTTGGGGGTGACGGGCGCGACGATCAGGTCGACACTCTGGTCCTCGAAGACATCGAGGCAGGCGCGCTCGAAGGACACCCGCCGGGCCTGGGCGGCAGCCAGCGCCGTCCCCGGAATTTCCGCGCCGGAATCCATGATGGCGCGGGGCTCCTCGCCGATGAGCTCGTTGCTCGAGGACCGCAGCTCCTCCAGGAGGGCAGCCGACTCCGCGAACACGATGGCGGCGCCCGCGTCGAAGTGCTCCCCGGTGTTGGGCACCCGCACGGTCCTCACCTCGGCAACGACCGAGCCGAGCACGTCGACGGCCTCGTCCATGGCCGCCCGCACCTCGGGATCGGTCTCGAACCCCTCGAAGAAGCCCTCGTCGGGCACTCCCAGCACAAGCCCTGCTGGCGCCCCGGCTGCTCCCAGGGGCGTCTTGGACGAGTACGGATCCTGTCGGGAGAAGCCGGCCAGGACGTCGAGCAGCGCCCCGCAGTCGGCGGCCGTTCGTGCCATCGGGCCGACGGTGTCGTAGGTCCACGAAATGAGGTGCACCCCGTCGCGCGGAACCGCTCCCCTGGTGGTCTTGATGCCGGTGGTTCCGCAGTAGCTCGACGGGATCCGCACCGATCCCCCGGTGTCGGTTCCCAGCGCCCCGAACACCTGGCGGGCGGCCAGGCTGGCGGCGCTTCCCCCCGACGATCCGCCCGTCATCCTCTGGGGGTTCCATGGATTGCGCGACGCCGGGCACGAAACGCCGTAAGCCAGTTCATGGGTGTTGGTCTTGCCGATGATCACCGCTCCGGCGCCGCGCAACCGGCTAACAACAGTCGCATCCCGTTCGGGAGTGAAGCCGCGGAGCGCCGCGCAGTTGGCTTCGGTGGGTGTTCCCCGGGTGAAGATCAGGTCCTTGAGCGCGACCGGCACGCCGTGGAGCGGACCGGTCGCTTCGCCCCCGTCGAGTCGGGCCGCCTCGGCGAGCGCCTCGTCGGCCTGGACGGAGGCGAACGCTCCGACCGATCCGTCGGTGTGCTCGATCCGGGCGAGGCACGCCTCCACCAGGCCGGTCGCGGTCACCTTGCCGGTTCTGACTGCTTCTGCGGCCTCGGTGAGGCTCATCTGTGTGAGTTCGGTCATGGCTTGTTCCTCCTTGTGTGCTCAGATCAACAGCCGCCGGGCGACCCGGGCGGCGATGCCGGGGTCCGAGGCCGGTCCGCCGTCGACGACCTCGCCCTTCTCGAGGACGATGAACCGGTCGGCGAGCCGCTTGGCCAGTTCGAGGTGCTGCTCGATGAGGAGCACTCCCCGCCCGGCCTCCCTCGCCGATTCGATGTGGTCGCCTAGCAGGGCGACGTTGGAGGGCTGCAGGCCCTCGGTGGGCTCGTCCATCACCAGCAGCGGCGCCCCGGTGGCCAGCGCGATCGCGGCGGAAAGCATCTTCTGCTCGCCGCCCGACAGCGTTCCTGTGCGCTGGGAGCCTCGGCCCGACAGGGCGGGACCGAAGGCGTCCAGCACCCGATCGTGGCTCTCGGAACCGAAGCCGTTGAGGCGGAGATTGTCGCTGACGGTGAGAGCACCGAAGAGCGCCCGTTCCTGGAAGGTGGCCCGCAGACCGGCCCGCACCCGCCGGGAGGGCGGCAGCCGGGTGATGTCGACGCCCTCGAGGCGCAGTGCACCTCCGGTGGCTCGCAGCACCCCCAGGACGGTCTTCACCAGCGTGGTCTTGCCCGCTCCGTTGCGGCCCACCAGCGCGACGATCTCGCCGCTTGCCACGGTGAGGCTCACGCCGTGGAGCACCGGCACGGTGCCGTAGCCGGAGCGCAGGTCGGTGGCCTCAAGGCGCATCAGTCGCCGACTCCCCCGTACACGGCCACCATTTCGGGGGCGCTCTCGACTTCCGCGACGGTGCCGTCGGCGATCAGCGAGCCCCGGGCCAGCACGGTTACCCGGTCGGCCACGGCCCGGATGAACGCCATGTCGTGCTCGACGATCAGCACCGGCAGCCGGTAGTCGGTGTGCACCTCCCGCAGGAGTTCGGCGGCCGCCAGGCTCTCCGAGGCCGTCATGCCTGCCGTCGGCTCGTCCAGCAGCAGCACCCGGCAGTTCCCCGCCATGGCCATGGCGATCTCCAGCCACTGCTTGTCGCCGTGCGAGAGGCCCCCGGCGCCGGAATCGAGCCGCGCGTCGAGGCCGGTGCGCTCCAGGATCCGCAGCGACGCCTGCGGCACTCGGGCCTCCCAGGAAGTGACGCTCAGACGCCAAGGGGACGGATCCGCTCCCCAGGCGGCCACCGCGATGTTCTCGGCAACCGACAGCGAATCGATGATCTGGGGTGACTGGAACTTGCGGCTGACGCCGTGGCGGGCGAACTCCCAGGCCTTCAGGCCCGTGCAGTCCTGGTCGAGCATGGTGATCGAGCCGTCCTGGCAGTCCTGCTGGCCGCAGAGGATGTCGAGGAGGGTGGATTTGCCCGCGCCGTTGGGGCCGATGAGGCATCGCAGCTCCGGCTCGTCCATGGTGAGCGTGACGCCGTCGAGGACTTTGAAGAATCCGTAGCTCTTGTCCACGGCAGCCGCCTCGAACACGGCTGTGCCGTTGGCGGCGGCAGGCGCGGTGGCCAGCAGGCGCGGCTCCCGGCTGCGCCGGGCCGGGCGTCCGGCCATCCGCAGCAGGCTCGGCACCAGTCCCTCCGGGACGAGGGTCACCGCGGCCACGAAGATCGCGCCGGTGGCGAGCGTCCAGTACTGCAGCCACACATCGGCGAGAGTGGCCGAGGCGAAGTTGATGGCCAGAGAGCCGACGACGGGTCCGATGATCGTTCCCCGCCCGCCGACGAGGGTCCACAGCACGACGTTGGTTGCCAGGGCGAAGCCGAAGATCTGGGGCGACACGAAGCCGGTTCGATGCACATAGAGGGCGCCGGCCAGGCCAGCCACCGCTCCCCCGACGGTGAACACCCAGACCCTCAGGGCGACGGTGTCGTAGCCGAGGGCTTCCATACGGCGCTCGTTGTCGCGGACGCCGATGAGCACCGCTCCGATGGGCCGGCGTACGAGCAGGCCCACCCCGGCGATGACCGCGACCGCCAGAACCGAGATGAACAGGTCCTGGGCACTGTCGGACCATTCCGACCCGAATGCGGTGATGCGGGGGACATCGGTCAGGCCGTTGAATCCTCCGGTGACGTCGCGCCACTGCTCCGCGACCTGCTCCAGGGTGAGCGACAGCACCAGGGTCAGCAGCCCGATCACCACCGGCGTGGGACGACGCCGGAACGCAGCCATCCCCACTCCGGCCGCGACGGCCGCGCCGATCAGCGTCGCCAGCAGCAGCCCTGGCAGGGTCAGAGAAGGTGCGGCGGCCGCGAGACGGGCCGTGCTGTAGGCCGCTATGCCGAACGGCAGCAACTGGCCCAGCGAGAGGATCCCCGCGTAGCCCCAGACCAGGTCGAGGCTCACCGCCAGCACCGCCAGGCTCAGGAACAGCGACAGCTGACCGGCCCGGAAGTCGCCCATGGTCATGCTGGCCGCCGCGACCGCCACCGCGGCCGCCCCGCCGAAGCTGAGCGGTCGTCTCACGCGATCGCTCCGGCCGGGGTGGGGCGCCGGAACTGCAGGACCAGCACCGCCAGGGCCAGGGAAGCTATCTGGGCCCACACCGCGTCGTAGAAGTGGATGACGCCGGTCTGGACCGCGGCCACGACGAGAGCCCCCGCGGCCACACCCCAAAGCCGGTTGTAGCCCCCGACGATCACCACGAGGAAGGCGCCGGGGAGATAGGCCAGCCCGGCCTGGGGCTCGACCGCGCCGAGCGGGGCCACCAGGGCTCCGGCTATCCCGGCGGTGGCCGCGCCGACACCGAACGCGCAGAGATTGGTGACCCCGGTGCGGATTCCCGCCGACTCGGCGAGGTCGCGATCGGCGACGATGGCTCGGACGACGAGACCGAAGCGGGACCGGGTGAACGCCAGCAGGGTGACCGCGACGACCACAGCCACGATCGCGATGAGCAGGTAGCGGTACGTGGGGAACAGGACACCGAAAGCCTCGGTGGCGCCCGGCACGGGGTTCGGGACGCTCTGGAAGTCCTTGCTGAACACGAGCTCCGCGATCTGGCGCAGGCACACCGACAGCCCGAACGTGGCCAGGATGGTCAGCTCCGGCTGGCGATGGATGCGCCGGATCAGGCCCACCTCGATCACCACGCCGAGGACGAACAGCACCACCGCGGCCAGCGGCACGCTCAGCCAGTGGTTGAGCCCGTTGGCGTGCACGACGTAGGCCACGTACGCGCCGAGCATGACGAACTCGCCGTGGGCGAGGTTGATCACGCCCATGAGTCCGAAGACGATCCCGAGCCCGAGCGCGACGATGGCGAGGATCGCGAAGAGGCTGACGCCGTTGAGCAGTTCGAGTGTCAGCGCGTCCAAGGGCTCATGCTCCGGTGTGTGCTGCGCTCAGGGCTCGGGCCGGTACGGGCGCTGGAAGGACGCTGCGCCCGCACCGGCTCTCGAGCGGTTGCTGCTGAAGGCCGGCCCGCGTCTAGGTCGGATCGCAGGTCTCGTCGGGCTCCACCGAGGGGAACGACTGCACGATCGCCTGCGAGCCGTCGGCCTGGATCTCGGCCACGTAGATCGGCTGGGCCAGATGGCGGCTGCCGGTGATGGCGATGTCACCGGTCGGCGTCGTCAGCGTCAGCCCCTCCATGGCGGCGGCCACCGCCGCGGTGTCGGTGGTCCCGGCCGCGTTGGCCGCGGCCGCGTACAACAGCGCGGCGTCGTAGATGTGGGAGCTGAACGTCATGTGGGGCGGCGCGTCGGCCCCGAAGCGCTCGAAGTAGCGGCTCACGAACTCGTTGTTGAGAGCGCTGTCCACCTCCTTGAAGTAGCCCAGGGTGACCCGCATGCCGGCGGTGACCGCCGGTCCCATGGCTCCCAGAACGTTCTCCTCGTAGATGTTGGCAAGGCGCGGGATGGCGTCCTGGCCGATGCCGAAGTCCACCGCTTGGGTCTCGAAGGCGATGGCGTCGCCGCCGACCAGCGCCGGGAAGATCAGGTCCGCGCCGGATCCGGCGATGATCTGGGCGACCGACGAGAAGTCCTGGGTGCCGAGCGGGACGTACTCCTCGCCGACGACCTCGCCGCCGGCGGCCTCGATGTACTGGCGGGCCAGCTCGAAGCTGCGCCGGGGCCACACGTAGTCGTTGCCGAGCAGGAACCACCTCTGACCGCCGGTCTGCTCCATCATCCACGGGATGACCGGAGCGAGTTGCTGGCTGGGCACCTCCCCGGTGTTGAACATCACCGATGAGCACTCGCCGCCCTCGTAGAGCGCCGCGTAGATGTAGAGCACGTCGGCGTCCTCGGCGAGCGGCTTGGCGGCCTGGCGGGTGGCGCTGGAGTGGGTTCCGAGGACCACGTCCACGTTGTGGCCGTCGATGAGCTGCTCCATGGCCTGGCGGCCGACGGCCGGGTCGGTGGCGTCGTCGGCCAGGAACGTCTCCACCGGACGGCCGTTGATGCCACCCGCGGCGTTGATGTCCTCCTCGATGAACTCCGCGATGTTGGCTGTAGGTGGCCCGAAGACGCCGGCCGGGCCGCTGTTGGAGAACAGGATCCCGATCCGCACCGGCTCGCCCGTGGGGGCGGCCGGCTCTTCGGTCTCGTCGGGCTCCGGCTCGTCGGGCGCCTCGGTGGTCTCCGGCTCGGGCGCTGCCGTCGTGGCCGGCTCATCGGGGTCGGGCTCGTCGGGCGCCTCGGTGGTCTCCGGCTCGGGCGCCTCCTCCGAGTCGCTGGTCTCGGCCGCGGCCGTGTCGGCCGCGGCCGGCTCCGCGGGAGCGTCCGAGGTCTCCGCTTCGTCGTCTCCGCAGGCCGCAGCGACCAGTGCTAGCAGCGCGACGAGCGAGGCCACAAGCCACAAGCGAGACCGCGTGCGGGAGTCCGGTAGTGTTCTCATCAGAAGCCCCTCCTATATGTGAGCAGTTATTGACATATTGTCGGATAGGAGGGGCGCGGTCAAGTCCCCCAGCAGGCGCTCCATCGGCGGGAGGCCAGTTGGCGCGGGCCGGCTAGGAGGCCTGGTGGGCGGCGGGGAGTTCGTCCAGGACCTGAACGCCCGAGGCAGTGGCTTCACCGAGCAGCAGGGACTTCAGTTGGCCACCCCGGCCACAGCGGCGCGGGCCGTTGAAGCTGGCTCGGCGCAGGCCGCTGAGCAGCGCGGTCGGGTCCGCTCCCCCACCGGCCCGGCATGAGCGGGCCCAGGTGTGAATCGCTTCGTACACTCCTTCCGCGGCCGCCGAGACGGGCGGTGAGCAGGGGCCGAAGCGGTCCGCGTAGCAGCGGAGGAACTCCCGGTTCTCTGAAGTGTCGAGGCCGACGAAGTAGCCGAGGGCGTTCCAGGTGCCCTCGCCCGACTCTCCGAGATGTTCGACGACGGCGTCATCCATGAGCGGCGCGAAGGTCCGGATACTCTCCCTCAGCCCGCATGCGGCGAAGTCGCGCTGGAAACCCACATGGTCCTGTCCCACGAAGCTCGACACCACATGGTCGACTCCGCTCCGCTGGATCGCCATGAGCACCGGCTCGAAGTCCTCTGATCCGAGCGGCAGGTAGCCCTCCCCGGCGACATGGCCACCCATGCGCTCGATGACGGCCCGAGCGGTGGCGCTGATCGCTCGGGGCCACGAGTAGTCGTTGCCAGCCAGGAACCAGCGCGATCCTCCCGTCCGTGCGGCCATACGGGGCAGGGCTCGATGGAGTTGGTCCATTGGCGTCTCACCGAAGCGCACCAGCAGGGGATGCGCCGCGGTCGGCTCGCTGGTGGGCGTGTACAGGTATGGGATGCCCTCGGCCACCGCCATAGGGGCGGTGACCGCGTAGGTGGCCGAAGAGTGCATGCCGACGACCGCGGCGAGGCCCGGAGTGCGGCACAGGCGACGCATGGCGATCGCACCGATCCCTGGATCGGTGGAATCGTCGGCTACGACGAGCCTGACGGTGCGGCCCATCACTCCCCCGTCCGCGTTGATCTCCTCGACCGCGAGCTGCGCGCAGTTCACCGTCGAGCGGCCCAGGATCCCGGCTGGGCCGGACAGGGAGATGAGCAGACCTAGGGGCACTTCCCGCAAGCCGGCGTCGTAGCCATCGAGGAGGCCCAACTCAGCCCCAAGGCGAGCCACCTCGCGGTCATCGATCGTGATGCGCACCCGCAGCCGGGTGCCTCCGCCATCCAGGGGGTCGAAGCGGCACACCACCCGGCCCGCCCATGGGGTCTCGTGCATCAAGTCGATCCGGCGGTCCGGCTGGAACGACAAGACCCTGGCTGTTCCCGGTGAGCGGGCAAGGCCACCGAGGGGGAGGGCCAAACGCACCAGCGAGCCCGGTCGGAGTTGCGGAACCTCAGCCCCGAAGAGCCAGCCCAGTGACGAGTCGCCGCTGCCGAACAGCGCGAACAGCTCGCTGGGGCAGACCTTTAGCTGCGTCTCGTTGTTGAGGACCAGCTCACCCATGACAGCAGGTTCAGGCGCTTCGCTCTTCGGTCCGGTCCAGTGGAGTGTCCCCCGCCGCCGAGGCGTCCTGCACCGCTGAGGCCAGCTGCTCGAGCGAGTTCTGGTAGACCGAGGTCAGGAAGGCCACCACCGCGTCGGCCGGGGTCGGGGTGACCGAGTAGTGCCGGAAGCGCCCGTCGCGCCGCTCCGCCACTAACCCGGCAAGCCGCAGTATCCGCAGATGCGAAGACACCGCAGTCCGGCCCAGGCTGTCGAAGTGAGCGGCGATCTCGCCCGCAGTGAGTTCCTCATGCTCACCGATCAGGCTGAGGATGGCCCGCCGGGTGGGATCGGCAAGGGCTGAGAAGATGGCATCGCTTTGGGAGGTTGTCATCGCCGTTCCTGTGTCTGTCTGTCAACACTTGCGCACACATGCTGCCACACCGGTGATCAGGCTGCTACGGCGACCGCGGCTGCAATGGGGAACAGGCCTTCGGGGCTTCATCGGCGGCTGAGGAAGGGGCGTGCTCAGCGGGCGGCCTCGTCGAGGACCTGGTCGAGGATGCCGACGAAGCGGTGGATGTCGGTGAAGGAGTTGTAGAGCGGCACCGGGGCCACCCGGATCACATCCGGGTGCCGCCAGTCGCAGGCGACGCCGGCGCGCTCCAGTCCCTCGTGCACCGCCCGGCCGTCGACGCCCGGCATCCGGATCCGCAGCGAGTGCTGGCAGCCGCGCTCGGCCAGGGCGGCGGGGGTGATGGTCTCCACCCGGTCGCCGATCACCTCGGCAAGGAGCAGGTCGTGGTACTCGATCTGACGCGACGACTTCTTCCGCAGCGGCTCCATCCCGCCCGCCCGGTCGAAGGTGTCGAGCGACGCTCTCAGCGCCGCCATGGTGAGGATGGACGGGTTCGACAGCTGCCACGACTCGACGGTGGCGATCGGGTCGAAGACGGTCTCCATCTCGAAGCGGATGTCGGGGCGCTGGCCCCACCATCCCGCCAGCTTCGGGAGCGAGCGGTCGCCGATATGGCGCTCGTGCACGAAGGCTCCCCCCACCGCGCCCGGACCGCCGTTGAGGTACTTGTAACTGCACCAGACGGCAAAGTCGACTCCCCAGTCGTGCAGCGACAGACCGACATTGCCCACCGCGTGGGCGAGGTCGAAGCCGACCCGGGCGCCGGCATCGTGGGCGACCGCGGTGATCTCGGCCATGGGCAGCACCTGGCCGGTGTAGTACTGGACACCGGGAAGCATCACCAGCGCCAACTCCGAGCCGGGCCCATCGTTCCAGCTCGGTGTTCACGTACTCGGCGGCCGCCCGGGGCACGGCCCCCAGCGAGTTGCCGACAAGATAGATCTGCGGCGAGCCGTCAGGCCCGGCCGGAAGGTGGAACTCGTCGCGGAACGCAGCCAGCGGGTCAGCCGCGTCCAGGGCCGCCGCAGTGCCAGCGTCGATGCTGAACGCCATCGCCGGTGCTACAGCCGGGCCCAGCCTTCGGGGGGCTCCTTGCCCGGATGCACCGCCCCGCACTGCCCGCAGGTGCGCAACTGCTCGTCCCGGTAGAAGCGCTCGAACAGCGGGGGCAGGTCGCGCACGATGCTGGTCAGGGTCACCTCGGCCCGGTGCACCAGCGACCGGCATTCGAAGCAGTACCACTCGAAGCCGTCCTGAGCTCCTTCCGGGCGCTTGGGCTCCACCACCAGCCCGATCGACCCCGCCTGGGGGCGCTGCGGCGAGTGGCGCACGTGGGGCGGCAGCAGGAAGATCTCGCCCGCGCCGATGTGGACGTCGTAGTGGCCGCCGCCGTCGATGACCTTGAGCACCATGTC
>VYCW01000046.1 GCA_009843735.1 Acidimicrobiaceae bacterium | reverse complement strand
TGACCGAGGGGAGTCGAACCCCCGACCTCCGGGACCACAACCCGGCGCTCTAACCGACTGAGCTACGGCCACCATGACCGCCGAAGCGGAGACCCGCAAGCCTACCGACCGCAGGCGCACGGCCGGACGCGACCCCCCGGGCACCTTCGTGCCCTGGCGATAGTCTTGAGCCGCCCCCGTAGCTCAACTGGATAGAGCGGAGGGTTTCTACCCCTCAGGTTGCGGGTTCGAGTCCTGTCGGGGGTACAGACGGGTTGTGTTGCCGGGCGTCAGAACTGGGCCTGCTCGGTGCTGCCCTCCAGTGCCAAGGTGGAGGCGGTGCCGCCGGAGATCACGGTGGCCACCCGGTCGAAGTACCCGGCGCCGACCTCGCGCTGGTGGCGGGTCGCGCTGTAGCCCAGCGTTTCCATCTCCATCTCGCGCTGCTGGAGCCCGACGTAGGCCGTCATGTCATCGCCCTGGTAGGCGCGGGCCAGCTCGAACGCCGAGGCGTTGAGGGCGTGCCACCCGGCCAGCGTTATGAACTGGAACACGTAGCCCATGGCGCCCAACTCCTTCTGGAACACCGCGATCTGAGCGTCGTCGAGATGGGCGCGCCAATTGAACGAGGGCGAGCAGTTGTAGGCCAGCATCTTGTCCGGGTACACGTCGTGGACGGCCTGAGCGAAGGCCCTCGCCTCGTCGAGGTCGGGGGTGGCAGTCTCGCACCACAGCAGGTCGCAGTAGGGCGCGTAGGCGAGGCTGCGACCGATGGGCGCCTCGAGCCCGGGCTCGGTGACGAAGAATCCCTCAGCGGTACGCTCCCCGGTGAGCCGGGCCCGGTCCCGCTCGTCCACGTCGCTGGTGACGAGACCGGCGCTCAAGGCGTCGGTGCGTGCGATCAGGACCGTCTCGACGCCCATCACGTCGGCGGCCAGCCTGGCCGCCCGCAGCGTCGACAGGTGCTGGGAGGTGGGGACCAGCACCTTGCCGCCCATGTGGCCGCACTTCTTGGCCGAACTGAGCTGGTCCTCGAAGTGGACGCCGGCCGCGCCCGACTCGATCATCGCCTTCATGAGCTCGTAGGCGTTGAGCGGCCCGCCGAAGCCGGCCTCGGCGTCGGCCACGATGGGCAGCATGTAGTCGCGGCTCGGGTGCCCCGCGGTCTCGCTCCACTCGATCTGGTCGGCCCGGCGCAGGGCGTTGTTGAGCCGCAACACAACCGACGGCACCGAGTTGACGGGGTACAGCGACTGGTCCGGGTACACCTGCCCGGCGAGGTTGGCGTCGCCGGCCACCTGCCAGCCCGACAGGTACAGCGCGGGCAAGCCCGCCTTGGCGAACTGGACGGCCTGGCCCCCGGTCATGGCTCCGAGAGCGTGCACGTAGTCCATGTCGTGCAAGCGCTGCCACAGCTTCGACGCGCCGGCGCGCGCCAGGGTGCACTCCGGCGTAACCGAGCCTCGCAGGCTCACTACGTCGGCTGCGGAGTAGTCGCGCTGCACGCCCCTCCAGCGCGGGTTGGTGGCCCAGTCCTCCTCCAGGGACTCGACCTGCGCCGCGAAGCTCGGACCGGGATTCGTGATGCTCGCCATCTCATCGACCTCCTGCTTCCGGCGGCGGCACCGGCCACCGCCGACCATGTCGTGGACCCAATGCTTGTCTCGCGCGGCGATGGTTGTCAGAGTTCTGCCGTGCAGGCAAGCAGTAAAGTTGTTACCCCAGACAAAATCTGCGATTCTTTTCGCCATGTCTGCCGAACCGGACCTGCTGGTGCTCGGTCGCCGCCTGCGCCACGCCCGGAGGAGCCAGGGCCTCACCCTCGCGGACCTCGCAGAACGGACGGGGCGTCCGCCCGCCTACCTGTCCCGGCTCGAGAACGGGAGGGTCGAGCCCCGTCTCGGCGTGCTGGGCGACCTCGCCGACGCTCTGGGGACCACCACCGCCGACCTGCTCGCCGACGCGCCGCCCGACCGGCGGGCGGAGCTGGAGCTGGCCCTACTGCGGATCCAGGAGGATCCGGGCTACCGGGAGCTGGGCCTGCCCGCCCTCAAGCCGTCGGCGAGGCTCAGCGACGAGGTCCTGGAGCACCTGGTGGGCCTCGGTCGGGCGGTCTGCGAGCGGGCCGGGGGCCCGGCCGACGCCACCGAGAGCGCCCGCATGGCCAACTCCGAGCTGCGCCGCCAGATGCGCGACCGGCACAACTACTTCGCCGACATCGAGAAGATCGCCGCCGACGGGCTGGCCCGGGCCGGCTACCCCGGCTCGGGCCCGATCAGCGAGCGGGTCCTCACCGAACTGGTCAGCGGCTACGGCTTCAGCATCCAGCGTGTGCCCGGGCTCCCCCGAACGGCCCGCTCGATCACCGACACCCGCGACCGGGTGATCTACATCGGCGACCAGGACGACGTGAAGGTCCGCCAGGCCCGATCGGTAGTCCTCCAGACACTCGGACACTTCGCGCTGGAGCACTCCGACACGGCGGACTTCGACGACTACCTCCGCCAGAGGATCGAGTCGAACTACTTCTCCGCGGCGGTGCTCGCGCCCGAGGAACCTGCGGTCGAGCTGCTGAGCGAGGCCAAGCGGCAGAGCGACATCAGCGTCGAGGACCTCAAGGAGACCTTCTACATCTCTTACGAGATGGCCGCGCACCGCTTCACCAACCTGGCCACCGTCCACCTCGGACTGCCCGTCCATTTCCTGCGGACCGACGCCGAGGGGGTGATCTCGAAGGCGTACGAGAACGACGGGCTGCCCTTCCCGGTCACCGCCGACGGCGGGCTCGAGGGAGAGCGGGTCCCTCGCCAGTGGGGGGCCCGCCAGGCGTGGGGCGCCCAGGGTCACTTCCTCCTGCACGAGCAGTACACCGTGCTCGACGAGGGGGAGTACTTCTGCATCACCTACATCGAGACCGAGACCGACCGCTACCCCTACGCGATAACGCTGGGCACCACCGCCGAGCACGCCCGGCACTTCCGCGGCTCGCAGACCCTGCGGCGCGAGCACGCCCGCTCCAAGGACGTCGAGCCGGACCCGCGGCTGGTGGGCGAATGGGAGGGCGTGGCCTGGCCCTCGGCCGCGGAGCGCAGCCACGTGCTGTCGGCTCTGCCGCCCTCGCAGCGGTCCTTCGTGCCGTTCCCCGGGATCGACCTGCTCGACGTGTACCGGTTCCTGGACCGCCAGCGGCGCCGCCAGCGGCCCGGCTAGCAACCCCCGGCCCGGCCGGGCGCCGGGGCTCACGTCGTGTAGTCTCTCGCGGAGACACCACGCATGTCCGAGACCGCCGCCACCATCCGCGTCCCCGCCAACCACTTGCTAGGGCCCCTGGTGGGCGAGCATGACGCGAACCTGAGGCAGTTGGAGAGCGCCTTTCCCGGCAGCCGCATCCATCTGCGGGGCAACGAGGTGAGCGTCCTGGGTGACGAGGCCGAGACCGTGGCCCGGCTCTTCGAGGAGCTGATCCTGCTCCTTGAGCACGGCCAACGCCTCGACGGACGCACCATCGACCGCACGATCGACATGGTGCGCAGCAATGTCCGAGCCTCCGAGGTGCTGACCCACGACGTGCTGCGCACCGCCGGCGGCCGCGTAGTCCGCCCGAAGTCAGCGGGGCAGAAGCGCTATGTGGACGCGATCGACCAGAGCGTGATCACTTTCAGCATCGGGCCCGCGGGAACGGGCAAGAGCTGGTTGGCGGTGGCCATGGCGGTGCGAGCGCTCCACAACGACGAGGTCAGCCGGATCATCCTCACCCGGCCCGCGGTGGAGGCGGGGGAGAGGCTCGGGTTCCTCCCCGGTGACCTCATGGCCAAGGTCGACCCCTACCTGCGTCCCCTCTACGACGCCCTGTACGACATGGTCGGCAGCGAGGGCATGGAGCGCCTCCTCGAGCAGGGCGCGGTGGAGGTTGCGCCGCTGGCCTTCATGCGGGGCCGCACGCTCAACTCGAGCTTCATCATCCTGGACGAGGCCCAGAACACCACCCCCGAGCAGATGAAGATGTTCCTGACCCGCATTGGCTTCGGCTCCCGGGCGGTGGTGACCGGCGACGTGACCCAGGTCGATGTCGACGGCGGGCGCAGCGGCCTGGCAGGGATCGAGAAGCTCCTCGGCGGCATCGATGGCATCGGGTTCGTGCACCTCAGCAGCCGCGACGTGGTGCGGCACCGCATCGTCGCCGACATCGTGACCGCCTACGACAGGGCCCGGACGACGCCCGGGGGATCCGGCTAGATGGCCGCAGCCACCTCCGGCGCGGTTGTCCACGCCTTCGACGAGCGATCCCAGCCACCTCCGGGCCGCGACGGGCTCCGGACCGAGCGGTGGGCCGGGCTCGCCGCGGCGGTGCTGCGGGACGAGGGCGTGCGACGGGGCGAGCTCGGCCTGCGCTTCGTGGATCCCGGGGCCATGTCCGAGCTCAACTCGAGTCACATGGGCTCTGCCGGGCCGACCGACGTTCTGGCCTTCCCGATCGACGGGGCCGGCGACTCCGTCCACCTGCCGGAGCAGATCCCGTTGCTGGGTGACGTCGTGGTGTGCCCCGCGTACGCGGCCGAGCAGGCGCCGGAGCATGCCGGGGGCGGGCACGACGGCAGTCTCGGCGACGAGCTGGCGCTGCTGGTCGTGCACGGGGTGCTGCACGTGCTGGGGTACGACCACCAATCCGATGCCGACGCCGAGATGATGCAGGCCCGCGAGCGCCAGCTCTTGGCTGCCCACTACCGCCGCCGGTGACCCCGCCGCACGTCTCGGCTCTGACGCGGTGAGCGACCCTACTTCGACCGACGGGACCCGGCGGCCCGGTGCAGCCGCGTCGTTGCGCCGGCGCCTGCGCCGCCTGCCGGCCCGTGGCCGCGCCGACGCGCCGCCGGTCAGCGAGGACGAGCTGATCGCCCTGACCGACGCCGCCGCGGAGGCCGACACGATCGAGGACGCCGAGCGCGACATGATCGCCTCCGCTCTGGCGCTCGACCGCACGGTCGTGCGCGAGGTCATGGCACCCCGGGCCGACATGGTGACCGTGGACGCCGCCGCGACGGTGACCGCCGCGCTGGAGGTGGCCATCTCCCGCGGGCTGAGCCGCCTGCCGGTGCGCCGCGACAGCATCGACGACATCGTGGGCGTGGTGCTGTTGAAGGACCTGGCCCGCACCGAGCGCTCCGGCGGGGGCGAGGGCCCGGTGCACGAGTCGATGCGCCGGGCGATGTTCGTTCCCGAGACGAAGCGGGTCGACGAGCTGCTCTCCGAGATGCGCACCGCGGGCGGACACCTGGCGATCGTGGTGGACGAGTACGGGGGCACCGCCGGGCTCGTCACCCTCGAAGACCTCGTCGAGGAGCTCGTCGGCGAGATCGTCGACGAGTTCGACCGGCCCGAGCCGCTGCTGGAGCCGCTGGCGGGCGGTGAGGCGCTGGTGCACGGCCGCATGCCCGTCGACCAGCTCAACACGCTCGTAGGGGCGGCCCTCCCCGACGACGACTGGGACACGGTGGGCGGCCTGATATTCGGGACGCTGGGCCACGTGCCCGAGGTGGGCGAGACCGTTGAGGTCGACGGCCTCCGACTCCAGGTCGAGCACATGCAGGGACGTCGCATCACCCGGGTCAGGCTCACCCGTACATGACGGTCCCAGACTCGGGGTCCGGCCCGTACCGCTGCGGGTTCGTCGCGCTGGCGGGCCGCCCCAACTCGGGCAAGTCGACGCTGATCAACCGCATGATCGGCCAGAAGGTGTCGATCACCTCAAACAAGCCCCAGACCACTCGCACGACGCTGCGAGGGGTGCTGACCCGGGCCGACGCCCAGCTCGTGTTCGTGGACACGCCCGGCATCCACAAGCCCCGCACCGCCCACGGGCGGAGCCTCAACGCGGCCGCGTCGGAGGCACTGCACGAGACCGACGTGGCGTGCCTGGTGATCGACGCGTCGGCCCCCTACGGCCGGGGCGACGCCTTCATCGCCCGGTCGCTGCCTCCCGACTCCATCTTGGTGGTCACCAAGTCCGACCTGGTGGGGCCCCCGACGATGCTGAAGCAGCTCGCCGCGACAGCAGAGCTGGACTTCGAGGCGTACTTCCCGGTCAGCGGCCGCACCGGGGAGGGCGTCGACGCTCTCGTCGACCACCTGGCCGGCCGCCTGCCCGAGGGCCCGGCGCTGTATGAGCCCGGAACCGTGTCGGACCGCTCGGAGGCTTTCTGGGTGGCTGAACTGGTGCGGGAGGAACTGCTGAAGTCGACCCGCCACGAGCTGCCCCATGCGATCGCGACCCGGGTCACCGACTACGAGTGGCCGCTGATCCGCTGCGAGGTGGTGGTGGAGCGCCCCTCCCAGAAGGCCATCGTGATCGGCAAGGGAGGCGCGACGCTCAAGGCCGTTGGTGTCGCGGTCCGATCCCAACTCCCCGACGGCGCCTACCTGCAGCTCGCGGTGAGGGTGGACAAGAACTGGCAGCGCCGCCCCCGGGCCGGCCAGCACTCCCCGCAGTAGCGACCTGGGCGAGTCGCAGCGGGGTCGGATGTCGCGCGGATCCTGGACGACTCGAGAATGCGTGCCGCCTGGCCGGGCCAGGCGGTAGGTTCACGGTGGTGATCGCTGCCGCGTTGGATCTGGACCGCGTCCCGTCGCATATCGCGTGCGTGATGGACGGCAACGGCCGCTGGGCGCAGTCCCGGGGTCTGCCCCGCACCGAGGGCCACCGGGCCGGCGAGGAAGCCCTGTTCGACGTGATCGAGGGCGCCCTGGACATCGGTGTGGAATGGCTGACCGTGTACGCGTTCAGTACCGAGAACTGGCGCCGTCCGGCCGCCGAGGTTCGCTTCCTGCTCGAGTTCAACGAGGACATCCTGCTGCGCCGGCGCGACGAGCTCCACGAGCGGGGAGTGAGGATCCGGTTCGTCGGTCGGCGCGACCGGCGCGTGCCCAAGCGGCTGCTCGGACTCATGGACGACGCCACCGAGCTGACCAGGCACAACGATCGCATGACCTTCACCATCGCGTTCAACTACGGGGGCCGGGCCGAGATCGTGGACGCCGTCCGGGCCGTCGTGGACGCGGGGATATCAGCCGACCGGATCACCGAGCGCACCATCGCCCGCCGGCTGTACGACCCCGAGATGCCGGAGCCGGACCTGATGATCCGCACCTCCGGGGAGTTCCGCACGTCCAACTTCCTGCTGTGGGAGCTGGCCTACAGCGAGCTGTACTTCACCGACACCGCATGGCCCGACTTCCGCCGGAGCGACCTCTATGAGGCGATCAGGGCCTACCAGGAGCGCGAGCGGCGGTTCGGCCAGGTGTCGGCCAACGGAGCCTCCCAGGCGAGCACGACCAACGGCGACGGGTAACTCCCGTGGGCCTCTACCGCGACGAGGCCGTGGTGCTGCGCACATGGAAGCTGGGCGAGGCCGACCGCATCGTGAGCCTGCACACCCTGAGCAACGGCAAGGTCCGGGGCGTGGCCAAGGGCGTGCGCCGGACCCGCTCAAAGTTCGGCGCCCGCCTGGAGCCGGCCTGCCATGTGGCCGTCCAGCTCTACCGAGGCCGGGGAGAGCTCGACACCGTCACCCAGGCCGAGACCCTCGACCGGTTCGGGAGCCTCAGGTCTGATCCCGAGCGATTCGCGCGAGCCTCGGCGATGCTGGAGGCGGTCGATCAGCTCGCGCCCGAGACCGGCGGTGATCCCGACCGCCATGTGATGCTGGTGCGGGCCCTCGCCACGCTGGACCGCTCCGACAGCCCCCTGGTGGTGGCGGGGTTCTTCCTGAAGCTGCTGGCCCTGGAAGGGGTGCAGCCCGAGCTCGACAGCTGTGTGACCTGCGGAGCGGCCGGGCCGCTGGTGGCGATCGATGTCCACTCGGGCGGTGTGCTGTGCCGCGACTGCCGCCAGGGCCGGCCCATCAGCTCCGAGGCGCTCGACATGCTGCGAGGGATGCTCGGCGGCCAGCTGGCCGCGGTGTTGCGCCAGCCGGTCGCCGAGGCCGCCGGGGAGGTGGCCGCCCTGGCCACCGCTGCCATGGAGGCCCACCTGGAGCGGCGCCTCCGATCGGTGGCCGTGCTGGACGACCCTTAAGGCCCAGGGACCCAGCGGAGTTGGCCGAGGAACCGTCGTGCCGCAGCGGTGTCAATCCCGCTCTCGTTCGCTTCGCTCACGGGCCGCTCGGGCCACGGCCTCGCCCGTATGGGCCGGATTCGCCCACAGTCCCGCTCGGCCTCTTAGCCTTGCCTGCCATGGCCGAGCCGTCGACCAACCCCGACCTGTTCGACACGATCGTCAACCTCTGCGTGCGGCGCGGCTTCGTGTTCCGCTCCGCGGAGATCTACGGCGGCTTCCGCTCGGCCTACGACTACGGGCCGCTGGGAGTGCTGCTGCTGCGCAACGTCAAGGAGCAGTGGTGGCGATCTATGGTGCAGCTGCGCCACGACGTGGTCGGCCTTGACGCGTCGATCCTGTCGCCGCCCGCGGTGTGGGAGGCCTCCGGCCATCTCGGGAACTTCACCGACCCGCTGGTGGACTGCCGCGCCTGCGGTACCCGGCACCGCTCCGACAAGCTCCAGGACCCGGAGAACTGCCCCGAGTGCGGCGAGAGGGGCCAACTCACCGAGCCCCGGCAGTTCAACCTGATGTTCGCCACTCACGCCGGGCCGGTAGCCGACTCCGCGGCGCAGGTCTACCTCCGTCCCGAGACGGCCCAGGGCATGTTCATCAACTTCGCCAACGTGCTGCGAACCAGCCGCAAGAGCCCGCCGTTCGGCATCGCCCAGATCGGGAAGTCGTTCCGCAACGAGATCACGCCGGGCAACTTCGTGTTCCGCACCCGCGAGTTCGAGCAGATGGAGATGGAGTACTTCGTCCCGCCGGACTCGGCGGCGGAGTGGTTCGAGCACTGGTGCGAGGCCCGCCACCAGTGGTACCTGGACCTGGGCATCAATCCCGAGATGCTGCGGCTGAGGCCCCACGGCGCCGACGAGCTGAGCCACTACTCGTCGGCCACCTCCGACGTTGAGTTCCTGTTCCCCTGGGGCTGGGACGAGCTCGAGGGCATCGCCAACCGGGGCGACTACGACCTGCGGGCCCACTCCGAGCACTCCGGCGAGCGGCTCGAATTCTTCGACCCGGCCACCGAAGAGCACTACACGCCCCATGTGATCGAGCCGGCCGCGGGCGCCACCCGGGCCGCCATGGCGTTCCTGATGGACGCCTACCACACCGAGGTCGTCAACGACGCCGAGCGGGTTGTGCTCCGGCTCGACCGCCGGCTGGCGCCGTATGCGGTGGCGGTGCTGCCCCTGTCGCGCAAGGACGTGCTGGTGCCGGTGGCGCAGCGGGTGTTCGACCTGCTCAAGGGCAGCTGGAGCTGCGACTACGACGAGACCCAGGCCATTGGGCGCCGCTACCGGCGCCAGGACGAGATCGGCACCCCGCTGTGCGTGACCGTCGACTTCGACACCATCGACGACGACGCGGTCACGGTGCGCGACCGCGACTCCATGGCCCAGGACCGGGTGAGCATCGACCGGCTCGTCGCCTACCTCACCGACCGTCTCCGGTAGCACTACCGCTCCAAAGCAAGGGCACGGGTCGGGCCATAGCATATTTCTTGCTGTTAGAGTGCATGTTGTGTATATCAATGTCGAACAGATAGCGTCGAACAGATAGCATAGAAAACGCCGGGGCACCCCCTGTGAGGTGGTCCGCTCGGGGCAGGGGATGCTCCGGCACTTGGTCCGCTCGGCTGGGCCGGAAACTAGCACGAGACGAGACCGCCGGCAACCCTCAGGCCGCGAATCGCGCACACCGGAAACTGGTATGTTCGGCTCCGATGGGGATCATGGCGGACGACATAGCCAGAGTGCGGGCGGCGACCGACATCGTCGCGATCATCGGGGAGCACACCGAGATCAAGCGCTCCGGGCGGCAGTGGATGGCCCGCTGCCCGCTGCACGGCGAGCGGACCCCGTCGCTGTCGGTTTCGCCCGACAAGGGCGTCTACTACTGCTTCGGCTGCCAGCGCAGCGGCGACGTGATCACCTTCGTGCAGGAGATCGAGGGACTCGACTTCGGCGGCGCGGTCGAGATGCTGGCCGGGCGGGCCGGGATACATCTGCACTACACCAGCCGGGACGAGAGCGCGGCCCGGAGCCGCCGGCGGAGGCTGCTGGAGGCGGTGGCCAGGGCCAGGGACTTCTACCACCAGCGGCTGCTCGACGGGCGCGACGCGGGCCCGGCCCGGAACTATCTCCGGTCCCGCGGCTACGACAGCGATCTGGTGCGCCGCTGGAAGATCGGATGGGCGCCCGCCCACGGGGAGATCCTCGCACATCACGTGGGCCTTTCCGACGATGATCTGCGGGACTCCGGCCTCGGGCGCATCAACGACCGGGGTAGCCAGTACGACTTCTTCCGCGGCCGGATCTTGTTCCCCATCAACGACGAGCGGGGCGACACCGTCGGCTTCGGCGGCAGGGTCATGCCCGGGGTCGACGGCCCCAAGTACATGAACACATCGACCGAGGCCAAGACCTACAACAAGAGCAGGGTCCTGTACGGGCTGCACGAGCACCGCAAGGAGATCGTCAAGGCCGGTCGGGCGGTGGTGTGCGAGGGCTACACCGACGTGATCGGCTGCGCCGAGGCCGGCATCGAGCTGGCCGTGGCCACCTGCGGCACCGCCCTCACCGCCGAGCATGTGCGACTGCTGAAGCGGTTCTCGGCCAGCCGGCTGGTGCTGGCCTTCGACGCCGACGCCGCCGGCGCGGCTGCCGCGAGCCGGCTCGCCGCCGGCGCGCGGCAGCTCTATGCATGGGAGCAGGAGTTCGAGATGGAGATCTGGGTGGCGAAGCTCCCATCGGGACAGGACCCCGGCGAACTGGCCCGTACAGAGCCCGATGCCCTCCGGGCTGCGGTTGAGAATCCAGAGCGATTCCTGCAGTTCCGCGTCGACCGTGTCCTCGCAGACGGCGACCTGTCGACCTACGAGAGCCGGGCCAAGTCCGCGGAGCGAGCCGTGGACGTGGTCAGCGAGCACCCCAATCCGTTGGTGCGCGACCCGCAGATCGTGAATATCGCTGAGCGGTGCCAGTTCGACATCGATCTCCTGCGCGTCTACGCCAACAGCATCCGCAGCCGCGCCGAGGATCGCACGGTGCACACCGGCGAGGACACACGGGATGAAGACATCCGCCTCACTCCCGAGGACGAGGCGCTGCAGCTGGCCATCCACCGCCCCGGGGAGGCCGCGGGCCGCCTGCATGCGACCCTGTTCGGCGACCCGGTGCGACGGGAGGCCTTCCAGGCTCTCCAGGACGAGGGCGAGGTGGTGGCCGCATCCGACCGCGTCTCGCCGCAGGCGGCCCAGACGCTGCACCGGCTCGCCGTGGACGACGGCACCGCGGCCGTGGACGACGTGCTCGCGCGGATCGCCGGCATCGCCGCTCGCCGAGCCATGAACGAGCTTCGCCGCCAGGCCGCCTCCTCGCACGATCCCGCCATGCGCCAGCACTGCAGCGTCAGCCTCGCCTGGCTCAAGTCGCAGACGGAGCGACTCGAGGAGCGGCCCACCCGCACACAGGCACTTGCCGATCTGCTCCCCTGGCTGATCGAGCACGGACGCCGATCCGAGGGGTCCGTGTCGGGGTCGCTGGTAGCCTCGCAGGCTGATCCGGGGTAGCTCAACCGGCAGAGCAAGCGGCTGTTAACCGCTAGGTTGTGGGTTCGAGTCCCACCCCCGGAGCCTAGATCCATCGACATGGGCCCACTTCATCAGCTATTTCTGAGCCCCGAGAGTTGATACCTGTCCCTCAGCATATCCCCCAAAGACGGGCTCATACCAACTGTTGACCTTTGCCGGGCCTGGCGGGCGGTCATGGCTGCGATGGGCTGAGGCTCCGGGTTTCGACGTGGAGGCGACCGTCTCTACCATGTCGGCGTCAGTGAACGTCGCGTGGCATGTCCTTCAAGGGTCGGCCCGAGATCATGCCTTCCACTGACCGTACGGGACGCCCCGGATCAGGGGCTCGCGTGCGAGCAGTTCGCCGAGTTCGGCGATCTCGTTGATGTCCCAGCCCAAAGCGGCGGACACGGCTTCGTCCCAGCGGCGGCGGATCTCGGTGTAGCCGTCACGGAACTGAGGGACGAACTCGTAGCGGGTGGCCTCCCAGCAGGCGGCGAGCGTCTCGCTGATGTGAGCGTCATACAGGTTCGGGATTGGGAGGTCGCCCCAGACGGCGGGGTTGTAGAACGGGAATCTCAGCTTCTTGCCCGGACCCCGCAGGGTCAACAAACGTCCGGGCGTGGAGTTGAGAAACACGGCGGCTGCCTTGCTGGCACCGCGGTCTAGACCGGTGACGGGCATCCACCCCTGCCCGACATAGCGCTCGTCTGACGCGACCGCGGTGAGCCGGGCCGTCGACGGCTGGTGCCCCATTGACACCAACAGATGTCCAGCCTTTGCCAGGATTGCCAGATCGCCCGATTCCTTGGGTTCCCACCATTCGTCGGGGATGGCTTCAATGTGTTGCTGCCCATCAGCCCCTTTGGAAGCCAGAACCGGGAAGGCGCCGGACCCACCGTCGGCGGCCTGTTGATGCCCTCCGCGATGCAAGTCTCGCCCCGTCTGGCGCACTATTCGCTCCTCGTGTCGCCCGGCGGCAGAGTCTTGCGGTAGCCGCTGTAGAGCGGCTGGAGCGTCGCTTGGACCCTCACGCGCCCCTGCCCGTCGCGTGCGTCGTTCTGCGGTATCCGGCGCTGAGCGTCGGGCTGGTCTTGTGGATCGTGATCTCTCTCTCTGCATTGCTGCGAGGTCGGCGTGCTGGGCGAAGGCTGCGGCTGCCGTCGCGAGACTTGGAGACCGCCACACAGCAGCAGTCCAGTCGCCCGAAGCGACACGCTCTGCGGGCCAATACGAGACTTCGCCCCACCCATCGGGCAGCACTCCGTCCGAGGTGGACCGCAGATACGAGTGAAGGGCCTCGGTGTCGTGCTCATCAGCAGGGAACCGGTCCAGCGCGATGACCCGCGTCGGAAGATTCGGGCCATCGCAGCGGCAGAAAACGAAGATGCTCTCATTGATCTCTGCGTTCTGCGACAGGTTCCCGTCACGGGTAGCGAAGTTCGTCAAGATCGTGTGAATGTGAAATCGCTCAGCCATCCACAGACGCATACCGGCAGCTGATGAGGCTGCCGCGATGATCGTCGGAGCGACCATCGCGATCACGCCCCTTGTACCTTCAGACAGGCAGCATCCGGCCAATGTTTCAAACATTGGCCGGATGGAGTTCTTGTC
>VYCW01000031.1 GCA_009843735.1 Acidimicrobiaceae bacterium | reverse complement strand
AGCAAAGGAGGGGCCGATGCCCCAGCTAGTGAAGAAGCGGCGCTCGGGTTGGGCACTGCTCGCCGTGAGCGCTTTGATCGCTTCGCTCTTCGCAGTCGGGGCCGCCCCCGCGGCCGCGATCGACGAGGACTCCAAGCCAGATCACGCCGCCAAGATGACGGCGTGTCTGGGTGAGGCCGTGCAGGACCAGGGGTTCACCGACTTGGGGACCCTTAACGTGGCCGCTCGGAACATCAACTGTCTGGTCTACTACGGGATCTCCGCCGGCCGGACCGCTGACACGTTCGATCCGAACGCCAACGTGACCCGCAGCGAGATGGCCCTGTTCCTGTATGCAGCCGCCGGTCTGATGGGCGTCGACCTGATGGGCGGCGACATGATGGTTGACTACGGCGACATCTCCGAGCTGGGCGAGAATTGGCAGAACGCCATCACCGCGCTAGCGAGGAACGGCATCATGTCCGGCCGCGGCAGCATGGCCTTCGAGCCCGGTGCCGACATCACCCGCGCTGAGATGGCAGTGGCTCTGGTCGCCTTGCTGGACAAGACGCCGGGCGTCGCCTTGAAGAGGGCAACGATGGGCGACAATAAGGGCCTGTACGTGCTGGGCCCGGATCCGGGCGCGCTGCCCAATGACCGCTTCGAAGACGCCTATGCGCAGACGCCGCAGCAGGTGAACAACGCCATCAGCGCGGCCTACGAGTTGGGCATCACCTCCGGCGTCGGTGGCGGGATGTTCGATCCCAGCGGGTCGATTCCTCGCCGCGACATGGCGACGTTCATCATCAATGCGCTGTCTCACAGCAACGCCCGCCCGGCGGGTGTGACCGCGCAGGTGGACGGCACCTCGATCGTCGTGTCGGTGCGTGACACGATGTTCGCGCCAGTTGTGAACGCCACGATCGATGCGTTCAAGACCTCGACCGCCACCGCGGCGAGGGCCTTCAAGGACGACGGCACCTGCTCGAGCCGTGCCGGGAACTTCGAGGATGCGGGCATGCCGTGCGAGATCGACGGCGGCGACGCTGTCACCCAGACCGACGGCAACGTCACGCTGACGCTCGCCGGCGATGTGGGCGAGGGCCAGACGGCCTGGGTCTGGACCGGCGATCTCGGTGACAAGGTGTCCGCCGACACCGACTATGTGGATGTCGCCATCAAGAAGGGCGCTGCGGACCCGGTCACTCCCACCAGGGTCCTCTTGTCGACCGGCCTGGCCAAGCAGCCGCACCTTGTGGTGCCGACCGATGTGACCCGGGCACACTTCGGGTCCACCGTGACCATCACGATCCAGCTGCAGGGCGCCGATCCCGACGATGCCGCTGCGTTCGTGAACACCGTTCCGGGCCCCGGCCAGGAGCTGAAGTACACGGTGACGGTGGCTCGCCACGACGGGACCGACAACACCGGCGCTCTGCACAGCAGTATCGCGGCCCAGGAGGTGACCATCGGCTCTGACGGCACTGCCACGTTCACGATCACCGGTGTGGACACCGACGCTAACAACCGCGGCCAGATGCAGTACGTGCAGTACACGGTCGCGGCGGCGACGGGCAACACGATCACCACGGTCGCCACGTCGCCCGCCGGAGTCGTGTTCTCCGACGAGGCGCCTGCTGTGACCTACGTGACGGTCAAGAACAGCGGCCCGAAGGTCGCGCCTGGTGCGCAAGGCCGTGCAGGCAATCGTGTGACTGTCACGGTTCAGGACCAGTTCGGCGGACCCGTGAACAACGCGCCGGTGTTCCTGCACAGCAGCAACCCGACCGGCACAGGCGACGCCGACGGCTCCACCATCCGGTCGCGGGCTCTCAACACGAGGGCCAACGGGATGGTCACCTTCACCTACAACTACTCAGGCGGGGCCTCACGGGAGACCCTCAAGGCCGCCTGGGACGGATACGTGGCTGAAACCACCGATGCTGAGGGCAACGCTGTTGCCGCAGTCGGCACAGTCGGCGTCGTGGCAGACGTCACCGACTGCGCCGCCGGCGCCAACGCCAGCAGTGGCGAGGCTGAGGACAGGTGCGGCACCACGACGGTTGACTGGGTGCAGTCCACCCGGCTCGAGTCGCAGACAGCTGTGAACATCCTCAGCATCGACGTCGACAACGATCAGATCGTCGTCGACCTGCAGACGAACAGCGTCGTGACTCCGACGTCGGTGAACTACGACAACAGCGACTTCTTCACCCTCGTCAACGCGGCCAACGCTGCACCCGGGAAGCCGCTCAACATCGGTGAGTTCGAGGAGGCCATAGCCGCCGACCTGAAGGCAGCCGCCGCAACGTCGGCCGAGGATCAGCCGACGCTGGCGTGGGGTTCGTACGTCTACGACGAGCCCGCCGACATCGCCACGTTCACGGTGACCGCGGGAGGCAGCCGATAGCAAGGAAAGAAGCGAGCCGGGGTCTGCCCCGAGGCCTCGGCTCCGCTCCTCCTATCTAGTACCACCAACCCCGAGGAGGCCCCGGCAGAGATGCCGGGGCCTCCTCGCGTCTGTGCTGCGGATCGTGATCGAGCGCCAGAGTTCGGCGATCGCCGTCCCGGAATCCAAGGCGAACGCCTCATGCTCGTGTAGTCCGCGACAAGCGCGCAAGGGCCATAGCAGCGATTGACGGGCGGCTAGACCCCCGGGCCGGCCAGCAGCGCGATCCAGATGGACACGGCGGCCAGCACCACGGTTGTGACCGTCACATAGAGGCTCCGAGCCTGGCTCTTGACGATCTCGGAGCGCTCTTTGGCGGCCTTGGCGAAGCCGGTCGCGATGGCGGCATGGATCTCGGTGCGCTCCTTAGGCGCCTCGGCCCTTCGGACAGCGCGGCTGTGATGGTGACACCCAGGACCCTGACGTCGTTTCTTTGGTGGCCTGGTGTCTCAGCCCGTCGGCGGCAGCTGCTCGACGGCATCTCAGGCGAGAGGCCTTTCGGTAACCGAAGACGCGAGGAGGCCCCGGCATTTCTGCCGGGGCCTCCTCGGGGTTGGTGGTACTAGAGAGGAGGGGTGGAGCCGAGGCCTCGGGGCAGCCCCGGCTCCTTACCTACCTATTAGCCGGGCGGATCATTGGTTGCCAGGTTGGTGGTCAACTGGAACCAAGCGCTCGTCGACGAATCTTCGTAGTCGTAGCCCGACCAACTCAGCGTCGGCTCTACCTCGGTGATGTTGTTATCGTCCGAAGCGGTCTTGAACGCTGCCAGCGCCTCGTCGAGCTTCGCCGAGAAGTCCGCCATCGTGACCGGATTGCTGTCGACCGTGTAAAAGTCGTTGGAATCGTAGGTCATCGACGAGGGCGCCCTAGCAGTGTCGTCGGCGGCGTTGGCGTCGCCGTCGATGACGATCTGCTGGTTGTCGGCATCGTGGCTCAGAACATCAGCCGGCGAAGTGATCTCCTGATCATCGGCGTCGTCGGTCGTTGCCGTCGAGTTCGCGTCCGTGACGGGCCCCACCCAGAAGACCTCAGTCGTGCCGCAGCGATCCTCGCCGGTGGCATTGTTGGTCGCGTCGAAGCAATCAGGCTGTGTACTGGCCGTATCACCACCGTCCCAGATGGCGGTCACGGTCTCGACTGCGGCGCCTCCACGGTAGCTGTAGCCGATGCGCACCTGGCCGTTGGAGCCGGTGAAGCGCGGGCGCGTCTGGTTCGTGGCCTCGTTCAGGTCGCTATCGAGCACGATGGGCTGGCCGGACATGGGCCGTCCGTACTGGTCGAGGACCGTTGCGGTGGCCGACGTTCCGACGGGATTACTAGCGCTGCCCGTCGCCTGGTGATCAGCCGCATCTACCGAGACGGATGTGACCTTGGACTTGGCGTCAGAGAAGACCACTAGGCCTCTATGCACCTTGGTGTGGGTGTACGTCGCCGGGTCAGTGGCGGGCACGACCGCCGTACCACCGGTCGGATCCTCGGTGCCGGGCACTAGGAGAGCCTCAACAACTTCCGTGTCAGTGGAGGTTGAACTCGTATGGGTGATCGTCCTGCTCAGGACGTACTCGACCGTGAGTTCGCCCGGGTTGTTCCGATCGAGATCGGCAGCAGTGACAATGAACGTACCGGAGCCGTCGGCGGCGAGCTCCACCTCACCGGGCGTCACCGAGATCGTCGCGGCAGTCGAATCGATCGCCACCCGTCCGTTGCGCACCTCGAGCCTCAACGTGTACTTGACTCCGCCGTCAGGCGTAGCTGCGCTGTTCTCCTCGCCATCCTGAAGCTGGATGGTGAAGGTCACCTGCTGGCCGTAGCGAGCATCGCCGGCACCCTTCAGGCCCAGATCCGAGGAGATCGCGGCCTGGGTCGCGCTTGCGGCCTTCTTCGGCTGCGGGTCGACTGAGATCTCGAGATAGTCGCCCATCTCGTCGAACTTGTCACCCACGTCGCCGGTCCAGATCCACACCGTGAGACCCTCGCCGATATCCGTTGCGCTGAGCGAAGTAAGCCCAGTGTTGCCGAGAGAGTCCGTGACCGGGTCGGCTCCGTCGATCTCACACTTAGTAGTGCCGTCGACCGCGGTGGTGCGGCTGCTACAGGAACCGTCGGCCTTGAAGGCCCTGTCATCCTGCGCCGCGTTCGCCCTGAAGGCATCGACTGCCATGTTGGCGACCGGTGCGAAGTCAGCGTCGCGCACCGACACGATGATCTCAGCTGCGCCGGCTTCCCGGGTGACGACCTGAGCGGTCGTACCGGCCGGGCGCACGTTGCTGTGGTTCAGCGCGTTGATGATGAACACCGCCATTTGCGCGCGGGAAACAGACAGGCTCGGACCGAACATGCCGTCACCGACGCCGGAGGTGATGCCCAACTCGTAGGCCGCGCTAATGGCGTTGTTCACCGGCTGCGACACCGAGGCGTAGGCATCGGCGAAGCTGTCATTGGGCCGGACCTTATTCTCGCCGAACACGAACAGGCCGTTGTCGTCCTTGCTCAGGTTACTCGACACATGGTCGACCAAGTTGACCAGGGCCACGGCCATCTCGGCGCGGGTTATGTCGGCGCCGGGCTCGAAGGCCATGCTGCCGCGGCCGGACATGATGCCGTTGCGCGCTAGTGCGGTGATGGCGTTCTGGCGGTTCTCGCCCAACTCGGAGATGTCGCCGTAGTCAACCATCATGTCGCCGCCCATCAAGTCGACGCCCATGAGGTTGGCGGTCGCGTATAGGAACAGGGCCATCTCGCTGCGGGTCACGTTGGCCTTCGGGTCGAACGTCTCAGCGGTCCTTCCGGCGGAGATCCCGTAGTAGGCCAGACAGTTGATGTTCGACACGGCGTGATCGAAGGTGCCCAAATCGGTGAACCCTTGATCGTCTGTGGCCTCACCCACGCACGCCTTGGCGTCCACGGTGTGATCCTGCATCGACTTCTCGTCAATCGCGGCCGCGGGGCTCGCCCCGACAGCGAAGAGCGAAGCGACCAAGGCGCTCACGGCGAGCAGTGCCCAACCCGAGCGTCAATTCACTGGTCTATTTCGGACCTGGTTGGGCCTCGCCTTACGGCCGTTTCCGTTGAGGATTTTCTGTCGAAGATCCTCCTCGCGTCCCTGCCTCGGCGTCTATCGAGTGAGCTGATCGCGGGTCTGTGGGTGGTGAAGCTGCCCCCAGGGGACGATCAGCCCGTCGCTGCGCTGCTGGGGAGCGTCGCCGCCGTAGACGCAGAGCGTCTCGGTGCTCTCATGCGACTCGGCGATGTGACCGCGCACGCGGCGCGCTCCGGCCAGCAGGGCGGCTGAGGGCGTGGCCGAGGCCTTGGCCTCCACCAGCGAGGCCCGTTCGGGCCCCTCGACGACCAGGTCGACCTCGGCGCCGTTGCGGTCCCGGTAGTACGACAGGGTGCCCGCCGATCCCCGGTTGGCCCGGTGCTTGGCGATCTCCGACACCACCCAGCTCTCGAAGATCGGGCCCCGCAGCGGATGGGCCGCGAGCTGGTCGGGGCTGCGTATGCCCAGCAGCCAGCAGACCAGGCCGGTGTCGTAGAAGTGCAGCTTCGGCATCTTGACGAGCCGCTTGCGCGCCGTCGAGCGGAGCGCGGGCAGCCGGAAGACCACGAAGCCGGCCTCCAGGATGCTCAGCCACGCCTTGGCGGTGGGCTGAGTGACGCCGCAGTCGCCGGCCAGCGACGAGTAGTTGACCATCTGCGCGGTGCGTCCCGCGCAGAGCTGCACGAACCGCTGGAACGCGGCGAGGTCTCCGACGCTGCGCACGGTGCGCACGTCCCGCTCGATGTAGGTGGCCACGTAGGAGCTGAGCCAATCGGCCGGGTCGAGGTCGCGGTCGAAGATGGCGGGGTAGCTGCCGGCTATCAGCGCCTCGTCGAGGCCCTCGGGGTGCCCGCGGAAGCGGATGATCTCGCTTCGGGCCAGGGGCAGCAGGTGAAGCACCGCGGTGCGCCCGGCCAGGGACTGGCCGACCGACTCCAGCAGGGTCAGGTTCTGCGAGCCCGTGAGGATCCACCGGCCCGGCGTAGGGTCGACATCGACCATCACCTGCAGGTACGACAGCAGGTCGGGCACGCGCTGGATCTCATCGACGACCGCTCCGAGGGGGAACTGGGTGAGGAACCCGCGGGGGTCCTCCGACGCGAAGGCCCGCGTGTCGGGTGCCTCGAGGCTCACATGGGGGTGGTGCGCGAACACGGTCCGGCACAGCGTCGTCTTGCCGCTCTGGCGAGGTCCGGTGAGCGTGACCACGGGCCAGCGCCGAGCCGCCCGCTCCAGCCGCGGCGCCAGATCGCGCTCGATGATCACACCATGGGAGCGTAGCCAGTGGACGGCTAATTCAAAATCTGATCTTGAAATAGCTGCTTGTCAGCCCCCGCCAAAGCCTTGGCACAGAGTGCTGAATTTGACGCTCGGGTTGGGCAGTGCTCGCCGCGGGCGCCTTGATCGCCTCGCTCTTCGCTGTCGGGGCAGCCCCGGCGGCCGCGGTCGACGATGACTCCGAGCAGGATCACAAGGCCACGTCGACGGCGTGTCTCGGTGACGCGGTGCAGGACCAAGGGTTCACCGACTTGGGCACCCTTGATTACGCCGTGTCGAGCATCAACTGTCTGGCCTACTACCGGATCGCTGCCGGCACGTCGGCCGACACGTTCGACCCGAGCTCCAACGTGACCCGCCGCCACATGGCTCTGTTCCTGTACGCGGCCGCCGGCCGCATGGGCGTCGACCTGATGGGCGGCGACATGATGGTCGACTTCGGTGACATCTCCGAGCTGGGCGAGGACATGCAGAACGCCATCACCGCGCTAGCGAGGAACGGCATCCTGTCCGGCCGCGGCGACATGGCCTTCGACCCCTTCGGCGACATCACCCGGGCCGAGATGGCAGTGGCTCTGGTCAACCTGCTTGACCACACGCCTGGTGCTCCGGTGCACAAGAACAAGGCTGGCCTGTTCATACTGGGCGACGATGCACAGACCGCTGCGCTCCCCAATGACAGCTTCGCTGACGCCTATGCGTCTCAGTCGCAGCCGGTGAACAACGCCATCAGCGCGGCCTACGAGTTGGGCATCACCTCAGGCGTCGGTGACGGGACCATGTTCGGTCCGAGCCAGTCTGTTTCCCGGGCCAACATGGCGGTGTTCATCACCAATGCGCTGGCCCACAGCAACGCCCGTCCCGCTGGCCTTACCGCTCAGGTGGCGAACGGCACGATCACTGTCTCGGTGCGTGACGCCAGCTTCGCTCCGGTCCCCAACCAGGCGATCGACGCCTTCAGGGCCGCGGTCGCCTTCGAGGACAAGGCCTTCAAGGACGACGGCACCTGCAGCAGCCGCACGACTCTCGTCGACGGCGCCACCAAGTGCGAGATCGACGGGGCCGACCCGGTGACCGACTCCGGCGGCAACAGCATGCTTGCCCAGCTCGACGCTGCGACGATCGGCAAGGGCCTGACCGTGTGGCTCTGGGACGGTGACGTGGGCGACAAGTTCGGCAACGACACCGACTACTTCGAAATGTCGGTGATGCCGACCGATACTGGAGCACCCACCGCTAGCTCATCCGACTTCAAGACTGATGTCGCTCAGGGTGCTACCAAGGTGCACTTCAGCGTCACGGTGACCGTCACCATCCAGCTCCAGGGCGATGAGGACACCACCGACCCGGACAATGACCTGACCGACGTCGGTCCTGGTGACATCGGCGGCGACGACGGCATCGAGTACACGGTGGTCATCAACAAGCGGGCCAACGACCCGACTGCCGACCCGATTGTCGACCCGACTACCGGCGACTCCGTGTTCGACACGAAGACCATCAAGGCGAAGGTCAACGACGATGGTGCTGCGACGTTCACCGTCGACGCCACCGACGTGGCTCCCGACACCGCCGGCAACCGGGTGATGGTTGACTGGACGATCTCGGGTGGCGACTTCTCGTCCGACACCCCGGCTGGTCCCAACCTGACGCCCGATCCCGCCACCGGCAACGTCATCTTCTCCGATGAGACTGCTGCTGCGGCTGCGGTCAAGGCGGAAGTGGCTCCGTTCCAGGACGCTCCTGGTGCGGGTGAGAGGGCTGGCTCGGCCGTTACCGTCACCGTGACCGATCAGTTCGGCAGGCCGTTCAAGAATGCCGGCATCGTTCTGACCAGCAGCAGGACTGGTGACGTTGCCTCGGTGATGCCGACCAGGGCTCGCACCACTGGCACGACCGGTCAGGTGCGCATCGGCTACTCCTACACCGGTGGAGCCTCAGCCGAAACGATTACAGCGACCTACATCGGTCCCGACGGTGACATCACCGCAACCACCGACAACCTGACCACCACCGCCACGGCCTACTGGGTGACGTCGTATGTGGATGTCGCTGGGGCGAACGGACAGGCTGACGTGATCTTCACCGCTGACCTTGACAGCAACCAGATCGTCTACGATCCGACCGGTGGAGATCCCGATCCGACGTCGGTGAACTACGACTCGGGCGACTACTTCATCGTCGACGGCGCACCGGCCTCGTACGAGGCCTTCGAGGAGGCCCTCGGCAAGGGTGTGGAAGCCAGGAACGCCGCTCTGGCTGCTGGCGAAGCGGCTCCGACGCCGTTCACGATCCAGTTCACGTCTTACGTGTTCGACGACCCGTCAGACATCGCCCAGTTCACGCTGGTCACCGAGTAACCAAACAGGTAGGTAAGGAGCCGGGGTTTAACCCGAGCCCCGGCTCCGCTCCTCCTCTCTAATACCACCAACCCCGAGGAGGCCCCGGCCAATAGGCCGGGGCCTCCTCGCGTCCCGGGTGGCAGTGGCAGTCCTCCTGCTGCGCGCAGGCCATCGATAGAGTCGTCTCAGTGAGCGACATGGACTCTCCGGCGGGAGCCTCCGCCACGGTCGCAGGGCGGCGACGGCCCTACATGGTGGTGGGCGAGGTGCCTGCCGCTATGGCCGTCCCGGGGGGGCGCGGGGCCGGCTACTGGCCGGTTGTCCAACTGATCAAGGACTGGAACAACCAGCCCGAGTGCAGGGACCTCATGCTGGCCGGCGGGCTGCCCGACGGGACCGGAGCCGTCACCGCGGCCAAGATCGCAGCGGTGGTCCATGCTCTGTGCCTGCGCGACGGCCACCCGCTGCCGGAGTGGGTCCTGTTGGCCCGTTCCCCGGTCGACGTCGCGCTGGTGCCCGAGGTGGACCTGGCTTCGCCCTACGGGCAGCGTCTGCGCCAGAACGCCCCAGGGGTCTGCCGCCTCCATGGGGTCTACTTCTCGGTCGTGGATCTCCGCTCGACGTGACCGGTCGCGGTCCCCTGTTCCCGCCGGACCGGCAACTCGACGCCGCCGAGATCCGGCGCCTGCTCGACCGTTTGTCGTCACATCTTCGGGAGGCCGGTTCGGCCGGCCATCACCTGATGATCGTGGGCGGCGCGGCGCTGGCGTTGATGTGGGAGGACCGCACCACCCACGACGTCGATGTCCTCCTCCCGGACCGTTCCCGGGCCCCGCAGGGCCCCGTCCCGGCGGCGCGGCGCACGCCTTCGGTCGATCTCATCTCGATGCGCTTCACCCCTGAGTTTGCCCGCGCCGCCCGGCAGGTGGCCGAGGCCGAGGGACTGCCGCGCAACTGGCTCAACGGCGCCGTGGCGATTTTCACGCCGGCCGGTGATCTGCAGCCCCAGGTGCTGCACCGGAGCGACTGCCTCACCGTCGAGGCGCCGTCGGCGACCGTACTGCTGGCCATGAAGCTGCATGCGGCCCGCGGCAAGGATCTCGAGGACGCCGCCAGGCTGGCCCGCGACGCCGGCATCAGCGACCCCGACGAGATGCTGGCCCTGGTGGCCGACGCCTACGGTGCCGACGCCGCAACCGCTGAGACCAGCGACTTCGCCGAGCGCGCCCTGTCCCTTGCGCTCCCCCAAGACAGCGGCCAGGAGAGCTGAAAACCGACACACCCGCAGACCCGGCCTAACCGCCCGGTTCCGAACGCTCGGGTTGGGCACTGCTCGCCGTGAGCGCCTTGTTCGCCTCGCTCTTCGCTGTCGGGGCGAGCCCCGCGGCCGCGATCGACGAGGACTCCATGGCAGATGCCAAGGAGCCCACGTCCGCGTGCGTGGGTGAGGCCCTACAGGACCAGGGGTTCACCGATCTTGGCACCCTCGACACGGCCAAGAGGGCCATCAACTGTCTGGCCTACTACGGGATCACCGCCGGAAGGACGGCGGACACGTTCGACCCGAACAGCAACGTGACCCGCAGTGAGATGGCACTGTTCCTGTACGCGGCCGCCAACGTCATGGGCATCGACCTGATGGGCGGCGACATGATGGCTGACTTCGGCGACATCGCCGAGTTGGCCGAGAACCGCCAGAACGCCATCAACGCACTAGCGAGAAACGGCATCATGGGCGGCCGCGGCAGCATGACCTTCGACCCGGACGGCAACATCACCCGGGCCGAGATGGCCGTTGCCCTGGTCGGCTTGGTCGACAAGGTTCCTGGCTCCGGTGTGACCAAGAACGACGACGGAACGTTCACCGTCGACGTCGGTAACGGAACGGTCGACGTGTTCGCTGACGCCTTCGGTGCGACCTCCGGGCCGGTGAACAGCGCCATCAGCGCCGCTTACGAGCTGGGGATCACC
Organism: Acidimicrobiaceae bacterium; assembly: GCA_009843735.1. Lineage (GTDB taxonomy): Bacteria > Actinomycetota > Acidimicrobiia > Acidimicrobiales > Aldehydirespiratoraceae > Aldehydirespirator. The sequence goes on along the minus strand of VYCW01000031.1, from coordinate 2,209 downwards.
TCGGGAGTCGGTGACGGGACGTCCTTCGACCCGACCGGCTACGTGCCCCGCCTGAACATGGCCGTGTTCATCACCAACGCCCTGGCCCACAGCAACGCCCGGCCTGCGGGCCTCACCGCCCAGCAGGTCTCGGGAGGCATCATCGTCTCGATACGTGACGCCAACTTCGCTCCGGTGGCCAACGCCGAGATCGACGCCTTCAGCCACGACACCGCCGACGCGGCCAGGGCCTTCAACGCCGACGGCACCTGCTCGAAGCGGTTCGGTTCCGCAGTTGAGGCGGGAACGCAGAAGTGCACGATCGATCCCGTCGACCCGGTCACGGGCTCGACCGGCAACTACAACATGACGGTCTCGATCGCCGACAAGGGCACCACCGTGTGGGTGTGGACCGGCGCGATGGGCGACTCGGTGAGTTCCAGCACCGATCTCTACGAGCTGGATCTCAAGCCGGCCGAAGCCACCGCAAACGTGGCTGGCTTCGCCAAGGTCTCGACCGACTTCAACACCAACGCGGCCTTCAGGGCCAAGTTCGGCTCCACGGTGACCTACACGATCCAGCTGGTGGCCGCTGTGGACACCGACGGTGACTCCACCGCCGACGAGATCCTGAATGCTCCGCCTGATGCTGAGGGCGACAAGTACACGATCACGCTCACCTTCCCGAACGGCGCTGTCCAGAAGAGCACCGTCACCATGAACGCCAGCGGATCGGGCACCTTCGACGTGTCCGCGGGCGATCCTGACCCGTCGTCGAGGGGTCAGAGCGTTGCCGTGGCTTGGACGGTCGACGTGCTTGCGTCGACGACCGGTGACACCTCCACGAACTTGCCGCAGCTCTACATAGACGCCGACACGGTGACCGCTACCACTGTCAGTGGCGCGGACCAGGTGACCGGCACGGTCACGTTCTCCGACGTGACTGCAGTGGGCTTTGACCTCAAGGCCGAAGCGGTGCGTTCGCACTCGCCGGTGGCTAACTCGGACAACCCGATGACCGGCAACCGGATCACGGTCACCGTTACCGACCAGTACGGCGACCCGATCGGGAACATCCCGGTGACTGCATCGAGTCCGGCTTCCACAGCCGATCCTGCTCGGTCGGTGTTCCCGGCCAAGGCTCGGGTCACCTTCCCGGATGGCACGGTCACCCTGCCCTACAGCTACACGGGCACCACGGGCGAGATCGAGACGGTCACCGTGACCGCGGACCTCGGGCCCGGCCCGGACGGTGAAGCTGGCAACGCCGACGATCCGACTGACCTCACCGCTACGGCGACGGTCAACTGGACGCAGAACGGCGCTTCGACCACCGCCGCCGACGGCACCGACACCGCTGTCGGACCTGCCGCAGTGCTTGTGGCTGAAGCCGACAGCAACCTGCTCGTCCTGAACGTGAGCAGCGTGCCGACGGTCTACGTGTACGACGCCAACGACCAGTTCTTCGTCAGTGGTGCTCCCGTCACCATGGCAGGGTTCGAGGAGAACCTGGCCAAGGTGCTAGCGACCGCCGACGCTGGAGACATCACTGTGGCGTCCTACAAGGCTGGTGAGGCTGACGATGTCGCCAGCTTCACTTGGGTCCAGTAGACAGCTAGGTAGGTAAGGAGCCGGGGCTTCCCCGAGGCCTCGGCTCCACCCCTCCTCTTCTAATACCACCAACCCCGAGGAGGCCCCGGCCAATAGGCCGGGGCCTCCTCGCGTCTGCGCGGCGGATCGTGATCGAGCGCCAGAGTTCGGTGACCGCCGTCCGCGAACCCCGCGGCGAACGCCTCATGCTCGCGTAGGCCCGCGACAGGTGCGCAGTGCCATAGGGGCGACTGAACTGACCGGCGGTTAGGCCCCCGGGCCGGCCGGCAGCGCGATCCAGATGGAGACAGCGGCCAGCACCACCGTGGAGACCGTCACATAGAGGTTCCGAGCCTGGCCCCTAATGACTTCGGCGCGCTCCTTGGCCCATCAACCGGTCTGGCGCTGGTCAGGCTCAGGATCCTCTGAGGAGGGTTCGGCCGGTGCTGTTGAGCGGGGACTGCGCATCCTCAAGCTCTCGGGACCCATCAGGTGGCCCTCGATGCGGGCCAGTCTCTCGCGAGCGTCCGACACGTCGCGGCCCATAGCGTCAAGCCTGGCCTCCAGTTTGTCGAAGCGGGAGTCCGATGCCGTCGAAGCGGGAGTCGATGCCGTCGAAGCGGGAGTCGATCGGGGCGAT
>VYCW01000067.1 GCA_009843735.1 Acidimicrobiaceae bacterium | reverse complement strand
ATGGGGCGAAGCCCCGTCGGTCGGACGGCCTCGACGACAGGACCCGCCGGCCGGGCAAACACACCTAAGGCAGAAGGGGCAGGACTTCCTCGGCAATGCGGTGCAACTGCTCCTCGACCTTCTCGTAGGGGTCCCCAGGCATGGCCGGAAACAGCAGCAGGTTCTCGAGCCCGATCTCCTCGTCGCGCCAGCTGATGGTCTCGGCCACCTGCTCGGGACTGCCGACCAGCCAGGTCTTCTGCTCGATGGAGGTCTCCAAGGTGGGGATCAGCCCCGGCTTGGCCGGCTTGCCGTCGGGGCCCATGTAGCCCTTGCTCCAGCCGTAGGGGCCGAGGAACTTCCAGAGCTCGTCGTGGCCGTCGCGCACCGACGCGACCGCGTCCTCGTAGGTGTCCTCCACCCGGAGGCACTGCACCAGCAGGCGGTTCTCGCCCCGCTCGAGCTCGCGGCCGTGGTGGGCGTGGTACCGCTCGGCGAACTGCTCCCAGCGCTCCTTGATGAAGGAGTGGTGGTAGTTCCAGAACACGCCGCCCCAGCCGCAGCGGGGGATTTGCTCGAGAGTGGCCGGCGACTTCGCGGCCTGCCAGATCTCGTAGGGGTAGAGGGGGCGGGGCACCAGCGACAACTCGGAGACGAAGCCGCCCCGGTCGGGGATGCCTGGCGGCGGGAAGTCGTAGACGTCGCCGTGGAAGCTGAAGGAGTCGTTGTCCAGAGCGAGCTGGATCACCTCCATGGCCTCGTCGAACTGCTTGCGGTTGAGTTCGTCGGCTGCGGCCTGGTCGGGGTTGTCGAAGCTGCCGATCTTGGTGCCGAGCGTCTCGGCCTCGCGGGGCACCGTGCCCCGGCCGACGCCCAGGATGCCGCGGCCGCCGGAGATGTTGTGGAAGGTGGCGAAGTCCTCGGCCAGTCGTAGCGGGTGCCACTGGGGCACGATGTTGAAGGCCATGCCGATGCGGATCTGCTCGGTGCGCTCCGCGACGATGGTTCCCACCAGGATCCCGTTGGGGATCACCTCGTAGCCCTCGTGCTGGAAGTGGTGCTCGGTCAGCCAGTACGAGTCGAAGCCCAGCTGGTCGCACGCGACCGCCATGTCGATGATGCGCTCAGTGGCCCGCCACACCTCCTTGTGGTCGAAGCGGCGGTTGGTGGGCGCAGGCGGCCCGGGGCCGGCGTCGGACAGCTCCACGCCGCCGAAGAGGAACACCCCCGTCCGCATGAACCGCAACTGTAGACGCTTCTAGAATCCGGGAACTTCTCGGCCGGCGACCCGCGCTCGGCGATGGAGCCTCAAACCATGGCCACCGACCTGTTCGACATCGAACCGCTGGACGCCACCTTCGGCGCGGTGGTCACAGGGGTGGAGCTCCGGTCCATCGAAGGGGTTGCGTTCGAGGCGTTGCAGGAGACGTGGCTGGAGCACGCCCTGCTGATCTTCCCGGGCCAGTTCCTGACCATCGACGAGCAGAACGACTTCGCTCGCCGGTTCGGGCCCTTGGAGTTCGAGGCGGTGCCCTTCAGCAACGTCGACGCCGAGGGCAACATTCTCAGCGACCCGGGCCACGACGTGGTGAAGTCGCTACGGGGCAACGAGGGCTGGCACCACGACAGCACCTACATGCCGCTGCAGGCCAAGGGCTCGGTGTTCACCGCCGAGGTGGTGACCAGCCTCGGCGGGGCTACCGGATGGGCCGACATGCGGGCCGCCTATGAGGCTTTGGACCCCGAGACCCAGCAGCGTCTCGCCGGTCTGAGGGCCCACCACTCGCTCTACTACAGCCAGGGCCGCTCCGGGTACATGCCGAAGAAGACCGAGGGCGGAGGCTACGACATGTACGGCTTCCACGACCTCGAGCCGCCGCTACGGCCGCTGGTGAAGGTGCACCCCGAGACGGGCCGGCCCAACCTGCTGGCCGGCCGCCACGCCTACGGGATCGTGGGCATGGCCGAGGACGAGTCGGAGGCCTTCCTGGACAGGCTCAACGCCCAGGCCTGTCAGCCGCCCCGCATCCACCACCACCAGTGGGCCGCGGGCGACGCCGCGCTGTGGGACAACCGCCGGCTGATGCACCGGGGGACACCATTCGACATGACCGAGCCCCGGGTGATGTGGCACACCCGCATTGCGGGCGATCCCGCCTCGGAGCTGGCCGACAACCACCAGGGCTTCCAGCAGCGATCGGGCATCGACGTGATGGGCGAGGACACCCTCATCGTCGGCTGAGTTCTGCCTCCGGTCCCGCCGGGCGTCGTCAGATCTGGCGGTCGCGGGCTTCCCAGTAGGGCTTGCGCAGCTCGGTCTTGAGGATCTTGCCCGACGGGTTGCGGGGCACTGCGTCGATGCGCTCGACCGCCGCTGGAATCTTGAATCCGGCCAGGAGCTGGCGGCAGTGGGCGATGAGCTCCTCCTCGCTGGGGTCGGTGTCCGGCGCGGGCACGATCAGCGCCAGGGGCGACTCTCCCCAGCGCTCGCTGGGGATCCCGATGACGGCCACGTCGGCCACTGACGGATGGGCCATCAGGGCGTTCTCAATCTCGGCCGGGTACACGTTCTCGCCGCCCGACACGATCATGTCCTTGATCCGGTCGTGGATGAAGAGGTATCCGTCCTCCATGAAGCCGGCGTCACCGGTGCGGAACCAGCCCATCCCCTGGTCGTCGCGGCCGTCGGGGAAGGCCTCGGCGGTGGCCTCCGGGTCGCGCCAGTAGCCCTTGAGGTTCTGGACGGTCCGGGCCCATACTTCGCCCACCTCGCTGGCGGCCACGTCGCGCCCGTTCGCGTCGACGATGCGCAGTTCCACGCCGGGCAGCGGCTTACCGGCTGATCTGAGCAGCTTCGCCCTGGGTCCGCCCGGGTCGTGGTCCTCGGGCGCCAGCAGGGTCAGCGCTCCGGTGGTCTCGGTGAGCCCGTACACCTGGGTGTGCGGGCACTTGAGAAGGGCCAGGGACGCGGTGAGCGCTTCCTCGGTGATCGGCGACGCTCCGTACACGATGCTCTCCAGTGAGGAGAAGTCCACGTCGGACGCGCCCGGCATCATCGGCAGGAACTGGAGCAGCGCCGGCACCATGAAGGCCGCGTTGACCCGATGGCCGGGAATGTCGGCAAAGATCGCGGCCGGGTCCACGTCTCGGTGCACCACATTGGTGCAGCCCATGTACAGCCCGACGGTGGCCACTCCGCTGCCGCCGATGTGGAACAGGGGCAGCACGTGGAGCATCACGCTGTCGGGGTGCAGGCCGAGCATGCCGCTGATCGGGCCCACTATCGAGAAGATGTTGCGGTTGCTGAGTTCGGCTCCCTTGGGCAGGCCGGTGGTGCCCGACGTGTAGAGCTGGAGGCCCGTATCGTCCTCGACGGACGGGTGGGCGGGATCGGTCGCCGGCTGGCCCTCGATCCAGTCGGAGTAGCCGACCTGCCCCTCGGTGGCGGTGACCGCACCGACCAGAACCACCCGTGGCCCGCGGGGAAGGTCCATGTCGCCCAGATGGCCGAGAAACTCGTCCTCCACCAAGACGACCTCGACCTCGGCGTGGTTCAGGATGTAGGCCATCTCGGCCGCCACCAGCCGCCAGTTGACGGCCACGGTGACCGCGTTGATCTTGGCCGCGCCGAACACGAGGGTGAAGTACTCGGCGATGTTCTTGCCGATGAACCCGACCCGGCTCTGCGAGCCGACGCCGGCCGCGATCAGCGCGTTGGCCACCTGGGACGACTCGACGTCGAGATCCCGGTAGGTCAGCGTGCGATCGTGACAGATCAGCGCTGGCTTGTCGGGGTTCTCCGCGGCTTGCTGGCGGGGTATGTCGGCAAGAGATCGCACAACGACTGCGCCCCCTTCTTTCGGTTCTGGTCGGTCAGATTATGCACCGTGCGTCTCGCTGACGCGGGCGGCGGACCGATGCTGCTTGCGATCGCTCGGCCGGCGTGGCCCTAGGTGTCGGCGGAGAGCAGCCGCTTGGCCAGATCACGGGCTTCGTCGAGATCTCTCACGAAGCGGTCGGCCGGCACTTGATGCAGCACGTCGAGCGCTTGGAGGCTGCCGAGGGGCAGGTCTGCAGTCCCCATGACGATGCATTCGGTGTTCTCCTCGACGGCAATATCGATGAGCTGCTCGACTACGACGGCCGCGCTGTCGTCTATGTAGACGGTGTCGGAGAAGTCGATGATCACCACTTCGTGATCGCGGACGTCGGCGCCGAGGGTCGCGATCAGCTTGTTGGAAGACGCCACCGTGAAGGTTCCCCTCAGCGCCACGAGTCCGACCCGGGCCGAGAACTTGTCGGACTCCTCTGTGCGGCTGCTGTCCGTCAAGAAGGCGTCGTCCAGGAGCGGAACCGACATCACGTTGTCCAGTTCCAGTCGCTCGAACTGCCGGGCGCTGGCCATTCCTGCCGCCACGAGGCCCAGCACCACCGCGGTGACAAGGTCGGCGAACACCGTCAGACCCAGGGTCACGACCATCACCAGCAGGTGCTCGCGCTGCACGCGGTGAAGATGGGTCATGAACCGCCAGTCGACTATGTCCCAACCGACCTTGATCAGGATCCCGGCCAGCACCGCATGCGGGATCGACCCGACGTAGCGCCCGAGGCCCAGGGCCACCGCGAGCAGCAGCAATGCGCACAGCGCGCCGGCGACCCGTGTGCGTGCACCGGCTCGTATGTTGACCACTGTTCCCATGGTCGCTCCCGCTCCGGGTACTCCTCCGAAGAGTCCCGCGACTGCGTTGCCGAGGCCCTGGCCCACCAGTTCCCGGTTGGGGTTGTGGCGCTCGCGGGTGATGGAGTCGGCGATCAAGGCGGTCAGCAGGGTGTCGATCGCGCCGAGCAGGGCGATCGTGAGCGCCGGTTGGAGATCCCCGAGCAGCCCAGCGGGGGACAGGTCCGGCATGCGAAGATCGGGGAGGCCGGTGGGCACCTCGCCGATGACCGGTATGTCGCTCAGCCACAGCACGCTCAGCAGCGTTCCGGCCACCAGAGCGGCTACCGCGGAGGGCAGCATCTCTTGGAGCCGCCGCGGCCACGCCAGGCCTACTCCCAGCGTGACGGCGGCCACCGCCAACGCGCTCCAGTTGACTTCCTGCACCGCCTGAGGCCAGTGGCGGATGGTCTCCAGGGGTCCGCCCTCCTTGACGGGCAGACCAACGAACGGCAGCGTCTGGATCACCATGATGATCACGCCTATGCCAGACATGAATCCCGAGATCACCGAGTACGGGGTGTAGGAGACCAGGCGGCCGATTCTCGCCAACCCCAGCAGGATCTGGATGACGCCGGCCAGCACCACGATCGTGAGCGCCTGGCCGATGTCGTGGTTGGCGTGGTTGGCGATGATGACGGCCATCGCCACCGCCATCGGCCCGGTCGGGCCGGAGATCACGGTCTTGGTTCCGCCGAACACCGCCGCGAGGAAGCCCACTGCCACCGCGCCGTAGAGCCCCTCGATCGCGCCCAGGCCTGACGCCACGCCGAAGGCCAGCGCCAGAGGCAACGCCACCACGGCCGCGGTCAGCCCCCCGAAGAAATCTCCTCGCAGCGTCTGAAGGCTGTAGTCCACTCCGGCAACTCCCCTTCCCTCTGAGAATACGTCTCATTTGGGTACACCGACTGACCCGGATGGCGCGGATGATGCGCAAGGACAGCCTCCACAATGAGTTGACTGGCCCCTCGGGAGAAGTCGTGACGGGCAACGGAGGAGTAGCTTCCGGCTGTGGTTGATCTGGGTCGCATGGGTGTGGAGCGGCTGGTACGACTGCGTGAGCAGATGCGGTCTCAGGGCGTGGACGGGGCCGTGCTGATGCACGGTCCTCACGTGACCTACGCCACCGGACACGTTCCTGAGGCGGTTGATTCCAGCCACGCCAACCATCGCCGCGCGGTGGCCATTGTCGGCGCAACGGATGGTCCAGCCCGCCTCCATGCCCATGACCCCGTCAGTGATGCGGTGTCGGCCTGCGCGGAGGCTGGCGGTCCGTTGTGGCCCGAACTCGATGACGGCGTGGCGATGGTCGGCGCGGCCATAGCCGAGATTCTCGGGGATGTGACCGGATGTCGGGTGGCGGTGGACGGGGTGACCGGCGCCATGGCCCGTGCCGGGGTCCTCGACGGGGCGGAACTGGTCGACGCCAGCCGGGTGCTGGGACCGGCCCGCGTGGTCAAGACCGATGACGAACTAGCTTGCATCGACCAGTCGCAGCGACGCACGGAGCGAGCCATGGCGGAGGCCCGGGCCGCCTGCGTTCCTGGCGCCACCCGGTCCGAAGTGGCGGGTGTGTTCCTAGCCGCACTGCGGGAGGACGACTCGAAGCCAGGCTCCGACCATCGCAACGAGATCGATCCCATCTTCCAGCCAATGCCTTCCCGTCGTGACGGCGGGCCCCGTACCTCGACCGGCCATGTGGCCTTCCCCACCGGGGTCGACAACCCTGTCTTCGCCGAGGGCGACCTGGTGTGGGTGGACGCCGGCGTGGCCTGGCACGGCTACATGTCCGACTTCGGGTGCACCTGGGTGCCGGGCCGGACTCCGACCGCGGCCGAGCAGTCGTTGTTCGACCGCTGGATGGCCGTGTTGGAAGCCTCACTCACGGTGGTGCGCCCCGGTGCCACGCTCGGCGATGTTGGCCGGGCCGCCCGGGCCGTCGAGCCGGAGGAGACACCGTGGCTGCCGCAGTTCTACCTGGCTCACGGAACCGGCTTGGAGAGCGCGGAGATGCCCATGATCGGTACCGACCTGGGCCAAGCCTTCGATGACGGCTACGAGCTGGTAGCGGGAATGGTGCTGGTGTTCGAGCCCGTCATCTGGGCCGAAGGAGTAGGTGGCTACCGGGCCGAGGAAGTCGTTGCCGTGACCGACGACGGCTGGCGCCGGTTGGGCCACGGCCACCACTACGAACCGTTCCGGACATGACCAGCGACCTGGTGCTGGCCCGCCGGGAGCGGGTGTTGGGGGCCATGGCCTCGGCCGGCGTCGACGTGCTGGTGCTGGGACGCCAGGACAACGCCGGCTACGCCTGCGGCATGCGCCGGCTGTGGACGGCCGGCACGCGCCCCTTCGGCGCGGGCTGCATCGTGGTCGGGGCCACCGGGCGGGTCCACGCCCTGTCGAGCTGGGACGACGGCATCGAGCCCCCGATGAGCTTCGATGATCTTTATCCGCTCACGTGGAATCCCCGGATAATGGCCGGGTCGATGGCGGCCATCGACGGCTTGGCGGAGGCTCGCCTGATCGGGGTGGACGAGCTGACGCCGTCGTTCCGGAGAGCCGCAGCCCACTTCTCCCCGGAGGCCGATGTCGTGGCGGCCGATGACCTGATGGCCGGTGTGCGTCTTCACAAACTGCCCGGCGAGGTCGAGGCGATCGCCGAGTCCTGTGCCGCGGCCTGGGTCGGGGTGGAGGCCGCGCTCGACGCCCCTGGCCACGCCGATCCGCCCGCGGCGGCCATCAAGGCGTTGGCCAACCGTGGCGTCACCGTCCCGTCGTCGGGGGTACGGGCCGAGCGCCGGGACCGGGGGCTGGCCGTCGACGTCGGTGTGATCTGCGACCTGTACGAGGGGGGTGTCGGCGGCCTCTTCGCCGACGGCCGGCGCCTCGCCCCCGCGGCCTTGGCTGACGCCTGCCGGTCCGGGGCGTCCTATGCCGACCTGGCCACGGCCGCGGTCTCCGCCGACTGGCTGGTGCGGGGCCTAGGCATGGGCTTCGAGCATCCGGTGATCGGTCCGCAGATCGGCTTCGGCGAACGGTTGGAAGCGGGGATGGTCCTATGCGTCACCGACGGCGACCGCCGCGACGTGATCCACGTCACCGCAAGTGGCCCGGTCGCGCTCTCGGATCGGCCATGATCGTCGGCGGGTCGTAGCCTGCGTGTCTGTGATCCCGCTCGACGGGCCGTACTACGAGGACCTCAGGGTGGGTCAGGTCCTGCCCCGGCAGCCGTCGGTGGTGGTCGACGAGGGAATGGCCGCCCTCTACCAGTCGATGGTGAGCGAGCGCCTGCCGATGGTGATGGACCCGGCGGTGTGTGCTGCCGTGACCGGGGAGCCCGGCCGTCTGGCCAGCCCGGCGCTGGTCATGCATCTGTCCGCCGGGCACAGCACCACCGTCACCAGACGTGTGATCGCCAACCTCTTCTATCGCGACCTGCGGTTCCTGCGGCCGGTGTTTATCGGGCAGTCCCTCGCGACCACCGTCACCGTTGTCGCCCTGGCCGACAGCCGCTCCCGTCCCGGGCGCCGTCACCGGGGCAAGGTGCTGGTCGACATCGTCACCACGGCCGACGGGGAGCCGGCCATCACCTACCGCCGGGCCCCGCTGCTGCCCCAAGCCGGCGACGAGCAGCCCGGCCACAACGACGACCTGGGCACGGCGACACCGCTGGACCTCGCCTCCTACGCGGAGCTCGTGCCGGCGAGCTGGGACTTCGGCGTCCTTGGTCCGGGCACTGACTGGAAGCCCGGCATTTCCGTCGACGATCCGGCCCGGGACGTGGTGGACAACGCCCTCGCACTGGTCCGCCTGACCAACAACCTGGCCATGGTTCACCGTGACGCGGCCGAGTCCCCGTACCCGCAGCGACTCGTGTACGGGGGCCACGTCGTGGGCCTGGCCCAGGCATCGCTGTCGCGGGTGCTACCGGGCATGGCCACGGTGGTGGGGTGGCACGGCTGTGACCATCCCGGCCCCGCCTTCGAGGGGGATCAGGTGTCGTTCCGCCACACCCTCCTCGATGTCGCTCCAGCCGGATCGGGTCGAGCCTTCGCATTACAGGTAGAAGGCTTCGCCCACCGCTCAGAAGAGCCCGACAAGATCCTCAACTGGACCCCAATAGCGATCGCCCCCTAGCCACCATGAACAGCGCGATGCGGCGCGACCGGCGAGGCCGGGGGGTGGCGGCGAGGAACGGCCGACCGACAATGGGGCGAAGCCCCGTCGGTCGGACGGCCTCGGCGACAGGACCCGCCGGCCGGGAAGAATTGTCGCCACGCGAGAGCGCATAGGCTGCCGTTGCCACAGCACAGGGGAGGACGGAATGAGAGACGTAGTAATCGTCGAGGCGGTCAGGTCAGCGGTAGGCAAACGCAACGGAACCCTGGCCCACACCCACCCAGCCGACATCCTGGGGCCGGTGCAGATGGAGTGCCTGAGCCGGGCCGGCATCGCCAACGGCGACGTCGACCAGGTGGTAGGCGGCTGCATCGACCAGGTCGGTGCCCAGGGCATGAACATCACCCGCACCGCCTGGCTCTCCCACGGTGGCGACCAGACCACGGCCTGCTCCACCGTCGACTCCCAGTGCGGATCGTCGCAGCACGCGGTGAACCTGGCCTACAGCCTCATCGCCTCGGGCGCGGAGGACACCGTGCTGGCCTGCGGCGTGGAGTCGATGTCGATGGTGCCGTTGGCGGCCAACGTGATGAACGGCCCCGGCAAGCCGGTGTCGCGCAGCTACTTCCGGCACTACGAGTTCACCAGCCAGTTCGAGGGAGCGGAGCGCATCGCCACCGCCTACGGCATCTCCCGCGCCGACACCGACGAGCTCGGACTGGAGTCGCAGCTGCGGGCCGCGATCGCTCAGCGCGAGGGTCGCTTCGAGACCCAGATCGTCCCCATCGACGCGGTGCTGGTGGATGAGGACGGGAAGAAGACCGGCGAGACGGTGGAGTTCGCCCGCGACGAGGTGCCCCGCGACACCAGCCTAGAGGCGCTGGCCGGCCTCAAGCCGGTGGCCCGCGAGGACGGGATCCACACCGCGGGCTCGTCGTCGCAGATCGCCGACGGGGCGGCCGCGGTGCTGCTGATGTCGGCCGACAAGGCGTCCGAGCTGGTCCTCAAGCCCCGGGTCCGGGTGGCCCAGACCGCGCTGGTGGGCTGCGATCCGGTGTTGATGCTGGAGGGCCCGATACCGGCCACCGAGCGGGTGCTGGAGCGCGAGGGCCTAACCATCGACGATGTCGATGTGTTCGAGGTGAACGAGGCCTTCGCGTCGGTGGTGATCGCCTGGCAGCGCACCGTCGGCGCCGACCCGGCCCGCGCCAACCCCAACGGCGGGGCCATCGCGCTGGGCCACCCGCTGGGCGGAACCGGCTGCATCCTCACCACCAAGGCGGTCCACGAGCTGGAGCGCACCGACGGCGACTACGGCCTGGTGTCGATGTGCTGCGGCGGTGGCCTGGGAACCGGCACCCTCATCCAGCGCGTCACCTGAAGGTGGTCGCTCGCCGGTCAGATCACGCTGTCGGCTCTGAGGTCGGCCAACTCCGCCCCGGACAGGCCGAGCACGCCTGACAGCACTTCGTCGGTGTGCTCGCCCAGGCGGGGCGCGCCCGACGGCGCGGCAGGAGTCTCGCCCAGCAGCCGGGGGAAGGGCGCCTGCTGGCGGACCGGTCCGATGACCGGATCCTGGACCGTGCAGATGTCGCCCCTGGCCAACACGTGCTCGTCGGCCGCGAGGTCGGCGACGTCGTAGATCTTGCCCGCGGGCACGTCGCAGGCAACCAGGCGAGCCTCCGCCTTGTCAGCGTCCAGTCCGGACACCCACTCCGCGACGATCGCGTTGATCTCGACCCGGTTGTCGGCCCGGGCCGCGGCGTCGGCGAAGCGCTCGTCGCCGGCCAGGTCGGGGCGGTCCATGGCCCGGCACAGCCGTTCGAAGAAGGTCTGGCTGCCGCCGACGAGGTACACGTAGCGCCCGTCGCGGCTGGGGTAGTTGCCGACCGGCGCGGCGATGTCGAGGCTGTCGCCCGAGCGGTTGCGGACCATTCCCAACCGGTCGTGGGCGGCGATGGTCCACTCCATGATGCGCAGTATGGAGCCGTACATGAACACATCGATGACCCCGCCGGTGCCGGTGCCGCGGGCGTCACGCTCGTACAGCAGGCTGGTGACGGCCTGAGCCGCGAACACGCCGGTCAGGTAGCCGGCGATGTTGACTCCGGGCCGTGCCGGGGGCCGGTCGGGGTCGCCGGTGAGGTGCATGAGCCCGCTGAAGGCCAGCGCACTGCCGTTGAGGCCCACCTGCAGCGACTTCGGGCCGTCCTGGCCGAACAGGCTGAGGCGGGCCGTCACCAGATGCGGCGAGAGCCGGGACGGGTCGATGCTCCAGCGTTCGAGGGTGCCGGGCCGGAAACTCTCGATCACGACGTCGCTGGCGGCGGCCAGCGAACGGAGGATTTCCTGGCCCTCCGGGCGGCGAAGGTCGAGGGTCACCGACTTGCGGCCCCGGCCCTCCACCGACCAGTACAGCGAGTAGGGCTCACCGGCGTCGTCCTGGGCGTAGGGGCCCAGCTCGCGTAGCCGGTCGCCCCGTACCGGCTCCTCGATCTTGATGATCTCGGCGCCCTGCTCGCCCAGGATCGCGGCGCAGAACGGGGCCGATACCCGGGATCCCAGGTCGATCACCCGCAGCCCCGCCAGTGGACGTCTCATCGCATACTCCTTCTCACTCAACGAGATCCTCGGACTTGGACGGTCACCACGTCGAGGCCCTGGTACTTCTGGTGCTGGACCGAGGTCGTGTAATGGCGCAGCAGGCGCAGGGAGATCTCGCCCTCTTCGATTCCTTGGCCTCCCTCGGCCTCCTCGCTCAGGTACGCCAGCCGGTCTTCGAGGTTCTCCTCGTCGAACACAGCCAGGAACTCCAACTCGACCAGGTTGTCGCTGGGGCGGGCTATCACGATGAACCGGGGCGGTCCCTCACCGGGGGCGGGTCCACGGGGATGGATCAGGCTGATGAGCGTCTCCTCGCCGGCCGATCGCAGCCGCCCGGTCGAGGCCTGGTTCCAGCCCAGGCGGGAGGCGATGTCGCACAGGAACCGGTCGATCTCTGGGAGCGACGAGACGCTGAGATCGACTTCGAGACGGGTCTGTCGTATGGGCCGGGTGGCCTCCATGAACAGCGTCAGCAGGACCGCGGTGGCGGCGCCCATGACCACTCCGTTGTCCAGTAGCGGGGACCATGTCCCGCCCAGCAGGTCGGCGAAGATCGTCTGCTGCTCGAGGCCGGCGCCTACGGCGAAGGAGATCGCCACGATGGTGGCCTTCTGGGCGTCGAGACCGTCGGAGACCGCGGTCCGCACTCCGGCCACGAAGAGCGTGCCGATGGCGACGAGGATGTAGGCCCCCATGACAGCGCTCGGGATTGAGATGAGGACTGCCGCGAACTTCGGGAACAGCGCCAGAGCGGCGAGGACGGCTCCCATCACGTACCCGACCCGGCGAGCGGCCACCGAAGTGAACGTGATCAGCATCACGCTGCGGGACGAGTACGCGGTGGTGGGCGGCGCCCCGACGAGCCCCGAGAGCAGGATGCCGAGTCCGTTGGTGTTGAGCGCGCCCTGCACCAGCCGGAAGTCGGTCACTCTGGGCTTGCGTCTGGAGGCCTGCTGCACGGCCACGCTGTCGCCCATGTTCTTGACCGCGCCCACGAGGGTGACCACGACGAAAGCTGGGAGCAGCGCCCAGAACTCGGGTCCGGGAGTGAGGTCCAGCCCGGGGAACCCGCCGGTGGGGACTCCGGCCCACGCGGCGTCGATCAACGGCTGGGTGTCGTAGGCCCCGAGGGCTGCCGCCGCTACGGACCCGGCCAACAGGGCCACCAGCGGCGACCACGGCTTCAGGTTCCGAGGTGCCCGCAGCGCGAGCACGGTGGTCACGACCAGGGTCACCACCGCGACGATGGGCCCCGTGACCGGGTCTGCGTCGCCGGCAACCTCCCTGACCCGCTCCAGCGCGATCGGCAGGACCGACACCGCGATCAGCATGAGCACGGTGCCGGAGACGATGGGAGTGATGACCCGGCGCAGCAACGGCAGCCAGAAGGCGAGCATGAGGTAGAAGAGCGACGCGGCCACGGTCAGGCTGGCCAGCATGGCCGGCCCTCCCGCTTCCAGCGCCAGCACGGCCACGGCCACGAAGTTGGTGGTGGGGCCCATGAACAGGATGTGCCCCGCTCCGAGCCGCCGAACCCGGCTGGCCTGGAGCGCGATGAGGCCTCCGGAGATGATCAGGGCGGCGAACACCGCCCACGTCAGGTAGTCGTCGTCCTGGCCGCCCGACCGGGCGGTGACGGCCACGATCACCACGATCGAGGCCAGGATCATCATGACGCCCTGAAGGCCGACGCCGAGCAGCAGCAGCGGCGGGCACGGGTCGTCCGGCTCGTAGCGGATGCCGGTGCTGTTGCCGTCCTGGCTGTCGGTGGCGCTCATGTTCAGATCACGCTGCCGTCCCTCAGGGCGGCCAGTTCGGCTTCTGAGAGTCCCAGCAGGCTGGAGAGGACTTCGTCGGTGTGCTCGCCCAGGCGAGGGGCGCCGGCGGGGGT
>VYCW01000073.1 GCA_009843735.1 Acidimicrobiaceae bacterium | reverse complement strand
CGGCGTTCTTGAACTGGTTGCCGCTGGTGCCGATGGCCACATAGAAGCCGTCGAGGTCGGTGCGGTCATAGATCGGGATCCAGTCGTCGCTCACGTCGTAGAGGTCGACCACGCCCTTGCGCTCGTGGGGCACGCCCAGCGACGGCAGCCGCCGGTTGAGCCGCAGCACCTGGGCCTCCCACTGGTCGGCGCTGAGACGCTGGTCGTACTCGTCGGGATCCACCCAGTCCTGGGGATCGCAGCGGGGGTCGGTGCTGCCCACCAGGATGTGGTTGCCGGTCTCGGGCCGGAAGTAGATGCCGTTGTCGTCGTCGGCGATGTTGAAGCCGTCCCGCTCGTAGTCGAAGGTGGCCGGTCCTGGGGCGTGGTGGACCTCGTGGCGCAGCGCCCGGGTCTTGATGTTCATCGACTCGTACACGCCGGCCATCCGGTTGATCAGGTACGAGTGGGGGCCCGCCACGTTCACCACCACCGGCGCGGCCACGGCCGTGTCGCCGTCGAGGGTCACGCCGGTCACCCGGCCGCCGGCATGACCGATCGCGGTGACCGCGGTGGCGAAACGGAACTCGGCCCCGGCCGCCTCCGCGGCCCGCTGCAGGTTGTGGGTTGTGAGCTGCGGGTCGCTCACGTATCCGGCCTCCGGGGTGAACACCGCTCCGGGCAGCTGTTCGGTCGGGTCGGCCCAGAAGTCGGGGTCGTCGGGCCGCTTTGGCGGGCCGAACACTCCCGCGTCGAGGATCGGCATCCGCTGGACCAGCTCCTCGGTGGACCACTCCTCGTAGGCCACGCCGATGGCGTCGAAGTGGGGGAGTACCTTCAGGTAGTGGCCGCCGGGATCCTTCAGGACGGCCATGCCGCACTGCTTGTACTCGATGAGGCCCGACTCGTCGGAGGCTTCGAGGTACGCGGGCCAGTCGAGCCAGTACTGGAGGCCCTCGTAGGCCATGGCCACGCCGGTGAAGGTCGAGTACGTGAAACGCACGATGGCGCACGAGTTGACGGTCGAGCCGAAGCCCGCCGCGGGCAGCTTGTCCACGCACAGCACCCGCCGGCCCCGCCGTCCGAGCTCGAAGGCGGTGGCCGCGCCGATCACGCCAGCGCCGATCACCACCGCGTCGAAGCTGCCGGCAGGGCTGCCGCGACTGTCTGTGGCGTTTCTACGGTCAGATGCCACGCCGGCGCTCCTCCCTCATGTCGAACGCGATCTTGACCGCGCCGCGGCGCCCCGCCTCCGCAGCGTGGCCCAGGGCGTCCACGTAGCGGTCGAGGGGGTACAGCGCCGACACCAGCCGGTCGAATGCGACCTTGCCGGCGAGTTCGGTGGCCAGCTCGAAGCTGGTGGTGAGGCGGCCGTCGGCGCGGACCTCGGTGCCGTAGGCGTAGCAGCCCACCAGCTCAACCTCCCGGTGCCACAGGCCGGTCAGCTCGACCGTGACCGTGGCCGGCATCCCCAGTACCACGACCCGGCCTCGGGGACGGCACAGCGACAGCGCCTCCGCCAGCGAGGCCGATGAACCGACGGCGTCGATGACGACGTCGGCGCCGCCCGAGAGGTGGTCGCCGACCATGAACGACCTGGTGGCCCGGCGCACGGCCCGCTTGAGCTCGGCGGGTTCGACGGCCGCGTCGGCGCCGAACTCCAGCGCCAGCGCCCGCTGGGTCGAGTACCGGGCTCCCACCATGATCGACGCCGGCTCTGTGAGGCCCCGCAGGGCGGCCACCGCCACCAGGCCCATGGTTCCGGCGCCGACCACAGCCACCGTGTCGCCGGGCCGGGCACCGGATCGCAGCGCGGCGTGCACGCCGCCCGCCACCGGCTCGATCATCACGGCCAACTCGTCGCTCATCCAGTCGGGGACTTCGTGAAGCTGGGAGGGGTGCGCCACCAACTCGGTCGACCAGCCCCCTCCGGTCGACTTGCAGAAGCCGGTCTGGAGCCCCGGCAGCAGGTGGCCGCTCATCAGGTGCCGGTAGTCGTCGCCGTCGCCGGGAGCGGCTCCCGGGTAGGGAAGGTCGAAGCCGCGGGCCTCGTGCCCCAGCACGGGCTCGACGATCACCCGGCGGCCGTCGGCGGTGTCGGCCACGATCTCGTGGCCGGGCACGAACGGGAAAGACACGTAGTCCTCGAAGTAGCGCGCCGAGCGGCCGTCAATGGTGGCCAGGTCCGAGCCGCAGATGCCCGTGAGCCTGGGGTAGACGCGAAGCCAGTCCTCGCCGGGCAGCTCGGGCGGATCATCGTCGATCAGCTTGAGCGGTCCCCACCTCGCTCCCGCGCCGGGCCGGAGCCTCGACGCCAGCGCCGCGGCCACGTAGCGGGCCTCCTGGCGCGAGAAGCGCAACGCCTTCACAATGACGGATCGTATCGAGACCGGAGGCCGAGCGAATAGGCGCAGACGACGCGGCCTATACGGCGCGAGGCCGTGGCCCAAGCGGCCCGTGAGCGCAGCGAACAAGAGCGGGCATCACCCCGCCACGACGCGACACGCTCTCACCCACTAGCGGACGTCACTAGGGTTCCCGGCCATGATGACCGCGGCAATGCCCCCGGGATGATCAGAGGCTGCACGACGTGAAGCTGGGGCTCGGACTTGACCTGTACCGGGGCGCGTCTCTGGAGGTGCCCGTGGCCTCGGTGCAGCTCGCGGAGCAGCTCGGATACCACAGCGTCTGGACGGCGGAGGCCTACGGGGCCGACGCGCTGTCGCCGCTGGCCTTCCTGGCCGCGCACACCCACCGGATCAAGCTCGCCACCGCTGTCGTGCAGATCGACGCCCGCAGCCCCGCAGCCACCGCCATGCATGCCATGACCATCGACGCGCTGGCCGGAGGCGGCCGCACCATCATCGGTCTGGGCGTGTCAGGGCCCCAAGTGGTGGAGGGCTGGCACGGCGCGGCCTGGGGCAAGCCGACGGCCAAGCTGCGCGACTACACCGCGATCATGCGCAAGGTGCTGGCCCGCGACGAGCCCGTCACCCACGACGGCGACGCCCTCCGGCTGCCCTACGACGGGCCTGGAGCGCTGGGCCAGGGCAAGCCGCTGAGGTCGATCCTGCATCCCTCGCCGGGCATCGAGATATGGATCGCCGCCGGAGGGTCCCGCAACGTCGCGCTGGCCGCCGAGGTGGCCGACGGCTGGCTGCCGATGGGTTACGGACCCGACGGAGCCGAGACCTACCGGGAGCCCCTGCAGCGGGGTCTGGCCCGCCGCCACGGAGGTCTCCGACCGGAGCCCGAGGCGTTCGGGTCGCTCTCGGTCGAGATCACCGACGACGTCCAGGCCGCCCTCGACGCCCGCAAGCCGCTGGTGGCCATGTACGTCGGCGGCATGGGAAGCGACACCCACAACTTCCACGCCGAGGCCATGGCCCGGCGCGGCTGGCCGGAGGCCTCCGCCCTGATCGTGGAGCTGTGGCGAGCCGGCCGGCGGGACGAGGCCGTCGCCGCGGTCCCCGACGACTACGTCGACTCCCAGTCGCTGGTCGGCCCAACCGGGCGCATCCGGGCCCGCTGGCCCCAGGCGATCCCCGCGGGCCTGACCGGTGCGATAATCCGTTGTCGCCACGACGAGGGCCTCAGGCTGGCCGCCGAGCTGGCCGGCACCCGGGACACCACGGGAGCGAACCCATGACCGACGAGCAGCTGATCCTCATCGACGAGCCGGCTGAGTACGTCCGCCGCCTGACGCTCAACCGCCCCCACAAGCGCAACGCGATCTCCACACCGATGCGGGCCGCGCTGTTCGACGCCCTGCACCGCTTCGACGACGACCCCGATGTCCGGGTCACCATCGTGCGGGGCGCGGGCCCCTGCTTCTCGTCGGGCTACGACCTGTCGGGCGGGCTCATGGCCGATCCGCCCTACCCGTCCGCGCCCGGCGACGGCCAGTGGACCCGCCAGGCCAGCGACGGCTGGTTCTCCATCTGGGACCTAGCCAAGCCGGTCATCGCCCAGGTGCACGGGTACGCCTACGCCGGAGGCACCGAGCTGGCCACGGCCTGCGACCTGGTGTACGTGGCCGACGACGCCCGGATCGGCTATCCGGTGGTGCGGGTGGCCTCGCCGCCGGACTGGCAGTACCACACGCCGCTGATGGGGATGCGCCACGCCATGGAGGCCATGCTCACCGGCGACTCCGTCAGCGGTGCCGAGGCGGTCCGGATGGGGTGGGCCAACCGGGCCTACCCGCCCGAAGAACTGGAGGCGGCCGTGGTCGCCGTGGCGGAGCGCATCGCCGGCGTGGCCACCGACCTGGCCCAGATCAACAAGCGCATGGTGCACCGGGCCTTCGACGTGCTCGGCGGGCGGGCCGCGATCCGGTCAGGGCAGGAATTCCAGGCCCTCGCCGCTCACCAGGCGTCGGTGCGGGCCGCCATGGCCGACCTGCTGGGCTCGGTCAAGAAGGCCATCGGCGACACCCCGCCGACCTGAGCGGGAGAGTCGAGCGCCCATCCCGGCCGACGGCCCGTAGCGGCTGGTGGAGCGCAGGCGAAACGCAGCGCCGAAAATAGATTTTCGAATTATTTCATATAGTTCTCCTCTCTTTGGGTTGTTGTTGCTGCATCAGCCTGCCATAGTGCTGTGACAAATACATGAAACAGCACGATATCTCTTGTGCTGCTACCCAAAGGAGGATGTCAATGGCTGGCGACATGCTGGTGATGTCGAAGTCGCAGATGGAACAGCTCGCGGTGATCTTCGCCCGGCAGAAGGAGACGGCCGAGGGGGTGATCAGCGCCATCGGCGCCGGTATCGACGGCACCACCTGGCAGGGAGCCAGGGCCGAACGGTTCCGCCAGCTCTGGGAGACCGAGTTCCGCCCCAATCTGCGGGCGCTGTGCGACGCGCTGGGGGAGCATTCGGCGTTCATCACCGCCGAACTGCAGGCGGGCGTCAGCGCGCTCGACACCGTCTGAGCGCCGGGCCCCGGCCGCCGGAACCACTCGAGAAAGGTACGGCCGGTGCGGATCCGTCACCTCCGCGACGGCACAGAACAGACCGTGGAGATCGACTCCCGCCTCGAGGGCTACACCGTGGCGGACCTCATGGCGGCGCTCGGGAGCCGATTCGACGGACCCGGCGATGGCTCCGCCGGCGTCAGGGTCGACGGGTGCTGGCACAGTCCCGGCACCCCCCTCTCGTCGGTCCTGATCTGGGAGGGGGCCCTGCTCGAGATCGCTCCCGGCTCCGGGCAGTCCCCCTCCCAGTCACCCGACCAGCGGGCCCGACCGGCACCCGGGACATCGAGCCGCGGCCAGGTCCTCGCGGTTACCGCGGGCCTGCGGGCCGGAAGCCGGCACAGACCGCCAGCGGCGGCAACCTGGACGATCGGTCGCTCCGGGAGCTGCGACGTGGTGCTCCACGACCCTGCAGTCTCCCTCCGCCATGCCCGGATCAGCGTGCCGAAGCCCGGCGCCCGGCCGGTGGTCGCCGACCTCGGCTCGCGCAACGGCACCGTCGTGACCGGCCGCGCCATGACCGGCCCGGCACCGTTACCGGCTGGAGCAACCGTCCGGCTCGGCGCCACCTGCCTGCAATGGCGGAACGAGACGGACGACGCGCCCGCGGCCGTGCGTGCCGGCCTGGGCGCCGCCGCGGGCCGGATCCCGTTCAACCGGCCGCCCCGACGCCGGCCCCCGACCTCGCCGGCAGCATTGCGGGTGCCGGCGGAGCCGCCACCCCAGTCCGACCCCGAGCCCCTGTCGTGGGCAGGGATCGCTCTGCCGGTGGCGGCCGGTCTGGTGCTGGCGCTGGTGTGGAACCCGTTCATGGCTGTGTTCGCGGCCCTGGGTCCGCTGATCACCATCGGCACCTGGCTGGAGCGGCGCCGGCGGAGCGCCCGGGCCCATCAGCGAACCTGCGAGGACATCGCCGGCCAGGTGAGACGCTTCGTGGCCGCGCTGCCGGCGGAGGCGGCCGCCGAGCGTCTCAGACGGGTGGCGCTGGTCCCGGACCTCGCCGAACTGGTGCGCCGGGCGGAGACCCCGTCGTTGCGCTGCTGGGAGCGCCGCCAGCACGATCCCGACGCCATGCGACTCGGGGCCGGCACGGCCGATGTGCCCTACTCGCCGCCGATCGAGGTGAACGGCGAGGGGGACGCCGCGCCGCAAGCGCTCGAGGCGCTGGAGGCGCTGGAACCGCTGCGAGATGTGCCGGTGGCGGTGTCGCTGGCCCCCGGCGATGTCGTCGGCGTCGTCGGTGAGCTGCCCGCGGCCCGGGCCGTGGCCCGATCCCTGGTTCTGCAAGCGGCCGTGCTTCACGGTCCCGCCGATCTGGCGGTTGCGGGCCTCGCCCCCGGCGGAGCCCGGGAGTGGTCGTGGTTGCGCTGGCTTCCCCACACCGCGGACGCGGCCGGCGGTGGCCCGGGTGCGCTGGTGGCCACCGGCAGCACCTCGATGGCGGCCGCGGCGGAGACGGCGGCCGCGGATTGCGCCCAGCGGATCCTGCTGGCGGTGATCGACGGAGCCGAAGCGCTCACCGGCCGGTCCGCACCAGGCCGCATGCTGCTCGCGCTGCGGAGCACTGCCGGGATCATCGTCACCACCGACGTGTGCGACCTCCCGTCGAACTGCACCACCATCGTGCAGGTTGATCACGAGGCCGGGGGCCTGCGGCTGGTCGACCCCCGCTCCGCGGCGACGCTGGCGCCTCTCGTCGCGTGGGGCGTCACCATCGCGACCGCCACCCATGCCGCGGCCCGTCTGGCTCGACTGGACGACCCCGAACTGGGCCCCGGTCACGCCAACCTGCCCGAGGCGGTGTCGCTCGTAGACCTCATCGACGGCGAGCCGACCCCGGAGACGGTGGCGCGACGCTGGGACGCAACTCAAGGCACCGCCGATCTACAGGTGCCGATCGGCGCCACCGCCGAGGGTCCGCTCGTGCTCGATCTCGTGATCGACGGCCCCCACCTTCTGATCGGCGGCACGACGGGCTCGGGCAAGTCGGAGCTGCTGCGCTCGCTGGTGGCCGGGCTGGCGCTGTCGGCCGATCCCGACCACGTCGCCCTGGTGCTCATCGACTACAAGGGCGGTGCGGCCTTCGACCGGTGCGCCGAGATGCCACACGTCGCCGGGATGGTGACCGACCTCGACGACCGCCTGGCTGAGCGGGCGCTGGTGTGTCTCGAGGCCGAGTTGCGCCACCGCGAGGAGCGACTCCGGGCTGCGGGAGCCGAGGACCTTGCGGCCTTCCGGGCCCGGAGCGGTCCCGCCGGCGAGCCGCTCCCGAGGCTGGTGGTTGTGGTGGACGAGTTCGCCACGCTGGCTGCGGAGCTTCCCGACTTCCTGCACTCGCTGGTGGGGATCGCCCAGCGGGGCCGGAGCCTCGGCGTCCACATGGTGCTGGCCACCCAGCGGCCCGCGGGGGTGGTGACCGACGACATCAGGGCGAACACATCGTGCCGGATCGCTCTGCGGGTGACAGATCGCCACGACTCCAACGACGTCATCGACTCGCCGGCTGCGGCCCGGATCCCGCGGCAGCGCCCCGGTCAGGCGCTGGCCCGCCTCGGCCCGGGTGAGCTGGTGGCGTTCCAGTCGGCCCTGGTCACCGGCGCCACACCGCGTGGCTCCGACGGTCTGCGTGTCGGCACAGACGGCGAGATGTCGGGCCAGGACTCCTGTGAGCTCCGCTACGGCCCGGACTCCGAGCCGGGACGCAGCCCGGTGGAGCACAGCGACCTGGACGCCGTGGTCGACGCCGTGACGGTCGCCCACCGGCTCCGGGGAGGCCGGGCGCCGCGCCCGCCCTGGCCCGAGCCGCTGCCGGCCGAGGTGTCGGCGGGCGACCTGGCGACCAGGGTCGGGGCCGGCGGCCCTGCCGCATGGCTGGTGGACGATCCGGCCCGCCAACGCCAGTTCGTGAGCGGATGGCATCCCCGCGACGGCCATCTGGTGGTGCTGGGCGGCCCCGCATCGGGCACCTCCACCACGCTGGGCTCGGTGGCTCTCGACCTCTGCCGGTCCCATGGCCCCGACGACCTCCACCTGTACGGGCTCGACCTGGACGCCGGGCTGCTCGGAGCGCTCAAGTGCCTGCCCCACGCCGGTGCGGTCATCGCTCCGACCGACGGCGAGCGCCGGGCCCGGCTCCTGCGATTGCTCGACGATGAGGTGACCGCCCGGCGGACCGGCGGCGCGGCAGCCGCCGTCGTGCTGGTGGTCGACGATCTTGCCGGGCTGGCACGGGCCCACGACCCGGTGCGAGACCCCGAGCCCCATCGACGGTTCGCCCGCATCTGGAGCGACGGAGCCGCGGTGGGCGTCACGGTGGCGGTGAGCATCGCCCGGGCCGCCGACCTACCACCGGAACTGGCCGCCTCCGCCGGTGTGGTGCTGGTCCACGCGACGGCGGATGCCGGCGAGGGACTGCGCTTCGGCCTGCGCACGCCGACCGCGGGCCTGGTAGCGGGCCGGGCCGTCAGAGCCGGCGACGGTCTGGAGGTGCAGGTCGCCCGACCCGAGGGCGGCGACTTCGCAGCAGCCGCGGCCGCGGTGGCCGCCAGCGCGGCTCCGGCCGGGCGAGGACCGGCCCGGATCGGCTCTCTTCCTGCCAGGGTCGCTCTCGCCGATCTGCCCGGCAGCGCCCTCATCGAGGATCGGCGCATCGACATCCGCTTCGCCATGGGCGATCTGAGCCTGGCCCCGACCGGCTTCGCGCTGCACGACGGCGAGCACGCCCTGGTGCTGGGACCGCCCCGGACCGGGCGAACCTGCACCCTGGCCGCACTGGGCGCGGCGGCCCGCCGGGCCGGCGTCGAGGTGGTGGTCGTAGCCGACCGTCCCGGCGATCTGGGGCGGCTGCTGGGGGTGGAGCCGGTACCGGCGGATGGACTCGACGACCCCGATGGCCGCCGGCGGCTGCTGCTCGTCGACGACGCCGACCGCGTCGGCGATCCCTCCGGGCTGCTGGCTCGACTGGCTGCCGGCCGTGACCGCTCCTGCCATCTGCTGGTCTCGGCCACCGCCGAGCGTCTCCGCTCGTCCTACGGCCACTGGCTCAACGAGATGCGGACCTGCCGGACCGGGGTGCTTTTCCGGCCCGGACCCCTCGACGGCGACCTGCTCGGCGCGGCCCTGCCGGGGCGGCTGGACCTGCCGCCGGTACCGGGTCGCGGACTCATAGTGGCCGACGGCGCTGCCGCGGCGGCGCAGGTAGCGCTCGTGGGCACGGCCAAGAGGCCGAGCGAATAGGCGGGCGTGACCGACCGGCCCGAGCGAGGCCGTGGCCCGAGCGGCCCGTGAGCGCAGCGAACAACAGCGGAAACGACCACCTCGCCGCGCTATGCGGTTGCACCTATTCGCGGCCGCTCAAAGTAGCGTCGGGACCTGGCGTGTCCCGCCGGATCCGCCGCAGTCGAGCCTCCGGGAGCCTGCCGTGACGCATCCCAGCATCCGCATCGAGACCGAAGGTGCGGTCACTACCGTCACCGTCGACCGGCCCCGCCGCAAGAACGCCTGCACACCGGCCATGTGGGCCGGTCTGCGCCACGGCTTCCGCCACATCGCCGAGTCGTCGGCCCGTGCGGTGGTGCTCACCGGTGCGGGCGGCGACTTCTGCGCGGGCGCCGACGTCGGTCCCGGCGACGACATAAAGGCCGGAGACGAGCCGAGCCGGCACCGGATCGACCACATGCGCGACATCGGCGACACCGTGATGGCCATCCACGACTGTCCCCGCCCGGTGATCGCCAAGGTGGACGGCGTGGCCGTGGGCGCCGGCCTGGGAATGGCCCTCGCCGCCGACATGGTGTGGTGCTCGCCCAGGGCCCGGTTCTCGCTGATCTTCGCCCGGCGGGGCCTGAGCCTCGACTTCGGCACATCGTGGCTGCTTCCCAAGCGCATCGGCCTGCACGAGGCCAAGCGCCTGGCCTTCACCGGGGAGATCATCGGCGCCGAGCGGGCCGCCGAACTCGGCATCGTCAACGAGGTCGTGCCGGTGGAGGAGCTCGACGCTGTGGTGGACGAGATGGCCGCCACCGTCGCGGCCGGTCCCCCGATCGCGCTGGCCGGCTCCAAGCGCCTGCTCAACAACGCCTCCAACATCTCGCTGTTCCAGGCACTGGAGGCCGAGAGTCTGAGCCAGGGAGTGAACTTCGCCTCCGGCGACACCAAGGAGGCCATGCGGGCCTTCATCGAGAAGCGCGACCCCGCCTTCAAGGGCTGGTGACGTCGCCGGTGCTGGGGACCGCTTGATAATTGCTGTTAGGTGAACTTGACGAACTTTGACAAAGGCCCTATAGTCCTCGGCTATGCAATTCCGAATCCTCCCCGTCCTAGTCGCGGTCCTGATTGCTGGGGCCTGCTCAGGCAACGAGTCGCGAACCCTGGAAGGGGCCGCAGCTCAAATCTACGCAGGCGAGTGCGCGGGTAGCGACGGCCGCAATGTCACCGTCTACTCCGGACGGTCCGAGAACCTGATAGGCCCGATTCTGGAGGCCTTCACCTGCCAGACCGGAACCGCGGTCGAGACCCGCTGGGGAAGCTCGACGGACCTGGCGCTCCTGCTGGCGGAGGAGGGTGACCGCACCGCGGCCGACGTGTTCCTGTCGCGCTCGCCCGGCCCGGTCGGCTTCCTTGAGGGCCGGGGCCTGCTCGGAGCCGTCGGTGCCGAAACGCTGGCGCTCTCGTCCGAGGAGAATCGCTCCAAGTCGGGCACCTGGATCGGTTTCTCGGGACGCAAGCGGGTCCTGGTCCACAACGTCGACTCCGTTACCGGTTCCGACCTCCCGCAGTCCGTCTTCGACCTAACCGGCGACCGTTACCGGAACCGGGTGGCCATTCCTGCCACCAACGGCTCCTTCCTCGACTGGTTCACCGTGTTCCGCGACCAGCACGGCACTGACACCGCCACCCAGTGGCTCGACGACATGGTCGCCAACGGCGCCCGCTACTACCCGAACAACCGCTCGATCGTGGAGGCGGCCGGCCGGGGCGAGATCGACATGGGCCTGGTCAACCACTACTACCAGTACCAGGAGGCCGCCGCCGCGGGAGACAGCCACCGGGCTGCCAACCACAACTTCGCCGACAACGACATCGGGTCACTGCTCATCATCACCGCGGCCACCGTCATGGCGGCCAGCGACAACGTCGGAGCGGCCAACGACCTGATCGCGTACCTGCTCTCCGCACCGGTCCAGCGTTACCTGACCGACGAGACCCTCGAGTACCCGCTGGCCGCCGGAGTGGCTCCCGCTGCGGTCCTGCCGCCGCTGAGCGCTCTGGAGATCGGCACCGTGGACTTCGACGCTCTCGGCGGCGGGTTCACCGAAAGTCTCAACATCGTCGAAGCGAGCGGCATCCTTAACGAGTGAGCGCCGCCCACCCGCCAGAGGCCGAGAGGCTGGAACCCTTCCGCCCTTCAGCCGCGCCGCCACTGCTGCGGGCAGTGGGCCTGTTGATGGCCCTCGGGTTCGCCTTCCCGGGCGTCTACCTCGTGTACCGGAACTTCGTCGGGGGCGCTGATCCGGCCGGACTGATCATCAGCAGCCGCACCCTCGGGCCGTTGTGGCGCTCGCTGCGGCTGGCGGTGTCCGTTTCGGGCGCGGCGCTGGTACTCGGCACTGCGCTGGCGTGGTTCACCACCCGCACCGAGCTGCCGTTCGCCCGGCTCTGGCGGGTGCTGCTGCCCCTGCCTCTGGTCTTCCCAACCTTCGTCGGCGCGGCCGCGTTCATCCACACCCTCAACCCCGGCGGCCTGGCCAACGACCTGCTCTCAGGAATCGGGATCGACCGCACCCCCGAGCTCCGGGGTTTCAGGGGGGCGTGGCTGGTGCTGACCCTGATGACCTACCCCTACGTGTACCTACCGGTGGCGGCACGGCTGCGGCAGCTCCCCAGCGCGCTCGAGGAGAGCGCGCGGGTGCTCGGCGACACTGCACTGAAGGCGTTCGGGAGGATCTGCCTTCCGCAGATCGCAACCGCCATGGGCGCAGG
This sequence comes from Acidimicrobiaceae bacterium, assembly GCA_009843735.1. Classification (GTDB taxonomy): domain Bacteria; phylum Actinomycetota; class Acidimicrobiia; order Acidimicrobiales; family Aldehydirespiratoraceae; genus Aldehydirespirator. The sequence continues at coordinate 1,519 of VYCW01000073.1, read as the reverse complement.
AACGCTGCTGGTGTTCCTGTACACGCTGAGCGACTTCGGCGCGGTCCAGCTGATGCGCTACGACACCCTTACCCGGGCCATCGCCACCAACCAGCTTGCCAACCCGCCGGTGGCTCTGGCCCTCAGCTTGCTGCTGCTGGCGGTGGCCGCGCTGGTGGTGCTGGCCGAGCGGCGGTTCTCGCGCCGGCTGCCCGACGCGACCGGCAGCCAGTCGGATCGTCCGATGCTCTACAGCCTGGGGCGCGGGCGGGCGCCGGCGGTGGCCTTTGTGGCCCTGTCGGCCGCCGCCGGCGTGGGAGCGCCCCTCGTGGCGCTCCTGGACTGGGCCGCGAGGGGAGTCCTGCGCTCGGCGACGGGCGGGCGGGCCCTGACCATCGACGGATTCAAAGTGTTGGAGGCCACCGCCAACACCGTCGGTGCGAGCGTCATCGCCGCGGTGGTGTCGACCGCAGCGGTGCTGCCCATCGCCCTTCTGGTCGGGCGCTACCGGTCGAGATCGGGAGGGCTGGCCCACGCCGTGGTCATCAGCACCTTCGCCTTGCCCGGAATCCTGATCGCGCTGTCGATGCGGTTCTGGACGCTGCGCTCGGACTTGGCCTTCGACCTGCTCAACGACACCATGGCCCTGCTGATCTTCGCCTACGTCGTACGGTTTGGATCGCTGGCCATGGGTGTGACGCTGGTGGCGGTCCGCAGCGTTCCCGAGAGGCTGCACGACTCGGCCCGGATCCTGGGCGCGGGCCGCCTCCGGCGGTTCCTGGCGGTGGACCTCCCCATGATGGGGCCCGGCCTCGCGGCCGGTACCGGCCTGGTGCTGCTGTCGGTCATGAAGGAGCTGCCGATCAGCCTGTTCGTATCGCCACTGGGCTTCTTCACGCTGACAACGCAGATCTTCGGATCCTTCGAGGAGGCGTTCATCGCCGAGGCTGGGATCATGGCGGTGGTGCTGGTGGCCCTGTCGTTTGTGCTGACCTGGTTCCTGGTGATCCGCCGCGATCACTTGCTGTGAGCCTCTGAGGATTCCGGGTCGGGCATCTCTGGGGTGCTCGGCATGGGGCGCGTTAGGGTGGGGACATGCAGGGTTCGCCGGAGATCATCGACTTCCTCAACGAGGCGCTGGCCGCCGAGGTCACCGCCATAAACCAGTACTTCGTCAACTCCAAGGTGTGCGAGGACTGGGGCTGGACGCGGCTGGCCGCCAAGATGCGCGAGGAGTCCATCGAGGAGATGCACGACGCCGAGAAGCTGATGGACCGCATCCTGTACCTCGATGGGATGCCCCGGTTGGAGAGCCTCGCCAGCGTTCGGGCCGGCAAGACCGTCGAGGACCAGATGGAGAACGACCGCCAGCTCGAGGTGGCCGCCATCGAGCGCTACCGCCGGGGGGTGGCCCTGGCTGAGGAGCAGGGCGACGTCGGCACCCGGGAGCTGCTCGAGCACCTGCTGGTGGGCGAGGAGGAGCATCTCGACTGGATCGAGACCCAGCAGAGCGCCATCGCCGACATCGGCATCCAGAACT